>NZ_JBEBMH010000024.1:0-93763 GCF_040081985.1 Mesorhizobium yinganensis | reverse complement strand
GATTGTGCTGCGCCTGCAAAATCAGCGCCTTGAACATCGACACCGGATCGAACGGCGGGCGACCACCCTTGCCACCCTCGCCATAGCCAAGTCCTTCGACCAGCCAGTCACGGAAATACTCAAAGTTGACCGTCGCCTCCAGAACCTCGAGCGGATCACCATTCTTGCTCAGCCGGTCGAGATGTTCCGAAAGCCCGAATAGCGACCGCTGCTCCATCGTCCCGTCTCCAAATCACGACAGAAGCAGTGAATCACAATTCCATCCCTACCGGGACGGTTAATGCGGGTCTCCAGCTAGCGACTACTAGACTCATTACTGGAATAAGTGCTACCTTCATCCGTTTGGGGAAAAAGGGAGGGCGACGTGCGATATCATACCGTAATATTTCCTATCCTTTTGGGCTTGGCATCGCCTGCAGCGGCGCATAGTGACGCAGATGAAATAATAAGCCCAGTTAGTTTTGACCTAGACGTAAATGGATCCGTTGTCCTCAAAACAATTAAGGAACTTGGGACAAAAGAAGCAGGGATACTTATTACTGCAGGCTGCGCTGCATTTTCTGTTGATTGTTCTCGTCAGGCGGCAGCTGGAGTGATGATTGCTAAAAAAGTATATCCAACTTTTTCTGGCGATCATGGAAGGGGCGACGAGCATCAGATAGATGTAAATGGCCCAGCGGGATATACATCTTGCGACGTGACCGTGAGCAACAATGGAATTTCGGACGAAAGCACGTTTTCGGCCAAAGTGGTTAGAGGTGGGGTTGAAGGTCTATCTACATATTTTGTTGTCCCACCTAGAAGGCAAAATCAATTTGTGCATGTCACAATTACGGTTAGATGGATGCCCATTGGCCGGATTGCACAGCACCCTGAGTGCTTAAAAAGTCATGAGACATTCATTAATTGCAAAGGGACAGCCTGCAATCCTTAATATTTAGCGGTCTATCCGACTCAGCCAAAGCCGCCCGCTGGCGATAATCGATCGGCAGGAACAAACCACATACAAACAAATTGTGGACAGGGGCGTGTGAAATCCGCCGGCTGCGAAAAAGCAGCGCGAGATATGGCATATTCGCCGCGCTGGCAGGGGTTTGCGGTGTCGTCTGACAAGTGACAGATAGCCACAAACCCCAACGCCAGATGGCGCTACGCCCGCAGGCGTGTGGTCCGGTAGCCGCCGGATCACACGTTGGGCGGTAGAGTTACCGTGACGAAATATTTCCATTTCTGCAACACGCTCCGAAAGAGTGCACAAGAAAAAAGCCCGCCGGGTGAGGGCGGGCTTCTGGTAGGCCAGCCGGTGAAGATCGGCGGTTAGGCGCCGCCGAGCCTACGCCAGTCAGCTTCCATGATCACAGAGACCGCGTGCCGGGTGCTGCCGGCGATCTCCTGCGATTCCTCGACCGTGGCGAAGCGCCGGGCGCGCTCCCACGCGGCCACGCATTCGAAGTGCTCCCATCGCGGGACGGCGGACCGGGCTAGCCGGCTACCTTGCTAGGGCTGTGAAGGGCGAAGGTCATGCCGTCAGTCCATCGAGCCCTAATTTCCTCGCATTCGGCCCCAAACACCTTCGGCGTGTCGCGGAGGCCCTAGCGAACTGCTCATGGCGGGCGGCGCGCCTTTCCATATGCGGCGTCCGCGCAAGCAAGCCACCGTCGCCTCCAAGCCGTCGGCGGTCCGCCTTCGGTTCGGGCGTCTAATCCCGTCCGAACCGCGAGCGTTCGAATGCCAGCACCACCACCAGCGCCAGCAGCAGCGGAACGATCAGGTAGAACAGCCTGAACACCAGCAGCGCGGACAGCACCGCCACGGGGTCCATCTGGGAAAGGCCGGCGATGAAGACGACCTCCAGCACACCCAGCCCTCCGGGCGCATGCGAGATCAGCGCGGCGGAAAATGCCACCACGAAGACGCCGAGGACGACCAGGAAGCCTGGATTGCCGGCCTCCGGAAGGGCGAAATAGATGATGCCGGCCGCCCCGATCAGTTCCATCGGCGCGATCACCAATTGCCGCCCGACGATCGGCAGCCGCGGATAGAGAATGGCGAATTTTCCGATCCTCAGCGGCCTGAACTGCAGCCAGCTTCCGAAGATGTAGAGCCCGACCAGCAGCAACAGCCCAAGTCCGGTCAGCCGCGTCGCCGAGACCGGCATGAAATGCACAAAACCGTCGAAGACCTCGGGTTCCAGGAGCAGCAGGAACGCGCCGAGCAGGATCGCGCCGAGCACGAAGGTGAACGAGCAGAGCGCCACCAGCACGCCGACCTCCTGTCCGGAGAGCCCCTGCGTGGCATAGGCGCGGTAGCGGATCACCGCGCCCGACAGCACCGATCCGCCGATATTGTGCGCCAGCGCATAGGTGGTGAACGAGCACACCGTGATGAAGCTGAACGGAACCTTCTTGCCGAGATGGGTCAGCGCGATGTGGTCGTAGCCGGCCAGCGCGGCATAGGCGAGGACCGAACTGCACGCCGCCAGCACCCAGCGGTGGGCGGGGATGGCCTCCAGCCCGTCACCCAGGTCCTCCAGCGAGATTCCGCGCAACTCGTTGTAGAGCAGCCATATCGAGAAGCCGACGGCGATGAGGCCGATCGCCGGCCAGAAATAGTTCTTTGGCTTCATCGCGTGGGGATCATCGATCGTTTGCCGGCAGCTTTTTCTGGGGGATGGGTCTTGAGCAGCGAAGGATAGGATGCCGGCGCGCTCTCCCGCAAGGCACTGCGACAATTCGGACAATCCGCTTGGTGATCCGCCGCGGCGCTGTTATGGTTTGCCCAACGCAAGACATATGGCAGCCGCGTTCCCCAGGTTCGTGCGGTGCTGGAAGGAATTTTAGGTGGAAGACCCTGACACCGGCGCGATGGCGCGGGGAGACGGGGTGTCCGAAAGCCCTGGAACGTATCTCGGCGTTTCAGGTGAAGAGCCTTCCCGGCAACCGAAAGGTGCCGGCGGGTTCGACCCCGCCCGGCCAGGTCCGGCGGACGGCGCTCCGGCAAATGCCAAGAAGGGCAGGAAGCGGCGCAAGCGCAGACGCGGCCGCAAGGTCTTCGCGCCGGGGATCTCCTCGCAGAATCCGCAAGGCGCCGCTGTGGTTGAGGCCGTTGCCGCGCCGCCCGAATCGCCGGCGCCGATCAGGATTCCGCCGCCTCCTCTGGAGCCTTCGGGCCGTCCCTGGGAGCGGGGCGGTCCTCTCTATGGCCGCGATGGGCCGATTTTCGCGGCACTCGATCTCGGCACCAACAACTGCCGGCTTCTGGTCGCCACCCCCGGCCGCCCCGGGCAGTTCAGAGTGGTAGACGCCTATTCGCGGATCGTGAGATTGGGCGAGGGCCTGTCGGCCACCGGCAGGCTGAGCCAGGCCGCGATGGACCGCACCGTCGAGGCGCTGAAAGTGTGCGCCGACAAGCTGCGCAACCGCTCGATCCGCCGGGCGCGGCTGGTCGCCACGGAAGCCTGCCGCGCCGCCGAGAACGGTGTCGAGTTTCTCGACCGGGTGCGGCGGGAGGCCAGGATCGACCTGGAGATCATCGACCGGCAGACCGAGGCGCGGCTCGCCGTGTCCGGATGCGGCCCGCTGGTCGAGCGCGATACGGATGCCGTCGTTCTGTTCGACATCGGCGGCGGCTCATCGGAGATCGCGCTGATCGACCTGTCGCGGCACCGCACGCCGCGGCTTTCCAACCACATCGTCTCCTGGACCTCGCTGCCGGTCGGCGTGGTGTCGCTGGCGGAGCGTTACGGCGGACGCGACGTGACGCCCGAGACCTTCGCCGCGATGGTGGCCGACGTCGCGGAAATGATCGGCGCCTTCGACGGCCGCCACCGCATCAGCCATCTGATGAAGGGCTCGCGCTTTCATCTTCTCGGCACGTCCGGCACCGTCACGACGCTGGCCGGCGTGCATCTCGGCCTGGAGCGCTACGACCGCCGCCGCGTCGACGGGCTCTGGCTCGACAACGAGCATGTCGACAGCATGATCGCCAAGCTCCGCGGCTGGGATTTTCAGCAGCGCGTCGCCAATCCCTGCATCGGCGCCGACCGCGCCGATCTGGTGCTGGCCGGCTGCGCCATCCTGGAGGCGATCCGCGCGCACTGGCCTTCGCCGCGCCTGCGCGTCGCCGACCGCGGCCTGCGCGAAGGCATTTTGAGCGAGTTGATGGCGGAGGAGGGAGTCTGGCGGCGGCCCCAGAACGGGGGAGGCCGGCCTTGAAGGACAAGCAGGGAAAGCCGGGCGCGAGCCGCGCCCTGAAGACGCGCATCAAGAACAGCAGCCTCAAGGAATCGTCGCGCCGCTGGCTGCAGCGGCACATGAACGATCCCTATGTCCAGCGATCCAAGGCGGAGGGTTTTCGCTCCCGCGCCGCCTACAAGCTGATCGAGATCGACGACAAATACCATCTTCTGAAGCCCGGCATGCGCGTCATCGACCTTGGCGCGGCACCCGGCGGCTGGTGCCAGGTCGCGGCGGCGCGCACGCATTCGCCGCTCGAGCATCCCGCCGTGGTCGGCATCGACTATCTCGAAATGGACGCCGTGCCGGGCGCGACCCTGCTGCAAATGGATTTTCTCGACGACGACGCGCCGGCCAGGCTTTCGGAGGCGCTGGGCGGGGCGCCGGACATCGTTGTCTCGGACATGGCCGCCCCGACCACCGGCCACCGCCGGACGGATCATCTGCGCACCATGCATCTGTGCGAAGTCGCCGCCGATTTCGCCATTTCGGTGCTCCGGCCCGGCGGCCATTTCCTCACCAAGACCTTCCAGGGCGGCACGGAGGCCGAGCTGCTGACCCGCTTGAAGCAGAATTTCCGCTCGGTGCATCACGTCAAGCCGCCGGCTTCGCGCGACGAGTCGGTCGAGCTCTATTTGCTTGCCCGGGATTTCAAGGGCCGTCAGGAGCCGTGAACAGTATCGCAAGGCCCTAGTCGGACATCGGACGCGCCCGCGGCTTGTGGCCCGACACCGATATGCCGGCGTCCGACGGCATGGTCAGGAACGGCACGATGGCGGTCGCCGTGATGCCGGCGACGAGCATGAAGGCCCAGGAGAAATCGTCCGCGGTCAGGCCGCCGCCGTGGAAATAGCCGCGCATTTCCAGGATGCCGCCGCCGATGGCGACGCCGAGCGCCACCGTGATCTGCTGCGAGACGGAGGCAATCGCCGTCGCCTGGCTTGCCTGCCGGTCGTTGACCTCCGCGAACACCAGGGCATTCGACGAGGTGAAGAACAGCGATCGCAGGAACCCGGCACCGATCAGCACCGCGATGATGACCGAGGGCGGCGTGTAGGCCGTGAACAGCCCGTTGGCGGCAATGAACGCCGAAGCCATCAGGGCCGCGCTGATCAGCACGGTGCGGAAGCCGCCAAGCTTCAGCGTGGTCTTGGCCAGCAGCTTCATGCCCATCGCCCCGAAAGCCGAGGCGAAAGTCAGCATGCCCGACTGGAACGGCGTCATGCCGAAACCCAGTTGGAACATCAGCGGCAGCAGGAACGGCACGGCCCCGTTGCCGATGCGGAAGATCGAGCTGCCGATGACCGCGGCGCGGAAGGCCGGATTGGCAAACAGGCGAAGGTCGAGGATCGGGTGCGCCGCGCGGCGCGCATGATGGAAATAGAGGAGCGCGGCGGCGGCCCCGACGCCGACGGTGATCATCCCGACGATCGGCGGCAGCGCCGGCAGGCTGACCACCGAAAGCCCGAACACCACGCCCGAGGCCGCGACGCCGGACAGCACGAAACCCCGCCAGTCGAGCGGCGGCGATCCCGACAGTTCCACCTCGGGCAGGAATTTCCCCGCAAGGAAGATGCCGGCGAGCCCGATCGGCACGTTGATCAGAAAAATCCAGTGCCAGGTGAAGAAGGTGGTGATGAAACCGCCGACGGGCGGGCCGACCAGCGGGCCGATCAGGGCCGGGAAGGTCAGCCACGCCATCGCGCCGACCAGTTCGTTGCGCGGCGTCGCCCTCACCAGCACCAGCCGCGCCAGCGGCGTCATCATCGCGCCGCCGAGGCCCTGCAGCGACCGTGCCGCCACGAAAGCACCGAGGGAGCCCGAAACCGCGCAGGCGATCGAGCCGATGACGAACACCCCGATGGCCATGCGGAAGACCCGCTTGGCGCCGAACCGGTCGCCCATCCAGCCGCTGATCGGAATGAAGACGGCAAGCGACACGAGATAGGCGGTCAGCGCCAGCTTCAGCGCAATCGGACTCGTGCCGATATCGTTGGCGATGGCTGGAAGCGACGTGGCGATCACCGTCGAATCCATGTTCTCCATGAACAATGCGGTTGCTAGGATGAGGGGGAGAACGCGAGGATTTCTAGCCATTTATCTGTTTGGATTCACTGGATTTATTGGCTTGGTGCACATCGGATGCACATGGCGTGAACATTGATGCACATGCTCGAACACGGTCGTGATTTATGAATGATGAACCTTGTTTCATAAGTTCAAGCATATTATGAAATACATGTTTGATGCCTCACACGGGGTGATGGCACGGTGGTGGGTGCAGGTCCTATGGCACGGGCGACGAACAAGTTAACAGACACGTTTCTGCGAAGGGGAAAGTTGGGGGCGGGGGTTCATGGCGATGGTGGAGGCCTATACCTGCGGGTGCAGGGTGACAACCGGTCGTGGGTGTATATTTACGCTGGGGCAGGTGGGAAGCGTCGGGAGATGGGACTCGGTGCCTATCCGACCGTCGGCTTAAAAGATGCCCGCGAACTTCGAGATGGTGCAGTGGCTTTGCGGGTCAAGGGCATCGATCCGATTGAGGCACGAGCGCAGGACCGCCAGGCCGCCGCCGAAGCTGCCGTGGTGCCCGTCGCCGCTGCGGTCATAACCTTTGGGTTCGTCTGCGAACAGTTCATCCGGGCGAAGGAAGCCGGTTGGACGCACGATATTCGCACGCGCTACAGCGGCTATGTCAAAAACCACTTGGCTGAGATCGCAGGGGTTGAGGCCGCGCTGATCGATACGGCCCGCGTGGCTGGCGTGCTGCGTCCGCTTTGGAACACGCCTACCGGCCCGTTCTTGCGCTCATTCATCGAACGAGCGCTGACATTCGCCATGCATTCGGGCTTGATTGCCGAGCGGTTGAACCCGGCGCGCCCCGACGCAATCGCGAGCGTGATGCATGATCGCGCGCATACCACCCGACATCACGACGCACTGCCTTACGACCGCGTGCCGCACTGTATGACGGGCGCGCGGGGGATTGAGGGCATGGCGTCCCTCGCGTTTCGTTTCATGGTGCTGACCGCGACCCGTCAACGGGAAACGCGGGAGGCCACATGGAAGGAAATCGACCTTGATGCCGCGCTTTGGACGATTCCTGCTGAGCGATACAAGACCCGCATCGATCACCGCATCCCGCTCGCGCCCGAGGCGGTCGCGCTGTTGGAGTCGATCAAATCCAACCGCGATCCAGACTCGCTGGTTTTCATCGGCTATCGTCGCGCCCGCCCGCTCTCTCAGCACGCCTTCGCCGGAATCCTCGCCGACCTTGAAGTTGACGCCAAACCGCACGGCTTCCGTACCTCGTTTGTCGGCTGGGCCACAAAGGTCGGAAAGTTCAGTGACGATTTGGCGCAGCGGTGCCTCGGGCATTTGGTTGGCACTGAGGTCACGCGGGCATACGACCGCGATGACCGCCTAGACGAACGCCGGGTAATGCATGACGAGTGGGCACGGTACGTGTTGACGACAAACACGTAGATGCACGCGATTAGTGCAGTTCGGGTGAGGGCAGGGCGCGGTTCATAAGCGAGGTCATACGTAGACGCGGCTGTGGCCTGACGAGGCGGGAGGATGCTAGACTCGTTCGAACCGGCGTGGGTGACGTCACCCTGGCATCAGGCCAGCCCGCTAACCGGATTCCTTCGCCCAGTCAGGCCCTGGCCCAACAGGGAATTTCCATTTGTATCCGGTCTTGGCCGAGAGCCGGCCAAGTATTTTCTGCAGGCGTTCGTACATACGCTCATCGAGGAAGGTTATGAGCTCTTGCCACTCGTTCCGGCCTCCGATGTAGAGCCCTAGGCCCATCTGCAAATTGACCCGAACTTCCGTGTCGTCAAAGTCAATCTTGATGGCACCGGTGATCGACCCATGCCGGTCATTATGTGCATAACGCTTGTGGCGGATGTCGATTATGTCGTCGTGAACGCCTTGTAGATGAGACGGGATTTGGTCCCTTGAGAAACCGCCCGCACCACTTCCGCTTACGAACAAGCGGGAGTAAGTCACCACGAACGCTGTCGTCAGCAACTCCTGCTCCATGAGAGCTTCTGACGTTACATCGAACTCTGTGGTCCGGAGGCGGTGATAAATATAGCCTAGGCTTGCCGTCGTTGGGACTGCGTTGATTAGCCGGATGAGGCTTTTGATATCCTGATCCGCGATCTGCAGCATATCGCTACCCTGCTGCTTTCGCGCTTCTGCGGCTGCGCGGTATTCCGGCGGCAGGTGCTTGAAAAGCTCTTCAGGAATATAGACGTAATCGTCGTCTTCCCAAATCGTCTGCGTTGAATCGCTCATACTTAACAGCCTTTCGACAATGCGGTCGTGAGCCAACACGCGCCTTTGACTTGAAAACTAGGAAATCAATCCGGTTCGGACAATAGCGAGCTGGGCCTGGGGAACCGTGCCCCGCCGCTTCCGCAACGCTCGGTTCGTTAACGCGTTTGGTGGCAAGGTGGGCACAGGGGGTTGGTGGTGCTACAAGGTTCATCCGCCGCAGTTCATCGGGAGTCCGGGGAGTTCCCTGCCGTCCGTCTTGACAACACCCGATGACCTCAACCCCCCACGGAATAAGGGTTCTCGGGTTATTCATCGGGAGTCTCGGGGGTCTCGGGGGTAAAATGAAATCGGTAAAATGAAGGGGCAGATCGGCTCCTATATATGCGGGCAAGGGATGTTTACAGACTCCCGAGGTCCCAAGTCCCGAGGAATCCTACTGCCATCATCCTGTCGGGGTAACTTCACTCCATGTTGTCTGACCGTTGGACCAATCCACTTTCATCCCATTGTTCCTGCGCTCTTCGAACAATTTCCGCGCCTCTTTCAATTCGGGAATCCGACGACCACCCAATGACTTCCGGCTACCCGGCACCCAAACGTCCTTCGTGCCATCGACCGCAAGGACGTTCATGACCTCTCGACCGAAGGCGGTCGATGACATCTGCCCCACGTGCCCACCTTGCAGTTCAATGAGCGATTGCACGGCCTTCGACGTCACGAGGTAGGTCGGCCCGTCATGGAACTGCTCGCCCTTGCCCGCTACAATCATCTCGCCACGGTCGAGCAGGTTCATGAGCCACTTCTTCGATCCGGTCGCCGCGAGTTCCGCCTGTCTCTCCGTCTCGACCGTCACCGGCTTGTCGCCTTGCGGGTGAAACCCCTTGAGCGGCACTGAGGCGAGGATCGTCATGAAGCGATCTAACTCGCCGCCGTACCCGTCCGCGCGTTCGAACACCTCATGGAGCTTGCCAAAGAATGCCTTGTCGCCGCGACGGCAATTCGACACCTCGAACACGGCGAACCGCGTTCCTTGTGAGCCTTGCGGCATTGCGGCTTCCTTGTTGGTCGTGAAAACGAAGCGCATGAAGTTATCGACCACGTACGCGCCAATGCCTTTCGGCTCAATTGTCGCCTTTCCGTTGTCGATCAAGTCGAAGATCGTTGACCTGACCGCCTCGGCTGTCATCGCATCGCGGCCCCCAGTCGACAGCGCATAAAACTCGTTGCACCCGACGATGGACTTGCCCTCGAACTGGCCGCTGAACTTGCCTTCAAGGTCCTTCATGCGCGCAGCCGGAAAGCAATGTTCGTGACCGAAGATCGCGACGAGCAGTTCGATGAACGTGGTCTTTCCGGTTCTTTCGTCGGCTGACCGAAGCACGATTGCGGTGCGCCCGGCAACGCGACAAGGATTCTGAACCGCGTCAGCGATCCACTTCACAACATAGACCATCACTTCGGGGCGCTGCGATGCGACGACCGTCCACAGGTACTCAAAGATTGTTGGGCAGGCCTCCGACAGTTTGATCTCGTCGGTCGCCATTCCGCTTACTTTCTTCGCCGCGAAGCCGCGCCACATATTTTTGATGCGCCGAGCTTCAAAATCACTGCCGATCTTATTGATCCCGATCGGGCGGAAAACCTCGTAGCGGTACCTCGGCGCATCGCCGGAATTCAACCAAGCCGAAGCGGCGGGCGTAGCCACCAACACCTCGGCCCCACTCTTGTCCTTCCGCTTGACCCACATTTTCTTGTGATCATACGCCTCCCGAAATTTCGGAATGGATTTCAGGGTTCGCATCTCGCCGTACTGGCGCACGACGCTCATGCCGCCTTTTTCGAGAACGATGTAGAAATGATAATCGAAGAGCGCCTTCGCATCTGCCTGAGTCATGATGCCAACGCTCTTGGCGAGTGTGGCCGGATCGGACAACCACTCGGCGTCTGCCATAGCCGCATTATCTGCGGCGTCCTGGGCTGCTAGATGGATGGCTGACTCCATTGTCGCGATGGCCTCGAAAGGGGGCGGAACCTCCTGCGACAAGGACGCTGTTGGAAGACTCCCGACGTAACTCTCCCATTCGTCCGCAGCCTCGCGCGGCATCGCAGGGCCAAACCCGTCGTCCCGGCTGTGAGTGGTGCTGACGGGAGCTGCTGCGTTTTGTGGTGGAGCAGGGGAAGGGGAAGCAATCCTCCGACAGAAGCCGGGCGCATAAGGCTCCCACCCCGGGCCGTGCCGCATGCCGCAATGGTCGCAGGTTTGGTCTTTGGTGTCTGACATCACGGTCATTCTCTCCGAGGTCGTAAAGCGCGCCCGCGTGTGGGCAAGTGCGACCGGAGGTTACCGACAGACCGGAGGTGTCGAAGAAAAAGTACCCTATGCCTGAGCACGAGTCGCGGCAATGGCCGCGACCTTTCCCGTAAACCGCCCGCCGACATATTCACCGATATATTGGGCGTGGCCTGCGATTGGCCTCCACTCGACGGTCGGCGGAACGGCAACGCACTTTGGTGTGTCGTCCTTGACGACACCGAGGCGATATCCGGGCGCGAAATAGGATACGAGTCGATCCGCTGTGTTGAAGTTGGGTTGCGGAGACCTCCCGTTTCTCAGTGCGTAGAGCGTAGCGTAAGTGACGCCGATTTCCTTCGCCAGATCATGAAAGCATCGCTGGTCGAGTTGTTTCAACACGTAGATAAGTCGGTTGTTTAGCTCGTCGCGGTTTGTCGCGCCAGCAATGTGTTCGGCAAAACTTGGATCTATACATGGCAACATTAGATTTACCTCGCGTTGTTTCTGCATAAATATAAACATATTGTGTTGACAACTGTCAAGGAGTGTGTTTGTATTATGATTGAATAAACTAATAGATACGATCGGATATACTGATGACCGCTGTCTTTCAAGGCATGGCCCCATCTTCCTATGTCTACCCGTTGCCCCTGAATGCCGAGGGCATGCGCGGCGATCTGCCGTTTGAGCGGCGTGAGGTGATCCCCTTTGCCCGGTGCGAAACGACTGTGCTGGCTCAAGTCTCAAAGATAAAACGCACCCCCAACGGCATCGACCTGACATTTGAAATCTTGGACGGCGATTGCGAACATGGGCGCGCGCTGTGCGGCGGCAACGGCATCGTCTGCGAGCTCGATTTCAGCAATGGGCCGCAGCATCAATTGGCCACCCAAAACCTGCAGCAACTCCTTCTCGCCACGGGCGTCAGTCTGTCCCATATGAAGTCCGTGGATGAGATAAAATTCCGACCGTTTCTTATGTCGATTGCGGTGCCCTGCTAGCCATGATCACCCTCCCATCAGCGCTTGACGCAATGAAGGCACGCCAGCGCTGGGTACTGTGGCGCCACTACACCAATGATGAGGGCAAACGCCGCAAGCTCCCTCTCGACCTCAATCAGTTTCCGGGCCTTTCGAATGAAAAGCGGAAGCAGCGCAATCGGCCCGATGTTAGGCTCGGGACATTTGCTGAGGCGCTCGCATTGTGGGGGCTAGCGCCCGGTGCCTTCGCGGGAGTGGGCTACGTTCCTGCTTTAGACGATCCTTTCACGGGTCTGGATTTCGACCAGCTCGATCACGCATCGACCAGTGCGCTGAATCTTTGGAACGGCTGCCGCACAACGACCTATTGCGAGTTCTCGCCCTCCGGTAAAGGCGGGCGGGCAATCGTTTCAGTTAATGCCGAGATGAAGCAGCGTCTCCAAGGCATCCGCAACATAATTCCCGGCTTAGAACTTTACTCGGACAGTGGCTATTTCACGGTTACGGGCCATGTAATCGCCAACCTTCCAATCGCCGACTACTCGAACCGCCTACCGATCCTCGCTGATCGCCTCGGGCTGCAACCGAAGGCAGGGGACGACATACCCCCTGTGTCCACCTTGCTAACGGGAAGAACCATCCCCCCTATCGAGATCAACCGCATTCACGAGAAAATCGGGAAATGGAAAAATGCGCAGCCCTACCTGTGGATGCGCGACGATTACGCAGCAGCGGCAAGATGGGCACAGGGGTCAGGGCATCATGGCGTGACCGGGCCTGACCGTACATGGTTGATGCGACGCTATGTCGGCTACCTCGTCAAAGCCGGTGCCCGTGATGCCGATGTGCTTTGGGCGATAATCAAGGACTCGGTTGTCTGGAAGGACGGCTATTCGCATCGCCAAAATGCGCTCGCTGACCTGTGGAGCCGCGTGGTGGCTCCGGCTCTTTCCACAATACTCGAGACGCCCAAGGGTGATGGGCAGCCCGTCACCCCGTCGTTCATGAAAATCCCACCCGCAGGGTGAGGAGGGGCACCAGTGACGCGCGTTGGCGACCTTTGGGGTATGTCGGGTAAGGTCAGGGCGCCGAGGGTGCGTGCCACCACAATGCCGAACGTATAGGGGCGTTAGTGGACTGAGAAACAGAGAATCGCTTGGCCCATGAGAAGCCATGCAATAGCTTGTTCCAACCGCATGCACAGCGAACGTGATCGTTTGGTATTGGTCCCGACGTTCCCCGCGGCTATGTAGTGCCGGGAGGGGACGATAGCGCGATGGCTTATGGATACGACATGGCTGGTGCCGCAAGGCGGCATCTCAAGGCTGCGCAAAAGCTCTATGACGAACAGCAGCCGACGGCCAAGCCCGGTTGTCGAGCCGTATCTGGTTACCTGTTTGGGCTGGCAGGGGAATTGGCCGTAAAGCACATGATGTCGCGAAGCGGGATGAAGCCGGATTCTGGAGACAGAAGGAACGATCCATTCTACGCCCATTTCCCAAGTCTGAGAACGATGGTCGCAGATGCAGCTCATGGCAGGCTACAGGGCCGACTGAAGCAAATCTCTGCCTCCGGTGTTTTTGAAAATTGGAGCACGGATATGCGATATGCGCCGACAGCCGAAATCAAAGACTCATGGGTGGACAAGTGGAGAACCCAGGCTACCGATCTCGTGGACAAGATGGGTGATCTATGAGTGAACACCCATTTTTTGATGAGGCTCTAGTGGTTGCCGCCGAGACAATATCCGCGCACTGGGGCCCGGATGTCCTTCGCGACGGAGTCATGGTTAGGGATGGTGTGGGGCACTTGAAGTTCGTCACCGCTGAGATCGCGGGATCGCTCGAGGATGCCGAAGCGCTAGTCGATAAGCTGCACACGGCTCTCGGTCCATACGCTCGCGCCGACGGTGTCGTAGCTTTTTCCGATGATCCTGGCTCTGCAAGATTGCTTGCCGCGAGTGACCGGCTCTTCGTTTCCGATAATAGGAACGAGTTCTGGCTGATCGACCGACGCATTGTTGGTGCTGCGTGGCTATCGGAACCAGTATCGACTGTGGCCGTGCCGCCGCGGGTGGTCTTTGCGAGTTTGAAAGGCGGCGTTGGCCGTTCTACGGCACTTACCGTCACCGCAGCTGATCTTGCTGCAAGAGGAAGGAATGTTCTTGTCGTTGATCTTGACTTAGAGGCTCCCGGGTTAGGAGATTTACTCTTGTCGGACGACCGGACCCCTTTGTTTGGGGTAGTGGACTATCTAGTGGAGAATAGTATCGGTGGAGTTTCAGACCGAATACTTCACAAATTTATCGGAACCAGCGAGCTAACGTTACCCGGTGGAGGGCGGGTAGACGTAATGCCTGCACTTGGTAGTAGTTCCGTGAAATATCCTGCGAACGTGTTGGCCAAGTTGGCACGCGCCATGACCGATGACGTCGACGCAGACGGAGATGTGGCAACTGTTGGTTTGCAGATATCAGGGATGATCGACCGAATTTCGGGTCTTGAATCATACGATGTTGTCCTAATCGATAGTCGAGCCGGGCTGGCAGAGCTTGCTGCACCTGCTGTCCTGAGTTTGGGAGCCTTGGTTCTGTTTTTCGGAACCGCCCAGCAGCAGACAATTAGGGGGTATCGGGCACTGTTCGCCGCCCTGCGTCTTTTGGCGGAACGGTCGGTGCAACTGGGCGTATCCTCAGATTGGCGCCTCATGATTCGTCCAGTTTATGCGAAAGCCAGTACCAGCGCCGAGACTGCGGCCGCATACGCGGATAATCTGTACGAATTGTTCGCAGAGAATCTTTATGACGAGATTGACGAGGACGGACAGTCGGAAAATGCAATCAATTTCGCCCCTGATGATCCCGATGGGCCTCACCAACCACTGGTTATTCCGTTCGACGGCCGCTTTCTGGACTTTGATCCCGCACAACGCGGAGATCAGTTGCTAGGGGCTTTCTTCGAACAAACCTATAGGCCTTTTCTCCATGGTCTTTACGAGGCGATCGACAATTTGCCTCATCAGAATGGGGCTCTTGCGGTATGAATGCGCGCAATGACAGAGACATGCAGGTTATACGGGAGACGATGGGCGCGCTCAGCCCTGCCAGTAAAGTGGAGCCGAATGAGGCAGTAGGGCCGGATCGTGTATTTACACCCGAGAGTCATCGTGCCGTGCTGGATCTCGGCCGGCAGTTGGTTGTTGGCAATCGTGGGATGGGAAAGAGTTTATGGACCCATGCGTTGACTGATCCAACAGTGCGCAACCGCGTGGCAGACGTCTATGGTCAGCAGCAACTGAAGAAAAATGAAGTGGTAATCGGTTTCAACGGCTCTGAGAAAGCCCTTCCGGTAGCACCCACTCCGAACGGCATCGAGCGCGCACTGGCGGAGGGATACAGAGCTGAGGATATCTGGAGGGCGGTGATATTCCGGGCTGTGAAGAGTGTGGGACCTAGTGCCGAACCACTGCAATTCGAGAAGACACTTTCGCGACTAAAGCAGAAGCCTGAAGAATTTGAAGAAACGCTTTCTAACGTAGACGATGGGTTCTCGAAGACAGGAAGGGGAATCTTGATTCTGTTTGATGCATTGGATCGCCTCCCGGGCGATTGGCATGTCATCAGACAGCTTACCACTGCATTGTTGCGCCGTGCGGTGGGACTGAAATCCTTCAGATCGCTACGTATGAAGATATTCATTCGACCCGATCAGTTTTCTGACAAGAGCATCTTTCAGTTCCCTGACGGCTCGAAGATTCAGAATGATCATGTTGATCTTAGCTGGCAGCCTTATGAGCTTTTTGGGCTACTTTTCTTTGAGATCATGCGCGACGCCTCAGGTAAATCTTCTCTAAGTGCCGTCGCGAAAAATGTAGGTGCATCTGATGCGTTGAATCAAGCCTCTAAGCCAGCCCGAAGCTCACCGGAAGATCAACGAGACCTGATCAACGCCATTGCGGGGGCCTATATGGGCTCTGATGCCAGACGAGGCAGAGTCTATACGTGGGTGCCATTGCACCTTAGCGACGCGAGAAACGCTTGTTCGCCGAGAACATTTCTAACAGCCTGGCAGAAGGCAGCAGAGCATCATCCCGCTCCAAGTGATCGGGCGGTGGACCATTTGGGTTTGATCGAAGGGGTACGAAAAGCTTCGAGCACCCGGTTGGCAGAACTTCGCGAAGACTATCGCTGGATCGATGGAGCACTTGGGGCGCTCGCGGGTCAATTCGTTCCGATTGAACGCGGCGACTTGATCGAGATTTGGGACGATTCCCAAGTTGTTCAACGTATTCTGAAAGAGGCTAAGTCGGGGGGATGGCTCGCTCCGGTGCAATTGGCTGATAATAGGGACGCTAACGCCCTTCTCGATGCGATGAACAGCATTGCGGTTACCGAGGAGCGCGCAAACGGCAAAATCAATGTGCCGGACATTTTCAGAGTTGAGGCCGGCATCAAGCGAAAGGGTGGGGTTGCGGTGCCAAGGCGTACATAGTTTCACCAAGATCGAGCCGTGCCTATTCGGCTCTTCGATTCCGATCTAGCGAGCCACCGTCCCGGTCAGGTATCTGTTACGCGCCTTGTGATCAGTGACGTCACTGAACTTGATGTCCGGGCCGTCAGCGGTCATCTCGATGTCGTCGCCGATGATGACTGGCGGCATGACGGTGGACAATTTCAGCGACGCGGCCGGAGGCATGAAACATGGGCCGGAATTGTTGGTGATTCCCCGGCGGCGCTCGGCCCAACGTTCCAACGTGTCTGCCGTATCCCCACTGATTCCGGTACCCCTGTCGAGGAATTCTGTGGCCTGAGCCAAGGTGATTGGTTCGGGGTGGGGTTGAGGCTGGGGCGTGCGCCCGGCCACTCTCGCGAGCCGCGCCCTTTCGGCAGTCGCGAGGCGTTCATTCTTGATTGTCGAGTTGAGGCTGTCTGCGAACGCGGCTGGCGTCCATCCGGCCTTGTTCATAATTGCGGCTGTCTCTTTTCCGTTCATAAAAGTCGTTCCTTCTATCTGAGGGTAGCCAGTAGCCCTTGGATGCGTTGGATGGCTGCAATGGCCGGGTCGAGTGGTGATTGCCCTTCGAGCGATTGCTGCTTGATGGAGGTGAGCGTCGCGGCTTCGTTACCGGGGAACGCGACCAGACTTACCTCGAAGAGATCACCCCGGTTGATCTGGAGGTATTCGACCTTGTTGGCGTCGGTCTTGATCTCGTATTCCTGAAGTAAAAATCCGACCGAGAAGTTGAAGCCCCCGAGCATCTTCATCGCTGAGTAGCGGTCGCGCACGTAGTCGATGTCGAGATTCAGTTTGGCGTCGATCTCTAGCCGCCCGCCGCGATACTCCAAACGGCGAATAACGCCGGCAATTTTTGTCCAGTCATGGTCCAACAGCAGCTTGATGGCTGGCGGCCCCGTCAGCCCGCGCTTACGGATGGATTGAGAAAACGCCCCGGCTGTCACGACATGCCGATAGAGGTCCATGTCATCGGTCGAGGCGAGGCCGGAGACAACGCCGTCGCTGCTATCGGCCTGGACGGATGACGCGCGGTCTTTGCCGAGCATGCGTCCATCGTCCACCAGAGCAAACTTGGCTTGTGCGATGGCTCTATCTGCACCAGCTACGGTTGCTGCATCGCCTTCGCCCAGCGCCTGATATTTCACCAACTTGGCCCGAACGCCGAGGATCAAGGCCTGAGTTCTGGCGAACCCCTTAGTGAGATCGTCGAGGCCCGACATGTCAGTTCAAATCCGACTTCGGAGGCGCCTTGATCGCGTCGGCGGGAACCAGACGGCCATCGACCGAGAAGTTTGTCACGATCCCCGGACCGCCAAACACGAGCAGGCCAGAAAGATCGCGGTCCTTATACAGGGCCATGAATTCCGCCTTAGCCTTCGCCTTGTCTGTCGGCGGCATCTCAGGCGTGGCTTTGGGTAATTTTGGCACGGCGCTTATCCTTTCCCGGCACATCTGCGGGGTGAGCCGGCAAAGCCACAGGAGAGACGAGCATTGCCGGCTCGGGGACATCGCAGTTGTGCATGTGTAACGTTGATCAGTTGCTATCAATTGTCAATGTAGATTCAACGTTCAACCTTGTTAATACTTATATAACTGTGTATATATTGACACGGATGCACTATGTGTTTGGGGATGCGCGATGTCTTTTCCGCTTATGTTTGACGCCTCTACGGTCAAGCCGATTGTCGAGCTAAGCGACGAGCAGCTTGAGCACCTGCGCCGCACCTCCGCGACGAACCTTTCGGAGGAGGAGGCTTGGGCGGCGAAAAGGCTCAGGCAGGAGGCCGAGGAGCGCAGGCGAGCCGACCACCTGAAAAAGCGCCACGAGCATTTCTTGGGAAATGTCGGCGCGAGAGGTGACGCAATGGATGTGGCAACGGCCAAGAAGTATGTGCGCGCCCGTGCCGCGTCCTGCCTCAAACAGGCATTCGAGGTGATGGAGGAGGTGCTGACCAGCAATGGCAAGCTGCAAGACAGGCTTGATGTCGCGAGCGAGATCATCAAGCGGGCGGTCGGCCCCGCCGCTGTGCCCAACTCGCTTGGCGATGCAAGGGAACTGACGAACCTTGCGCCGGTCGATGCAATCGACACCGTTCTCCAGTCTTACGCCAACGGCGAATGCGACGAGACGTTTGTGAAGACGCTGCTCGGGCTTCTGGGCGCGAAGGTCAACGGCCTGAAAATCGAGCAGGTCACCGCCAAGAAATCAGCCGACAAGCTGGCCGATCCGATCAAGCGGCCGCCGTCGGGCAAGGTCGTGTAAGTGAGCAAGGTCGGCACAGTGGTGCAGGCGTGGACCCTCCGCGATGATTGAGGGTTGGAACACGCTCACCAATCCGGCGATGGCCAACCGGGCTCTCCGAACGTTGCGCGAGACCGTCAACAATTCGGCAAGCTGGAACGGGAAGCTCGTTCTGAGCAAGAAGTACCTCCAGCTATTCCGGCCCGGCTTCACTCATAAAGCCGTGTTCGGCGGGCGTGGCACGGCCAAGTCAACGTCAATAGCCATCTATATCGTGCTTCGTATGGATGCCGCTTTCGTCATTGTCGCCGGTATGCGCAAGCGACAGGTGTCCCTTCGTCATACCAGCAAGGGGGCGTTGGAACGCGCGATTAGATGGCTTGGCCTGCAACATCGGTTCGAAGTTACGCTGCACGAAATCCGCAATCGGGTCACCGGCTCCTTCGCGTTCTTCCGGGGTCTTGAGCACGATAGCGACGAGGACACTCGCGGCTTAGATGATGTGAACATCTTCTGGTTGGACGAGGCTCGGAACGTTGCCCACAACGATCTGATGAATCTGGTTCGCGCTATCCGGGCGATAGGCGCGGAATTGATATGCTCTTGGAATCCGCTGGACCCTGAAGACGCGGTGGAGCGATTCTATCGTGGCAATGTTGCGCCGCAGCACCTCCTGCTTATCGACACCGCGCAGGAGGACAATCCGCTATTTTTCGCGTCACCGATGGCCGACGAATACTGGCGCCTGAAAGCCGTTGACGAGCAGATGTGGGGGCACGTCTACGGCGGCGCTTACGACATCGCGCAAGGGGACCGCATTTACACCAAGGCCGAAATCGGGACGGTTCCCGCGCAATACCTTGAAGGCGTGGAGCCATGCTACGGGCTTGATCTCGGCTACACCGACGACCCGACCGTCGCCACCAAGACGTGGGTTCTGGAAAAGTACAACACCATCTACGTCGAGAGGGAAGCCGTCGGCTATGGCGAGGACGTTGACGGCATCGCCGACCTGCTGACCGACGTTCTGCACCGCAGGGACGCCGTGGTTATCTCCGACAATTCCGAGCAGCGCACCACATCGGCCCTGTCGGCCAAGGGCTTTTCGATAGAGGTCACGGCGAAAAACGTGGTCGGGAAGTCGGTTGTCGAGGGCATCCGCTTCATCAACGGCCACTCGCGGATCATCGTTCATCCGGCCTGCACCGAAACGTGGACCGAGACGAAGCACTACAAATGGAAGATCGACCGACAGACCGGCAAGCGGCTCCAAATGCCGCGCAAGGGCCACGACCATTGCTGGGATTCGATCCGTTACGCCGTCATGGCTCGCGACGTGATCGGCTCGCACGAGGTCGAGATGTTTCGCGTGCCGGGGTTCTGAGCCATGGCGACGGTTAGACTCCTCAACATTGACGGCGACGAGATGTCGGTCCCCGAAAGAATCAGCGGCGATGACTTCGACGCGCCGACGGTGACCTTCGTCGTTTGCGATGCCGGTCAGTTCATCGATCCAGACAGCGCCGAACTGCGCTTCATCCCGGCTCCGCAGCCTCCCGAGATCGAGCAGCTGGTCACCCTGTCAGGGGATGGTCGCGACATGGACACAGGGGGGCACGATGTCGATCTGGAGGACCCTACCGGCAACCTGCTCAAGGAGAGCGACGAGTTCTATCTCGCGTTGTTTGGTCAGCAGACCGACGCCCTCGATGATGCGCCACCGGCGCGCCGAAAGCGCTTTACGTTTGATCCGTCCGACTGGAACGACTTATGATTGAGGAATGGATTTCGAAGCTGTCCAAGCTGGCCGTATGGCATCGCTGGCTGGAGGAAAGGGACGACCGGGTAGAGTTCAATGTAGCCCGGCGCTACGTCGCCGCCGTCGAGCGGAAGGACCGGGACGAGGCGGAGCGGATCGCAGCAGGCATCAAAGTCCCATTTCGCAAACGCAATCAGGACAAGCTGCGGATCGCGTTAGACCTGATCTACAGGCGAGTTCCCGGCGGCGGCTCGGACGCTTCAATCGGCGGAAGCTACCGCACGATGTCAGAGCGCGAATATGCCGGTTCGGTGAAAGAGCGGTTGGCGGACGCGCGTTACGAGTCGATGACCAATCCGCAACGCGCATCGTCCGGTAATGCGTAGGCGCTTATCAGTGGACTGCTACGAGCTTAGCCTTCGGTATCGGTGAGTTTAGCGGGAACTCGTGACCATCGATCTTCATGACGATCTCGTGCCCCTCTAAGCGCTCGTCCGCGAAGACGGCCCACTCCTCGTTGATCCATGCGAACAAGCTGGCGGCGGCCTCGTGCCCCTCGTCCGGCCCCATGACAGCCTTGCTCGTGACGGACTCCCCACGCGTCACCGTCGCAGGTTTGGCCAAAAGCGAACGACTTTCGCTTTTGGCACGAGGAGTGGAGAGAATTGGCTGCTTCGCGGCCTTAATATAGTTTTGAACCGTCCGCATGGTGACGCGAAGGTGCTGGTTCACCCAATTCGTGAAATTCCCGTGGCCGAGAGTCTTCTTAATCAGGATAAGCTCGTGCCCGATCGCCAGTTTATCGGCCTCGTTCTTTTTCATCCGTTCTCGGATGCTGTCCGCCTTCGCTTTAAGGTCTTGATCGTCCATTTGAATGTCCTCTTCGGTTGTGAGGACATTTCATCTATCAGGCGGGCCTGCCGAAATCGCCAGCTTTGATGCACAGGCGGATGCACATGGATGCACTTCGTTGCCCCGAGCGTCAGCGAGGCAGAAGCCGAGCAAAGTTCGGGCTAAGATTTCGGCGGCCATTCCAGCCCGCGATCCGCATAGTCAGCGGCTTCCTGCGCTCGACGGTGAGCCTCTTCGACCGTGATCTCTGGGTTTTGCACCGCGTTCAAATAGCGCTCCAACTCGGATCGCAGGTAGTAGCTTCGCTGGCCGTCCTTAATGACTGCAATTTCGCCGGCCTTTACCCGCGTGTAGAGGGTGTTCCGATGAGTCCAGCCCAAGACCTCCAAGGCCTTTTTCGTTGACAGTCGATCATCCATGGCAGCCACCTTCGATGGGTCAGCGTGCATCGTGCGGTATGCGCATTATTTCCGTCAAGGTGGGCACGGGGGGTGGGCACATCGCGACAGGGGCTTTTAGGGTCTGTCGGCAATTATGAGATAACTTATGAACTGTCCATTGCAGGTGTGCACATACCCGCACATTGTATGGGATTTACACGTTCTCCATGAACAGGGCGACCGCGAGGATCAGCGGGACGGTGCGTTGCAACGTGTTATTCCGGTTGTCGTGGTCCGGTGTGAACTGGACCGGCGGGAAGACTCGCAATCGAATGTAAGGTGCCGGCCGTCAAGCGGCAGGGTGCCACAAGTGGTGAACCGGCAAGCCAGAAAACGCGGATCGACGCGGCGGAGGACGTGCTGGGCACGCTCACCGCCACCAGGAGCCGTGCGGCAGTTCCACGTCCCGCTCCGCCTTGGCCAGCGCGGCGCGCAGATCGTCTCGAACCAGCGGGATGCAATAGGCCGGCTTGGCGCGCTCGAAGCGCCAGCTTTCCTCCAGCCTGCCGGCGTCGACCACGTCGAAACCGAACTGCGCATGCAGATCGGCCACCGCCGCCTTGGAGGCCGCATCGTCTCCCGCAATCGGCAGGGCACGCCGGCCCGGCAGTCCAAGGGAGCCCGCGGACTTCGGAAGATCGGCAGCCAGGATCGCATTGAACGCCTTCACGACATGCGATCGGGAAAAATGCGCGGCCACCATCGAACTCGTCGTGGTGCGCAATTCGTCGAGGTCGGCGATCCGGCCGTCCCGGTTCGGGTAATAGTTGTTGGTGTCGATGACGGTCTTGCCGGCGAGCGGTGCGGGGTCGATCTGGGTGACGTTCTTCAATGGGACGGTAACCACGACGATCTCGCCGAACTCCGCCGCCTGCGCGGCGGTGCCGGCCGCGCAGCCGATCTCGGCCGCCGTTTCCGCCAGGCTCTCCGGCCCGCGTGAATTGCTGAGCATCACCTCGTGGCCTGCGCCGACGGCGAGTTTTGCCAGAGCCTGTCCGATGTTTCCGGCGCCGATGATACCGATTCTCATGCCGATACCCGTGGGTTGTGCGGCTCATTTTCGCTACCCGTGCGGGCCGCGTCAACGATGGCCGGCGGTCCAGCTTGGCCGTGGAGACGATCGAAGTCCTGTCCTCACGGCCATGTGAAAAGTCGTCGGGAAAAGGTCGCATACAAATGTCGTTATTGCTTCGACGAAAGAGGAGAAATAGCGACATGACCATCGACATCGACCGCAGGACCGCGCTGAAACTGGGGGCCGTGGGCGCATCCGCCTTGCTGTTCCCGCAGATCATGGTCCGCGCCGCCAGCGCCGCGGCACCCAAGGCTGACGTCGGCAATGCCGGTTTCAACCGCTTTGCCCTGGGCGATTTCGAGGTGACGACGATCCTGGACGGATTGCGGCCGGGCGAGGGGCCTTTTCCGATTTTCGGCGAGAACCAGACGGCGGAGGCGGTTGCGGAACTGATGCGGGAAAACCTTCTGCCGTCGGACCGCTTCGTCAACGGTTTCACGCCGGTGCTGGTCAACACCGGTTCGGAACTCATCCTGTTCGACACCGGCCTTGGAGCCGGCGCCCGCGCCAACGGCATGGGACAATTGCCGTCGCGCCTGCACGCTTCCGGTTACAGGCCCGAAGACGTGTCGGTCGTCGTCATCACCCACATGCATGGCGACCACATCGGCGGATTGATGGAGAATGGCGCGCCGACCTTCGCCAATGCGCGTTACGTCATGGGCAAGACAGAGTTCGATTTCTGGACGGCGCCGGAACGCATGGCCGGCCCGACCGAAGGCAACGCCAAGGCCGTGGCCGCCAATGTCAAGCCGCTGGCGGAGAAGACGATTTTTGTCGACGATGGCGGCGAGGTTGTCTCCGGAATCCGAGCCATGGGCGCTCCCGGCCACACGCCCGGCCATTTGATCTTCACGGTGGAGTCATCGGGCAGGAAGCTGGTGCTGACCGCCGACACCGCGAACCACTATGTCGCCTCGCTGCAACAGCCGGACTGGCACGTGCGCTTCGACGCCGACAAGACGCAAGGCGCCGCATCGCGGCGAAAAGTTTTCGATATGATCGCCACCGACCGCCTGCCATTCATCGGCTACCATATGCCGTTTCCGGCAGTCGGTTATGTCGAGAAGACGGGGACCGGCTACCGGTATATCCCCGAGACCTATCAGCTCGATCTGTAGAATATGAACCGGCTGGCCGCCGGCCCGCCGCCCCCTGCAATTCGATATCCGTCACCGGGTGGCTCGTGACGATCCGCCCGGAGCCGGCTTCGGCCCACGTAAGAGCGGGGCGAGGGAGCCTGTCCGTTTCGGTTTCGTCAATCACCGACCCTGCGATCGGCGAAACCTGCGCCGACGTTTCCTCCTCTCCGTCTCGCCGCAGGCGAGGCGGGGAGGATTGTTGCCAAAGCAAAACCGTATCCGCTCGCCCTGGTCTCCAGACGGGGAGAAGATGCCGGCAGGCGCATGAGGGCCGGTGCCGATGGTCAAGGGCAGGCGCCCAGAGCAACCCATTGGAACGACAAGGAAAATCGCGCAGCAAGCGCCGTGCGAACACCGCCCTTCCGGCTTCCGCCAGAGTTATTTTTCGCGGACCTTATCCCCCTCCGTCCCGCCTGCGCGACAATTGCCGTCGCCCGTGCTGGAAAGGAGGCGGGTGGCGATGGACTGGACGCTGACGGTCGACAGGCACCTTGAGGCGCTGAGGCGCGTCGTCATCATGCTCGTCGCCATGGCCGGCATAAACGCCGAGGCCACGCCGGCTACCGACGATCAGTCGTCTCTGTTCGCACGAAAAGGCGCTGCGGCGCGAAAAAGAGCGCTGGCGGAGAGAAACAGACTGTCCCCGGCATTTACCCTGCCGCGCTATCTCTACTGCGCGGTGCTGAAACTGCTGCGTCCGGCCGAGGCGGCGGCGCGGCGCCTGATCATCGTCGCGGCGCGCGGGCTGGTCCTGCCGCCGCCGCGTTTGCGGGAGCCGAAGCCGAAAAGCCCGGAGCCGATGCTGCGCGGTTTTGGCATTGCCGTCACCATGTCGCGTGAGCAGATCAGGCGGGCCGCGGCGGCCAGGCGGGCGGCCGAACTTCGCGCCGCCCGGCCGCAGAAACTCAGCCTGCCGCTGTTCGATCCGCTGAAACCGTGGAGTGTGCGCCCACGGCCGGTCGCTGCCGATGGATCGGGCATGCCGTTCCGCCGCCTGCCTGCCGGCGATGCCGTCGATGCGACGCGGCTCGCCCTGCGGCTGCGGGCGCTGGCGGCCGCATTGGACGATCTGCCAGGCCAGGCAAGACGGTTCGCCCGCTGGCGGGCGCGCAACGAGGCCATGATTGCCCGAGACAAGCAACGCCGCGAGGTGGGAAATGCGCGATCCAGGAGAGCCGGCAAGGCCACGCGGTCCCGCCGCATTTGGCCGCTGAAACCCGGCTGGCCGCCGGGCTGGCGCCAAAAACCCACCCACGATGTCCACGAAGTGCTGAACGACCTCCACGGCCTCGCCTTCGACGTCCTCCAGCGCCCCGACACGTCATGACGCTCCAGCCTTGCCCGACACCACGAGCCGGGGATCGGCGGCCAGCGCGAAAAGTTTCGCGGCCTGGCGGGGATGTTGCGTTGCCCGAACGGCCCCAGGGCAATCGCGCGCAGCCGGCTTTCCAAGCTGTCGCGGACGTGTTACCAGCCCGTGCCAATCCTGAAAGGGAAGATCAAGAGTCGGCGCCGGCCATAGGGCCTCAGCGCCCGCTTCACGTTTTGAGGAATGGCAATGGCTGAAATCATCGAGACCGCAACCGGGGCGCTGGCGCTCACATTCGATGACGTGCTGTTGCAGCCCGGACATTCGGAAGTGCTGCCGGGCGAGACCGATGTCCGCACCCGCATCGCCGGCGACATCGACCTCAACATCCCGATCCTGTCCGCCGCGATGGACACGGTGACCGAGGCACGCCTCGCCATCGCCATGGCGCAAGCCGGCGGCATCGGTGTCATCCACCGCAATTTTTCGCCCGTCGAACAAGCCGAGCAGGTGCGGCAGGTGAAAAAATTCGAATCCGGCATGGTGGTCAACCCGGTCACCATCGGCCCGGAAGCCACCCTGGCCGACGCGCAGGCGCTGATGCGCACCTATTCGATCTCAGGCATTCCCGTCGTCGAGGGCGGCGGCAAGGGCGGCCAGATCATGGGCCGGCTGGTCGGCATCCTGACCAACCGCGACGTGCGTTTCGCCACCGATCCGGGCCAGAAGGTCTACGAGCTGATGACCAAGGAGAACCTGGTCACGGTGAAGGAGAACGTCGACCAGACCGAGGCAAAACGCCTGCTGCACCAGCGCCGCATCGAAAAGCTGCTGGTGGTTGACGCCGCCGGCAATTGCGTCGGGCTGATCACCGTCAAGGACATCGAGAAGGCGCAGCTCAATCCCAATGCGACGAAGGACGCGCAGGGCCGTCTGCGCGCCGCCGCCGCCACGAGCGTCGGCGACGACGGGTTCGAGCGCGCCGAGCGGCTGATCGATGCCGGCGTCGACCTTTTGGTCATCGACACCGCGCACGGCCATTCGCAGCGCGTGCTCGACGCCGTGACGCGGGCGAAAAAACTGTCCAATTCGGTGCGCATCATGGCCGGCAACGTCGCCACGGCGGCTGGCACGCAGGCGCTGATCGACGCGGGCGCGGATGCCGTCAAGGTCGGCATCGGCCCTGGTTCGATCTGCACGACCCGCATCGTGGCCGGCGTCGGCGTTCCGCAGCTTTCGGCCGTCATGTCGGCGGCCGAGACCGCGATGAAGTCCGGCGTCACGGTGATCGCCGATGGCGGCATCAAATATTCGGGCGATCTGGCCAAGGCCTTGGCCGCCGGCGCAGGGGCGGCGATGATCGGCTCGCTGCTCGCCGGCACCGACGAAAGCCCCGGAGAAGTCTATCTCTACCAGGGCCGCTCGTTCAAAGCCTATCGCGGCATGGGGTCTGTCGGCGCCATGGCGCGCGGCTCGGCCGACCGCTATTTCCAGGCCGAGGTGCGCGACACGCTGAAGCTGGTGCCCGAAGGCATCGAGGGTCAGGTTCCCTACAAGGGGCCGGTTTCCGGCGTCCTCCACCAGCTCACCGGCGGCCTGAGGGCCGCGATGGGTTATGTCGGCGCCCGCACGCTGACCGACCTGCAGCAGCGCGCCACCTTCGTGCGCATCTCCAATGCGGGACTTCGCGAGAGCCACGCCCATGACGTGACGATCACACGCGAGAGCCCGAATTATTCGGGCGGGATGTAGAAGAACGCCGAAGGTTGAGATTCAGGCAGGTTCAGCCTGAATCTCGGTAGCTCTATTGCGCGAGGTTGAACACCGTGACCTTGCGCCGATCGAACTTCAGCGCGATCTCGCCGCGCACCAGCTTCACCGCCATGTCGCCGAACACCTGGCGGCGCCAGCCATGCATGGCCGGCACGTCGGCCTCTTCGCCCTCGGCGGCTATGCGGTCGATGTCGTCGCCGGAGGCAAGAACCTTGGCGGCAACACCCTCTTTCTCAGCCACCTGCCGCAGCAGCACCTTCAGCAATTCGGCCGCGGCGCTGGAACCTTCCGGCGCCTGCGCCAGCTTCGGCAGGCGCGGCATCTGGTCCTTTGGCAATTCCAGCGCCGTGTTGACCACTTGAAGCAGAGCGGTCGCGGTCGCCGACCGTTCCCAGCCTTTTGGCACGGTGCGCAGCCGTGAAAGCGCGGTCGTGTCGCGCGGCTGCTGCTGTGCGATCTCGTAGACCGCGTCGTCCTTGATCACCCGGCCGCGGGGCACGTTGCGGTCGCGCGCCTCGCGCTCGCGCCATGCCGCCACCGCCTGCACGACGGCGAGTTCCTGCGGCTTGCGCAGCCGCATCTTCAGCCGCTTCCAGGCATCCTCGGGGTCCGGATCGTAGGTCTCGCGCGAGGTCAGCACGTCCATTTCCTCGTTCAGCCAATGGCCGCGCTGCTCGCGTTCCAGTTCGGCGGCGAGATGTTTGTAGACATCGATCAGATGCGTGACGTCGGCCAGCGCATAGGCCAATTGCTTGTCCGACAGCGGCCGGTGCCGCCAGTCGGTGAAGCGCGACGACTTGTCGAGCTGGGCGCCTGTGATCTTCTGGACGAGCTGGTCGTAGGAGACGCTGTCGCCGAAGCCGCAGACCATGGCGGCGACCTGCGTGTCGAACACCGGATGCGGCAGCAGATTGCCGAGATGATGGATGATTTCTATGTCCTGCCGCGCGGCATGAAAGACCTTGGTCACCGCCTCGTCGGCCATCAATTTGAAGAACGGAGCGAGGTCGAGATCCGGCGCCAGCGGATCGATCAGCGCTGTCACGCCCGGCGCCGCCATCTGGATGAGGCAGAGTTCGGGCCAGAACGTCGTTTCGCGGATGAACTCGGTATCGACGGTGACGAAGGGAGATTGAGCCAGCGTGGCGACCGCTGTCTGAAGTTCGAGATTGGTGGTGATCAGGCGCATGAAAAGACTTGGGTGATCCGAATTATCGCTGTTTCTTTTCAGCCGGGGGCGATTTCGTCAAGCTGGCGCCGCCGGTTCCGTCGTCCGGTTTTCCATTTGACTTGGATTCTCCGGCCTGCCGCGCCAGTTTGGCGAAGATCGTCGAGGTTCTCAGCAGTGCGATGAACCGTCCGCGATGGTCTGCCGGCACACTCGACCGCGCGCGCATCCGGTAGAGGATGATGGCGATGAAGATGACATAGACCGACGCGATCGAGCCGAACAGCGCGCCGGGCCCGAAACTCTCCATGAAGAACGAAGCGGTGAACGGCCCGACGATTGCGCCGAACGAATAGAACAGCATCAGCGCGGCGTTGACCACCACGAACTCGCCGGGACCCGCGCGGTCGTTGGCGTGTGCCGCGGAAAGCGAGAACAGCGGCATCGCGAAGGAGCCGAAGATGAAGACCAGCACAAAGTTCGCCAGCGAGTTGCTGCCGGCGAGGAACGCCAGGGTCAGCGCCGTCAGCAGCGCGCCGATCGTCGAGAAAAGCAACACCTTGCGCCGGTCCCAGCGGTCGGAAAGATAACCGAGAGGATACTGGATCAGCGCGCCGCCGATGATGCCGACGCTGACGAAGGCGACGACGTCGGTGACTGACATGCCGATTTCTTCCGCATAGACCGGCGACAGCGTGCGGAAGGCGCTGTTGGTGAGGCCCACGGCGACGCAGCCGATGCACCCCAGCGGCGAGATGCGGAAGACGCGGCGCAGGTCGAGCTTGACGTCGTCGGGCGCGGTTGGATTCGACCGGTCGCCGAGCGACACCGGCACCAGCGACAGGGTGATCATGATCGACATGATGGCGAAGATGGTAAAACCCTCGGATCCGAACACCGGGATCAGGAACTGCGCGCTGGTGACCGAGCCGATATCGACCATGCGGTAGAAGGCGAGCACGCGGGCCCGGTGCTCATTGGGTGCGCCGGAATTCAGCCAGCTCTCCATGATGGTGAACAGGCCGGCGAAGCAGAAGCCGGTGGCGAAACGGATCACCGACCACATCACCGGATCGATCACCAGCACCAGCATGAGTGTTCCCGACGATGCGATTGCCGCCAGCGCCGAGAACGATCTGACATGCCCGACCGCCTTCATGATGCGACCCACTGCCAGGCAGCCGAGCAGGAATCCGCCGAAATAGGCGGTGCCCATGAAACCGATGACGGCCGGCGAGAAGCCTTCCTGCGCACCGCGCAGCGCGATCAGCGTGCCCTGCAGGCCGTTTCCGCCGAGAAGGATGCCGGCGGCGATTAGGAGTGGGATAAGGGGGCGGATGGCGGACATTGGTTCAATTCAAGCGTCTTGCCCTCTATGAACCATGGCGGCGTGCCATATCCAGCGACAAAACCGACACGGTTTGGTCCACATCCCGCTTAACCTTGACAAACCGCACCTCCCATGCGCTTTTCCGCGCGAATTTCGGGCCGCATGCGTCGGTCCGGTCAGCAAATCATCGCCGGAAAAGCAGACCATGCATCGCTATCGCAGCCATACCTGCGCACAATTGAGGAAATCGGAAGTCGGACAGGCGGTTCGCCTGTCGGGCTGGGTGCATCGCGTCCGCGACCATGGCGGCCTGCTCTTCATCGACCTGCGCGACCATTACGGCATCACCCAGATCGTCGCCGATCCGGATTCGCCGGCGTTCAAGACGGCGGAGACCGTGCGCGGCGAGTGGGTCGTCCGCGTCGACGGCGAGGTCAAGGCGAGGGCGCCCGAAACCGTCAACAAGAATATGCCGACCGGCGAGATCGAGCTCTATGCCAACGAGATCGAAGTGCTGTCGGCGGCGAAAGAATTGCCGCTGCCGGTGTTCGGCGAGCCCGAATATCCGGAGGACATCCGCCTCAAATACAGGTTCCTCGACCTGCGCCGCGATACGCTGCACAAAAACATCGTGGCGCGGACAAAAATCATCGCCGAGATGCGCAAGCGGATGGGCGAGGCGGGTTTTACGGAATTCTCGACGCCGATTCTGACTGCGTCGTCGCCGGAAGGCGCGCGCGATTTTCTGGTGCCGAGTCGCATCCATCCCGGCACATTCTACGCGCTGCCGCAGGCGCCGCAGCAGTACAAGCAGCTCATCATGGTGTCGGGTTTCGACCGCTATTTCCAGATCGCACCGTGTTTTCGCGACGAGGACCCGCGCGCCGACCGCCTGCCCGGTGAGTTCTACCAGCTCGACCTGGAAATGAGTTTTGTCGAGCAGGATGATGTGCTGGGCACCATGGAGCCGGTGTTGCGCGGTGTGTTCGAGGCCTTTGCCGACGGAAAGCCGGTGACGGAAAAATTTCCGCGCATCCCTTACGACGTCGCGATCCGCAAATACGGTTCCGACAAACCCGACCTGCGCAACCCGATCGAGATGCAGGCGGTGTCCGAGCATTTCCGCGGTTCCGGCTTCAAGGTGTTCGCCGGGATCCTGGCCAACGATGCGAAGGCTGAGGTCTGGGCCGTGCCGGCCAAGACCGGCGGCTCCAGGGCTTTTTGCGACCGCATGAATTCATGGGCGCAGGGCGAGGGCCAGCCCGGCCTCGGCTACATCTTCTGGCGCAAGGAGGGTGAGAAGCTGGAAGGCGCCGGCCCGATTGCCAAGAACATCGGCGAGGAGCGCACCGAGGCCATCCGCCAGCAGCTTGGCCTAGCCGAGGGCGATGCGGCCTTCTTCGTCGCCGGCAACCCGGAGAAATTCTATAAATTCGCCGGCGCGGCGCGGACGCGGGCGGGCGAGGAACTGAACCTCGTCGACCGCGAGCGATTTGCCTTATGCTGGATCGTCGATTTCCCGTTCTTCGAATGGAACGAGGACGAGAAGAAGATCGACTTCGCCCACAATCCGTTCTCCATGCCGCAGGGCGGCATCGAGGCGTTGACGGGGGCGGAACCGTTGGGAATCAAGGCGTTCCAGTACGACATGGTCTGCAACGGGTTCGAGATCGCATCCGGCGGCATCCGCAACCATCTGCCGGAAACCATGGTCAAGGCCTTCGAGATGGTCGGGCTGGACCGTGCGACCGTCGAGGAGCGTTTCGGCGGGCTTTATCGCGCCTTCCAGTATGGCGCGCCGCCGCATGGCGGCATGGCGGCCGGCGTCGATCGCATCGTCATGCTGCTCGTCGGCGCGACCAATCTGCGCGAAGTCACCATGTTCCCGATGAATCAGCAGGCCTACGACCTGCTGATGGCCGCGCCGTCGCCGGCGACCCCCACGCAGTTACGCGAACTGGCGTTGCGGGTCGTGGCGGACAAGAAGCCGGCCTGACCGATGAGCGGCGCGGCGGGCTCGGAAAACCTGCCGCGCGTCCTTGTGACCGGGTTCGAGCCGTTTCCCGGGGCGCCGGTCAATCCGACGCAATGGCTCGTCGAACGGCTGCGCAACGAGCCGCCGCCGCTCGACGGCATGGCCGCCTTCCGCGCCGAATTGCTGCCGGTCGATTACCGATCGATCGGGCCGCGCCTGTCGATGATCGGCAAAACCTTCGCACCGGACATCGCCTTGCATTTCGGCCTCGCCCATGGCTGCGGCGGGTTCCGGCTCGAAAGTCTGGCCCGCAACGGATTCCAGAATGCAAAGCCGGACAATTCCGGTTTCGCGCCGCCGGATGGGCCGATCTGCGCGGCGCCCGCGCTGCTGGAATCGCGCCTCCCGCTTCATGCCATTCACGATGCGCTGAAGGCTGAAAACCTGCCCGTCTCCTGGTCCGACGACGCGGGAGGCTATCTCTGCAATGTCGTGATGACGTTGTCTCTGGCCGGCGTCTGCGAGAGCTTTTCGCCTGGTATCAGCGGATTTGTCCACGTTCCGATGGTCGGCGCGGGATGCATATTGTCCGATGAGGCGTTGCTTCGCGGCGAAGGCATGATCCTGCGCACCGTGCTGTCCAGCGCGGCGGCTACTTCGCGGCCTGCTCGACCCAGCCCGCCGGAAGCAGATACGAGGCCGAGCGCCTGAACAGACCGATCGTGCCGCCGGCCGCTTGGCCGAACCCCGACTTGACCAGCGCATATCCGTCGGCGCCCCCGCGGAACACCAGTTCGCCTCCGGCCAGGACGTTTCCGTAAAGGCCAGTGGCACCGGGAGGGCTGGTATCAAACGTCGCCGGCAAATCGCGCTCGCGCCCGGCCGAGACGGCAATGGCACCTTCCACCGGATCCTGAACGGTGCGGCAAATGCCCGAGATCAGCGGGTAATTGAAACTGTTGCGGCCGACGATCTGCGACTGCATCGCGGCTTCGCATTCGGCGACCGTCGTCCACTGGGCAGGCGTCTCGGCGATGTATTCGCAGAGCTTTGCGTCGCAATCGCAGCCTATGACGGTCATTGCAACCAGCGCGGTCTTGATCATTCGCAATCCCTCTCAACCAGCTAAGATCTTGCGCGTGAACGCGGCTGCAATTGGACCGGATTGCGGAGGAATATCGGCTTGGAGAATTATTGAAGGGTGTTGCAACAGTGCAAAAGCCCGGCGCGCGGCCGGGCTTTCGAGGACGGAAGACGCGAGTCTTATTCCTCTTCGTTCGCGGTCACCGTGACGCCGAGCGACTTGGTGAGGGCCATCGGATCCGCCATGCTGGATGCCGCGATTTGCGAGAACGGCACCGGCGAGGCCGGCTCAGCCGAAATTTCCAGGCTCTGCGGGTCGTCGAGATATTTTGTCACCGCGGCGGTGAGCGCGGCGGACAGGTCGGGATTGTTCAGTTGCGCCGTCAGGAACGGCACGATCGCCTTGGCCTGGTTCTTGATGTCCTCGGGCTTCATGTTCTGCAGCTTGGCGACGTAGTCGATCACCTTGCCGGTCAGCGAATCGTCGTCCCAGCGCAGGCTGGCCGCCTGGAAGGTCAGTTGCTGCATCAGGCCGAGCATGGCCAGGCCCTGCGCCGAATTGTCGGCGCCCTCCGGCTGCGCGGCCATCTGCTTCTGGACGTCCTGCATGGCCTTGATGAAGTCCGGCGTATAGCCGCCGATATCGTAGGTCATGCCGAACGTTCCGGCGTTGTCGACCGTGACGTCGAACTGGCTGAGCCCCATGCGCCCGTCTGAGAGCTGCCACGAGCCGGCCATGTCCAGAGAACCATTGATCGTCTGATATCCCATCGCCTCGATCGCGGCCTTCGCCTGCGGGTCCGTGACCAGCGACAGGTCGGCGGTGAATTTCTCGGCCGCGCCCGAGAATTCGATGGGCTTGCCGTCGGCGGGCGGCGTCACCTCGACCGAGAAGCCTTCGAGCGAGAACGGGGTCTTGTCGCCCAACTTGACGCTGAGGCTGGCAAGTTCCGCGCCCTCGGCAAACAGCATCTGGGCCATCGGATCGGTCGAGCCCGCGGCCGGCACCTTGAGCCCGGTCGTCTTGAACGGACTGATCTCGATCGTCGCGCCATCTTCCGTGGTGGTGTAGGCCTCGGTGCTGATGCTCTCGATGCGATAGCCGCCATTGTCGTCGCTGACCCCCTCGAAGCTGACATTTCCGAGTTCGAGCGGTGCCGCATGGCCGGCGAAGCTGAGCTTGACGCCCTCAAGCTTAAAGGAAGAGCCGCTGCCATTGATGGCGGACCAGCTTATCTCCGTGCCCTGGTTGGCCATGAGTTGCTTGACGCGGTCGGCGACGGCGCTTGCATCCTGCGCGTTCGCGCTGGCAATCGCCGCCGCGAAAATAAAGGTTGAAAGGGTCAACTTGCTGAAAACATGTCGGTGGACGGCCATTGTCGTTCCCTGAGATTTCCTGGGGTTGTCGTGAATCCCTGCGCCTTTCCTGTTGGTGAGGAACTGGTCCGGAAAAAGGCGCGTCGGACACATTCAGCGAAATTGCCGGAAAAATGCAAGAAGCCTGCGCAAGCATGGTGAAAAGCCTTGTGGCACTTGCCGCGAATCACCCGTTTCGCTAACCCGGCGCCATGGGTAAGGAGCTTCCGCCGCAAGGTTCAGGCGGCGATTCGATAGAACCGGTCGACCTCAAGAAGGCGCTCGAGGAGCGCTACCTTGCCTATGCGCTATCGACCATCATGCACCGTGCCTTGCCTGACGTGCGCGACGGGCTGAAGCCTGTGCATCGCCGCATCATGCATGCGATGCGGCTCCTGCGCCTCAATCCCGACCAGGGTTTTGCCAAATGCGCCCGCATCGTCGGCGAGGTGATGGGCAAATTCCACCCGCATGGCGACCAGTCGATCTACGATGCGCTGGTGCGGCTGGCCCAGGAATTCTCGGTCCGCTACCCGCTGGTCGATGGGCAGGGCAATTTCGGCAACATCGACGGCGATAACCCGGCGGCCATGCGCTACACCGAGGCGCGCATGACCGAGGTGGCCACCGCGCTGCTGGAAGGCATCACCGAGGACGCGGTCGATTTCCGCCCGACCTACAATGAGGAGGACGAGGAGCCGGTCGTCCTGCCGGGCGCGTTCCCGAACCTGCTCGCCAACGGATCGTCGGGCATCGCCGTCGGCATGGCGACCTCGATCCCGCCGCACAACGCCGCGGAACTCTGCGATGCCGCGCTGCATCTCATTGAAAAGCCGGACGCTTCCGTCGCCGACCTGATGCAGTTCGTGCAGGGTCCGGACTTTCCGACCGGCGGCATCATCGTCGACAGCCGCGCCTCGATCCAGGAAGCCTACGAGACCGGCCGCGGGGGATTCAGGCTGCGCGCGCGCTATATCACCGAGGACCAGGGCAGGGGCACCTGGCAGATCGTCGTCACCGAGATCCCGTATCAGGTGCAGAAGGCGAAGCTGGTCGAGAAAATCGCCGAGTTGCTGGTCGCCCGCAAACTGCCGCTGCTGGAGGACGTGCGCGACGAGAGCGCCGAGGACATCCGCCTCGTGCTCATCCCGAAAAGCCGCACGGTCGATCCCAGCCTGCTGATGGAATCGCTGTTCAAGCTCTCCGACCTGGAAATCCGTTTCCCCTTGAACATGAACGTCTTGTCGCGCGGAAAGGTGCCGAACGTTCTGTCGCTGAAGACGGTACTGCGGGAATGGCTGGAGCACCGCAAGGAGGTCTTGATCCGCCGGTCAAAACATCGGCTGGCGGAGATCGAGAGGCGGCTGGAAATCCTTGCCGGTTACCTCATCGCCTATCTGAACATAGACGAGGTGATCCGGATTATCCGCGAGGAGGACGAGCCGAAGCAGGTGATGATGGCCCGCTGGTCACTCACCGACAATCAGGCCGAAGCCATCCTCAACATGCGGCTGCGCGCCCTGCGCAAACTCGAAGAGATCGAGATCCGCAAGGAATTCGATGGGCTCAGCGCCGAGAAGGCATCGATCGAGGCGCTGCTCGCTTCCGACGCGAAACAGTGGCAGACGGTGTCCTGGCAGATCCAGAAGGCCCGCCGCGACTTCGGCCCGGAGGATAATCCCGAACTTGGCAAGCGCAGGACGACCTTCGCCGAGGCTCCGGACCACGATGTAGCCGACATTCATCAGGCGATGATCGAGAAGGAGCCAATCACCGTCGTGGTATCGGCGAAGGGTTGGCTGCGGGCGCTGAAGGGCCACCTGACTGACCTCTCACTGCTGACTTTCAAGGAAGGCGACAGCCTGAAACTGGCCTTCCCGGCACAGACCACCGATAAGATCCTGGTGTTCACGACTGGCGGAAAATTCTACACGATCGGCGCCGACCGGCTGCCCGGCGGGCGGGGGCACGGCGAGCCGATCCGCATCATCGTCGACATGGAGAACGACCAGGACATCGTCACCGCCTTCGTTCACGATCCGAAGCGCAAGCTGATGCTGGTGTCGCGCGACGGGAACGGATTTATCGTTCCGGAACAAGAAGTTGCCGCCAATACCCGCAAGGGCAAACAGGTCATGAACGTCAAGGCACCGGACGAGGCGGTGCGCTGTCTTCCTGTGTCGGGCGACCATGTCGCGATCGTCGGCGAGAACCGCAAGCTGCTTGTCTTCGCATTGTCGGAAGTCGTTGAAATGACACGCGGAAAGGGCGTTCGCCTCCAGCGTTACAAGGACGGCGGGGTGCTCGACATCAAGCTTTTCAGCATGGATGATGGCCTGACCTGGCAGGATTCTTCGGGCCGGACGTTTACCCGGACGCAAGCTGACCTGACCGAGTGGCTGGGCAACCGCGCCGCTGCCGGACGCATGGTTCCAAAGGGTTTTCCGCGATCCGGAAAGTTCGGCTGACCGCAATCAAGCGGGGATGGAAATTCCCGGCGAAGAGCCCGGAAAGTTCGGAATATCGTTTGAAAGCAGCTAGTTATCAGGATTTTCGCTACTTTGTGGGGCGATTGACCTGACGCGCGCCCTCGACGAACTTGCCGTGAGCCCGGTTTTCCGCGTCACGAACTGCTGGATGGCCCTTGCCGCTGATGTCACCTGCCGCACTCATGGCCGGCGCAGCCGCGTGGTCTATTGCCCGCGCTCCGACTGCGAAGATGCGTCTGCCGGCAACAAGGACGATCGGCGATACGTACAGAAATTCCGCCGACCGACTATTCACTCAGGGCGTACAGCTCCGAAAAATCATTTTGCGGCGCACCATATTGACTGCGAACGATCATTCGCATAAATTGAGAATGAACGTTCACTCTTTCTTCCGGCTCAAACCATGGATGATCTCGTCGAAAACATCTACGCCCCGATCGAAGTCGGGGAGGGCGTCGCGTTGACCAGGACGGAGCGCCGCGAGCAGCAGGCACGGCGCATCCTCGCGGCGGCGAAGGTGTGTTTTGTGCGCTCTGGCTTCAAGGGCGCCTCGATGCAGGAGATATGCGCCGAGGTCGGCATGAGCCCGGGCGCGCTGTACCGCTATTTCCCGTCGAAAGAGGCAATCGTGGAGGCCATCTGCGAAGCCGACCGCCGCGAGGACGCGGTGTTGTTCGCCAGGGTTCTGCAGGAGCCGGACGTGGTCGAGGGTCTGGTGCTAGGCGCGATGGCCCATATCCGCCACATGCACGAGGACGACAACGCCAAGCTCTTTGCCGAGATCTGTTCGGAGGCGATGCGCAACCCGGCGGTCGAGACGACCTGTATGAAGAACATGGTTGAGGTGCAGCAGATGTTCGCCGCTTACATCGGCAAGGCGATCGAGCGTGGCGAGATCGATCCGCCCGTCGGGCTCGACGCGCTTCTGCCGACGCTGATGTCGGTCGCTCATGGCATGGCGTTGAATGACCTGCCGGCGATGGGCGTCCCTTATGAGAAACTTGAAATTTTGTTCCGCGCGATGGTGGTGGGCATGCTTCGCCCGACCGCCTCCGGCAGGGTTTGAAGAGCCGCGGAAATACGGAGAAAATTTACCTACTTCCACGAGAGCGACCTGTCCGCTGCGAATGCATCTTGGAAATGAGTGGATTTTCTCCGCACTTCCTCTCTTGTGAGTGAGAGACGAAATGGTCTGTAAAAAGTCGTTGTCCGCGTTCGCGGCGTTCCTGCTCTCGGCGACCATGTTGGCCGGTGTGCCAGCACAGGTCATGGCCGCGGGCGAAACATCATCCGCAACCACCCAGGCGCCCCCGGCCATTCGCGTGATCACGGCCGAGCGCAAGGAGCTTGTCGAGACTCTGTCCGTCAACGGCACGATCGTGCCGCGCGACGAGGCGGCCGCTGGCACCGATCTCAACGGCATGATCGTCACCGCGCTCAATTTCGACATCGGCGACCATGTGAAGAAGGGCGACGTGCTGGCGGTTCTCGACCGTTCGATGCTCGACACCCAGCTTGCTCAGATGCAGGCGACCCGCGCCCAGGGCGAGGCGAGCGTGGCGCAGATGGAGGCGCAGATCGCCGACGCCAGGGTAGGGGTGAAGCAGGCTGACGAGGCGCTCGAGCGCGCCAGAGCGTTGCAGAAGAAGGCGGTCGCCACGCAAGCGCAGCTCGACAATGCCGACAATGCGGCGGCCAGCGCGCGCGCCAAACTCGATTCCGCCGTCAAGGCGCTCGCCGCGACCACGGCGCAGCTTGCCGTCATCGACGCCCAGATCAAGGGGATCCAGGTACAGATCGACAAGACCGAGGTGCGCGCGCCGGCCGACGGGCTGGTGCTTGCACGCGCCGCGACGATGGGCGGCGTGGTGTCTCCGACCACTGGCCCGCTGTTCCGCATGGCAATCGACGCCGAATTCGAGCTTGAGGCCAGTGTCGCCGAAACATCGCTTCCACGCCTAGCCGTCGGCATGAAAACCGAGGTCTCGTTGCCCGGCATCGACCATAAGATCGCCGGAACCATTCGCCGCATCGCGCCGGAAGTCGATATGAAGTCGCGGCTCGGGCTGATCCGCATCGCGCTGCCCAAGGACGCGCCGGCGCGCGCCGGCAGTTTTGCGCGCGGCGAGATCGAACTGCTCCGCCACGACGGCGTCTCCGTACCGATCTCCGCCGTGCTTTACCGTGGCGAGGCGCCGCTGCTGCAGGTCGTGCGGGATGGCCGTGTCGCCACCACGCCCGTACAGCTTGGCGCGCGCGCTTCCGGCAATGTCGAGGTCGTTTCGGGCGTCGGGGAAGGCGACGAGGTCGTTGCCCGCGCGGGCACGTTCGTCGCCGACGGCGACATGGTCACGCCGGTGCGCGCCGACACGACGGGGGCGATCGCCAAATGAGCTGGAATTTCTCCGCCTGGTCGATCCGCAACCCGGTTCCGCCGATCCTGCTGTTCATCGTGCTCTTCATCCTGGGGCTGATGAGCTTCGGCAAACTGCCGGTCACGCGCTTTCCCAATATCGACGTGCCGCTGGTCGCCGTGACGGTGACCGATCCCGGCGTCGCGCCGAGCGAGTTGGAAACGCAGGTCACCAAGCGGGTCGAGGACGCGGTCGCCAATATTTCCGGCGTCAAGAATGTCACCTCGACGATCACCGAGGGCAATTCGGAGACTTTGATCGAGTTCCGGCTGGAGGTCGATACCCAGACCGCCGTCAACGACGTCAAGGACGCGGTCGAGCGTATCCGCAGCGACTTGCCGGCGACAGCCGACGAGCCCGTCGTCAAGCGTATCGACGTGGAAGGCCAGGCGATCCTGACCTATGCCGTTTCCGCCCCGGCGATGACGCTGGAGGAACTGTCGTGGTTCGTCGACGACACGGTGATCCGCAAGCTGCAGGGCCTTAAGGGTGTCGCCCGCGTCGACCGCTATGGCGGCGTGACGCGCGAGATCAAGGTCGACCTCGACCCCGACCGGCTGAATGCGCTGGGGGTGACCGCCGGCGACGTGAACCGCGCGCTCAAGGCCGCCAATGTCGACCTGACCGGCGGCAGCGGAAAATTCTCCAACCGCGACCAGGCGATCCGCGCGCTTGGCGGCGCCAAGACCGTCGCCGACCTCGAAGCGCTGGAAATCCCGCTTTCAGCCGGACGCATGGTGAAACTCTCCGACATCGCCACGGTGACCGACGCCTGGGCGGAGCCGAAGAGTTTTGCCCGCGTCAACAACCAGACGGTCGTGTCCTTCGGCATCTTCCGAGCCAAGGGCGAGAGCGACGTCGAGGTGAACCGGCGTGCCGAGGCGGCGATCGCGACGCTCCAGGAAAGCCATCCAGGCGTGACCATCAGCAAGGTCGACGATTCGGTGACCTATACCGAGGGCAACTACGATTCTGCGATGGAGATGCTGATGGAGGGCGCTGCCCTTTCCATCATCGTCGTGCTGATTTTCCTCCGCGACATCCGTGCCACGATCGTCGCGGCCATGGCCCTGCCGCTGTCCATCATCCCGACCTTCTGGGCGCTGGACATGATGGGCTTTTCGCTCAACCTCGTCAGCCTGCTCGGCATCACGCTGGTGGTCGGCATCTTGGTCGACGACGCAATCGTCGAGATCGAGAACATCGTGCGGCATGTCAAGATGGGCAAGTCGCCCTATCGCGCGTCGCTTGAGGCTGCCGACGAGATCGGTCTTGCGGTCATCGCGATTTCCGCGACGATCATGGCGGTGTTCGCGCCGGTGTCGTTCATGGGCGGCATCGCCGGCCAGTATTTCAAGCAGTTCGGTCTGACGGTGGCAGTCGCCGTGTTCTTCTCGCTGCTGGTCGCTCGCCTGCTGACCCCGATGATGGCGGCCTATTTCCTGCGCGGCCACGGCCATGCCGAACCGAAGCCCGGCATGTTCCTGCGCGGCTATGTGGCGCTGCTCAAGGGCACGCTGCGCTTCCGCTGGCTGACGCTGATCGCCGGCATCGCCTTCTTCGCTGGCTCGATCTACGCGACAGGTTTCCTGCCCTCGGGTTTCATCCCGCGCGAGGACGCCAGCCGCATCGTGTTTTCGCTCGAACTGCCGCCGGGCAGCCTGCTCGAGGACACGCGCGAGACCACCGATGAGGTGACGAGGCTGATGCGGGAGGTGCCCGAGGTCGAGAACGTCTATGTGATCGGCGGCGCCAGCCCGACCGGCACGCTGGAAACACGCCGCGCAACCGTGGTCGCCGACCTCGTGCACAAGTCCGAGCGCAAGGTGCCGCAGTACGAAATCGAGGAGACGCTGCTGCAAAAGCTGGCGGTCATCCCCGACCTGCGCGTCTATTTCGTCAACGACCGCGGCGAGCGGGCGCTGGCCTTCGGTGTAATGGGCACGGATGGCGCGGTTCTCGATGAGCAGGCGCGAAAAATACAGAGCGCCATGACCGCAACCGGCAAATTCCGCGCCGTCAGCTCCAACGCTGCGCTCGACCGGCCGGAAGTCATCATCGTACCCAATCTCGTGCGGCTGGCCGAACTCGGCATCTCGACGGCGGCTCTTTCCGAGACCTTGCGCGTTGCCACCATCGGCGACATCGACGCCAATCTGGCGAAGTTCACGGTGGGCGACCGCCAGATCCCCATCCGCGTGCAATTGAACGAGCGGGCGAAGGACGATCTTTCGGTGGTGAGCACGTTGCCGGTGCCGACCCCCGGCGGCGCCACCGTGCCGCTGTCGTCGGTGGCCGACATCCGCTTCGGGCAGGGACCGTCGTCGATCAACCGCTTCAACCGCGAACGGCGGGTGGTGATCGGCGCGGATATGGCGCAGGGCGCAGAACTCAGCGAAGGCCTTGGCACCGTCTGGGCGCTGCCGGAGGTGAAGAATATGCCGGCCGGCGTGCGCATCCAGGAGACCGGCGACGCGGAAGTCATGGGCGAAGTGTTTTCCGGCTTCGCCACCGCGATGACCACCGGGCTTATGCTGGTGCTGGTCGTGCTGATCCTGCTGTTCGGCTCGGTGTTCCACTCCTTCACCATTCTCGGCTCGCTGCCCCTGGCGATCGGCGGCGTGGTGGCGGCACTCTGGCTGACCAATTCGGCGATCTCGATGCCTGTCGTCATCGGCATCCTCATGCTGATGGGCATCGTTACCAAGAACGCAATCATGCTGGTCGACTTCGCGGTCGAGGAGGTCAAGCACGGCATTCCGCGCAAGGAAGCGATCATCGACGCCGGCCGCAAGCGGGCCCGGCCGATCGTCATGACGACCATTGCCATGTCGGCGGGCATGATCCCGGCCGCTATGGGACTGGGCGACGGCGGCGAGTTCCGCGCGCCGATGGCGATCGCGGTGATCGGCGGCCTGCTGGTGTCGACGCTGCTGTCGCTGGTGTTCGTGCCGTCCTTCTACACGATCATGGACGACGCGGCGATCTGGACGGCGAAGGCGTTCCGCTGGCTGGTGCGCCCGAATTCGGCCGACGAGCCGGATGCTCACGACGGACACGGACATGGCGCAGCGCTGCATGTCGTGCCGAAGCCGGAGGAGCGTTATCCCGTGGCGGCGGAGTAGGGCCGACGTGAACCCTCCCCCTTGCGGGGGTGAGCGGCCGGTTCGCGAAGCGAATTGATCGTGCCAGTGGCACGATGAAAGGCCAGCGAACACCGGGACGCTGCGAAGCAGCGGGGACCCGGCCGGAGGCGAAACTGCCTGCCCTCCGCTTTCGCTCCGGGCGTTCGTCGTTCTAAAAGCCAAATCGTTGGCTTTTCGTCCGCTTCGCGGACCACGCCTCACCCCCGCAAAGGGGAGGTAAAGGGCGCAAACAAATTTGCCGTCCCGCAACATTTCTGCGCTATAGGGAATGCGGCAGCACCCGCCGGCCGGCGGGCGCGCCTGTGTGACTCTGCGGAGACCGTGCATTTGACCAGGCACGAATCCCGAAAAATGCCGACCGAACCGCGCCTGATGGGCCCGGCGACGCCGACGCGCATTGCGGTGGTGCCGCCGCTTTCGGCGGCGCGTTGGCTCTTGCTGGCGGTGATCGCCGCCGGCGTCTATTTCTTCCATGGTTTTGTCGTGCCGGTGCTGGCGGCCCTGGTGATTGCCTTCGCCAGCTGGCCGCTCTACCGCCGGCTGCTCGCCGCCGTCGACGGCAACCGCACCGTTGCCGCGGCGATCGCGCTTCTGGCCATCCTGGCATTCCTGGTGGTGCCGATCGCGGTGGCGGGAACCTATGCGGTGGAGGAGGTCCGGCAATGGATCGGCTGGGCCTTCGAGACCAACCGGGCCGGCGCGCCCACGCCCGACTGGATCGCCACCATGCCGATGGTGGGGCCATGGCTGGGTGAGCAGTGGATACGTCACATCGGCCACCCCGGTGCCATCGGCGAGCTGATCCAACTGATCAGCGGCGCCAATATCGGCAACATCTACCGGGCCGTGCTGGCGGCCGGAGGCGGGGCCTTCAGCCTGCTTTTGACACTGCTGTTCATGCTGATCGCGCTGTTTTTCGTCTATCGCGACGGCGAGCATTTCGCCGCGCAGATCGACCGGGTCGGCGAACGCATCCTGCCGACGCGCTGGGGCCGCATCTCACGCGTCGTGCCGGCGACGATCAGCTCGACGGTCACTGGCATGACGCTGATCGCCATCGGCGAGGGCGTGGTGCTGGGCATCGCCTACTGGATCGCCGGCGTGCCGTCGCCGGTGACGCTGGGCGTGATCACCGGCATCATGGCGCTGATCCCCGGCGGCGCGCCGCTGTCCTTCACGCTGGTGTCGATCTACCTGGCTGCAAGCGGCTCTCTGTTCGCCGGCGCGGCGCTGTTGATCTGGGGCTCGGTCGAACTGTTCATCGTCGACAAGACGCTCCGGCCGAAACTGGTGGGCGGGCCGATAAAGCTGCCGTTCCTGCCGACCTTCTTCGGTCTGATCGGCGGCGTGAAGACCATGGGATTTTTGGGCCTGTTCATCGGTCCGGTGCTGATGGCACTGCTGGTCGCCATCTGGCGCGAATGGCTGCGCGAGGTGGAACTCACCGACGAGGCGGCAAATGCCGTGCCGCTGGAGCCGCCGCCGATCCCGCTGGCCCTCGACCAGGATCCCGCCAAGCGGCAGGCCGGTTAGCGGGTCAGATCGGCAGCACCGCGCTGCGTTTGTGCTGGCGGAGCGCGAGGTTCGACGAGGCCGTTGCCACGCCCGGATGGCCCAAAACCTCGCGCATCAGAAAACTCTCGAACTCCTCGACCGAGCGCGTGCGCACGATCAGCGTGTAGTCATGCGCGCCGGTGACCGAATAGCAGTCGACGATCTCGGCTGCGTCGCGGGCAAAAGCCTCGAAGGCGCCGCGGATTTCGGTGCTGTGGGCGACCATGTTGACATGCACGAAGACGCAGACCGACAGGCCGACCGCGAGCGGATCGACCAGCGTGGCGCGGCCGAGGATGACGCCGGCCTTCTCCATCTCCTGGACGCGCCGCCAGATGGTGGACTGCGACATGGCGAGCCGCTCCGAAAGCTGCTTGAGGGTGAGCGTGGCGTCGCGCTGCAATTCGCGCAGGATTTTGCGGTCGTCTTCTTCCGTTTTCACCAGATGAAAAATCCTTTCGGCAATCCGGCTCAATTGGAGGATATCACCACAATTGGCCTGTCGCCACGGAAGAAAGGCAAGATTTTTCAGCGCATCGGGTTCAAAATCTTTTCATCGAACCGGCGGGCTATGCCGATCGGGCGAGGGCCCGCTCCGTCATATCGAGGCAAGGCCTCGAACCGAGGAGGAAGACATGGCGACGAATGCTGCCGTACGGGCCGAGGAGCCCGCGAAGAACCGCTACGAAAACGCCCCGAAGAATCCCGATTTCACCATCGACCAGGATTGGAACTCCTATTCGGCCGACGAGCACGGCCGTTGGGACCGGCTGTTCGCGCGTTCGCTGAAGGTGCTGCGGGGCCGCGCCTGCGCGGACTTTCTGCAGGCAGTGAACACGTTGAAACTGTCCGAGGGCGGCGTGCCCGACATGCGCCGCCTGAGCGACCGGCTGGAAAAGATCACCGGCTGGCGCGTGGTGCCGGTCGCGGGGCTTGTGCCCGACGACGTTTTCTTCGACCACCTCGCCAACAAGCGCTTCCCGGCCGGCGCCTTCATCCGCTCGGAGAAGGAGATGGACTATCTGGAGGAACCCGACATTTTCCACGACATCTTCGGCCATGTGCCGCTGCTGGCCAATCCGGTCTATTCGGACTTCATCCAGGCCTACGGCCAGGGCGGCCAGCGCGCGCTGAAGCTTGGGCGGCTGGCGAACCTGGCGCGGCTCTACTGGTATACGGTGGAGTTCGGCCTGATCCGCGAAAAGGGCGAATTGCGCATCTTCGGCGCCGGCATCATGTCGTCGACAGCCGAGAGCGTGTTTGCGCTGGACGACCCGTCGCCGCACCGCATTGGCTTCGACCTGGAGCGGGTGATGCGCACCAGCTACATCATCGACGACTTCCAGAAAATCTATTTCGTCATCGACAGTTTCGAGCAATTGCTGAAGGATTGCTACGAGGATTTCGGGCCGCTCTATGGGCGGCTGGCGAACGCGTCGACGATCGAGCCGCACGAGATTGTCCCTGGCGACGATGTGCTCAACCGTGGCACGCTGGACTATTTCAAGGGCAGTCAACACAAGGCGGCGGGCAATGGCTGACAAGACCGTTCTGATCACCGGCGCGACCGGCAATCTCGGCAGGGCCGTGGCGGAATCTTTTCTGAAGGAAGGCGCGCGGCTGGCGCTGGTCGGTTCGCGCAAGGAAAGTCTCGAGCGCGCCTATGGCGGGCTGGCGGCGGAGCATCTCGGGCTGGCGGCGGATCTGGGCGATGCTTTGGCCGCAGCCGGCGCGGTCGCCGAGGCGGAGCGGGTGTTCGGCCGTATCGACGCCGTCTGCGCCATCGCCGGAGCCTTCGAGATGGGAGGCGCCGTGCATGAGGCGCCGCCGGAACTGGCCGAGCGGATGATGAAGGCCAATGTCGCGACCATGGTCAATGTGGTGCGGGCGGCCGTTCCCGGCATGATCGCGCGGAAATCCGGAAAGATCGTCACGATCGGCTCGACCGCCGCGCTGAAGGGCACCGCCGGCATGGGCGCCTACACGGCATCGAAAAGCACGGTGATGCGGCTCACCGAATCCATGGCGGCGGAACTGCGCGGGAGTGGCATCAACGTCAACTGCGTGCTGCCCTCGACCATCGACACCCCGGAAAACCGCGCCGGCATGCCGAAGGCCGACTTTTCGAAATGGGTGAAGCCGGTCGAGCTCGCCGCGGTCATCGCCTTCCTGTGCTCGGATGGCGCTTCGGCGATGCATGGCGCATTGGTGCCGGTGGTCGGGCTGGTATGACGGACCGCTGTCTCGCCACGGACGGTATCGGCAAGTCCGCCGGAACTCGGTTCGCCACAAAGGGCAGTGGGCTTGCTCTAGACTTACCCAGATGTCGGGAGCCGGGCGGCCAAAACCCTACCCGGCTCTAAGCCGGATGACGCAGTTCCTCGGCGGCGCTTCGCCGCCGGCTGTTGGTAAGCTGCCATAGCGAGTGCGCCAGCAGCGCGGCGATCAGGATCGCGCCGCCGATCAGGCTGTTGCGGGTGGGCGTTTCGGAAAAGATCATCCACACCCAGATCGGCGCAAGCACCGTTTCCAGAAGGTAGAACATCGCTACTTCCGGTCCGGACAGATATTTCGGGCCCGTGGCGAGGCAGAAGAAAGCGACCGGCATGATGACGGCGCCGTTGAAAACGATCCACCACGGCGCGTCGGCCTGAAAACCGGTCTTGCCGGTCATCACAACAGCGAGGGCGAGCGGGACGACCACCGCGACGAGCGCTGTAAACCCCATGTCGTCGCCGCTGATCCGCGTTATCGTGATTGCCGAGGCAATCATGAGCGCGCTTGCCAGCGCCATCAGGTCGCCGAACAGATTGCCGGTGCCGATCGAGTCGCCGACGATGATCAGCACGCCAAGGACCATGAGCGCCATCGCCGCCAGCGTGGCTCGCGACGGTCTTTCGCCGCGGAACAGCCAGCCGAGCAGGGCGGCGAACATCGGGGCAAAGGCCAGGATGAACACGAGATTGGCGGTGCTTGTGTGGAAGACGCCAGCGACGAAGGCCACTGACGAAAGGCCGTAGAGCAGCGCGACGGCGATGCCGTGGCGCCCCGGCACCAGTCTCGGCGCGTCGCCGCGCAGCCAGCGCCACAGGAGCCAGACCAGCAGTGCAACGGCGAGCGTCGCCGAACTGCGCAGCAGTAGCACGGTCCATTGATCTCCACTGGCAAGGCGGACCAGCGGTACGTCGAAGCTGAGCGTCAGGCCACCTATGGCCGTCAGCAGCAAGCCCTTGCGATGGTCGGGATGATACGTCGTCAAGGGAAAGCTCGCTCCGTCGCTCGCGACGGGCGGTACGGCCGGTCGTCGTCAGCCGACTTTCGGGAACCGCTCCCAGCCCCTCGGGCCGAGATGCTCCTGCGGCGTGAAGCGCACCTTATAGTTCATCTTGCGCGAGCCGTTGACCCAATAACCGAGATAGACATGGGGCAGGCCCTCGGCGCGGGCGCGGGCGATATGGTCGAGTATCATGAAGGTGCCCAGCGAGCGCTCGTCATGCACCGGGTTGAAATAGGAATAGACCATCGAGAGGCCATCGGCCATCTTGTCGGAAAGCGCCACCGCGATCAGTTCGCCTTCGCCGCGCCCGGTGATGAAGGAGTCGGGGCCGCGCTTGCGGTATTCGATGATCTTCGTGTCGACATGCGTGTCCTCGACCATCATGGCGTAGTCGAGAACCGTCATTTCCGACATGCCGCCGCGGCGGTGGCGGGCATCGAGATAGGTGCGGAACAGCGAGTATTGCTCGGTCGAGGGTTCCGCGTCGTGCATGGCGCCGATCAGGTCGGAATTGTGGGCCATCACGCGGCGCATGTTGCGGGTTGGCTCGAATTCGCCGGCCAGGATGCGCACCGACACGCAGGAGCGGCAGGATTCGCAGGCCGGCCGGTAGGCGATGTTCTGCGAGCGGCGGAAGCCTCCCTGGGTGAGCAGATCGTTCATCTCCGGCGCCTTGTCGCCCACCAGGTGGGTAAACACCTTCCGCTCGAACTGGCCGTCGATATAGGGACAAGGAGAGGGCGCGGTCAGGAAGAACTGGGGCGACTGGGTCGGGTGGTGAGTCATCAGAGTCTGGGACAGTCCATGAATCGCTCTACCTTGGGCTTGTCGGCGAAAAATTCAACAGGAGATTGATGGTGGGGTTTATAGCGCACGATCACAAGAGCGCGCGATGGTTTTGTCACGCACGCCTCGCTGCGGTTTTGCCGCAACTGCGGTGCATGTTTGAGCGAGGGCGGCGCGCGGTCGACTATCGCTTCAACGGTCGGATCGTGTCACCACCGTGCCGAGCAGCAGGTCGTGCAGCGTGCGCTTGCGGTCGGAAAACAGCGTGACCAGCAGGATCAGCGGCGTCAGGATGACGTTGCCGGCCCAGAACAGCACCGAGTGAACGACCGCCAATAGTCCGTCGACAGGTTTTTCGTCGAGGCGGTCGAGCCGGATGCCGAAAGCCCGCATGCCGAGCGTCGCCTGACTTCGGCCGCCGAGCGTATTCCAGACATAGATGATGGCGACCAGCGGGGCGAGGATACCGAACAGGCCCCATCCAAGCCCGAAGGTGAGCAGGCCGAGCAGGAAAACGACGATGCCGAAGGGGATCAGTAGCAGAAGCACAATCACATAGTCGAGCAGGAACGCAAAGATGCGCCGCGTCCGCACGCCGTCATAGGCGCGCACATCGTCCAGCCGCGACCCGAGAATCTCGCCGTGAAGCACCTGTTCGTTCATTTCGCCTTCGCCTCGTCATGGACCGGGATTTTGCCATCCGCCGGCCCTCGGAGTCAGATGGTGCGCGGCGCAGCGGATTCAAGCTTACCGGCGATCCACGAACCGGTTACCGGCAAGCCGAAACACCGTTTTCCCTCCAGTTGAAACGATTTGAGTTGCGCCTGAAATTGTCGTTTATTTGCAGTGCAGCAATGATAGGTCGCGTTAGTTTGACCGGATTGGCGCCATTCCATCTCGCGGGGAAACTCGATGGAAACTTACGACATGATCGTGATCGGCAGCGGGCCGTCCGGGCGGCGCGCCGCCGTCCAGGCGGCGAAGCTCGGCCGCTCCGTGCTGGTGGTCGACAAGGGCAGGCGGCTCGGCGGCGTCTCCGTGCACACCGGCACCATCCCGTCGAAGACCTTGCGCGAGACGGTGCTCAACCTGTCCGGCTGGCGCGAACGCGGTTTTTACGGCCGCGGTTATCGGGTCAAGCAGGACATCGTCATGGCCGACCTGATCGCCCGGCTGCACAAGACGCTGGACCACGAGGTCGAGGTGCTGCAGCACCAGTTCATGCGCAATGCCGTGCGCTCAATCAAGGCGATGGCGAAATTCATCGACGCCAATCGCGTCAGCTTGACCACTGACGCCGGCGTCCACAACGAGGTCGGTTTCCTCAATGCGCTGGTGTCGGTCGGCACGAGGCCGTTCCGTCCGTCCAACGTGCCCTTCGACGGCAAGCGGGTGTTCGACAGCGACGACATTCTGGAGCTTCAGACCCTGCCGCGCACGCTGACCGTGGTGGGCGGCGGCGTCATCGGCGTCGAATATGCCACGATCTTCTCGGCGCTCGATGTGCCGGTGACGCTGATCGAATCGCGCCAGACCATTCTGGACTTCGTCGACCGCGAACTGGTCGACGATTTCATGCACCAGTTGCGCGACCGCGGCGTCACCTTGCGGCTGGGCGCGGCGGTCAAGGAGGTGAAGGTCGGGCCGACCGGCGTCGAGACGCTGCTGGCCGACGGGCGCGTGGTGCGCACCGACATTCTTCTCTATGCGGCGGGCCGCAGCGGCAATGTCGGCAGCCTCGGGCTCGATGCCATCGGCATCAAAGCGGATTCGCGCGGCCGCATCGAGGTCGACGCCCAGACTTTTCAGACCTCCATCCCGAACATCTATGCGACCGGCGACGTCATCGGCTTTCCGAGCCTCGCATCGACCTCTATGGAGCAGGGCAGGGTGGCCGCCTGCCACGCCTTCGGCGTGCCGCTGCCGCCGCCGCCCGCCACCTTTCCCTACGGCATCTATGCCGTGCCGGAGATCTCCACCGTCGGGCAGTCGGAGGAGGAGGTGCGCAAGAGCGGCGAGCCCTATGAATGCGGCGTGGCACGCTTCCGCGAGACCTCGCGCGGCCACATCATGGGTGTCGATTCCGGTTTTCTGAAACTGATCTTTTCATTGGATACGCGCCGACTGCTTGGCGCGCATATCGTGGGCGAAGGCGCCACCGAGCTTATCCACATCGGCCAGGCGGTGATCAATCTCGGCGGCACGGTGGATTTCTTCGTCAACAACACCTTCAACTATCCGACGCTGGCCGAGGCCTACAAGATCGCCGGGCTCGATGCCTGGAACCGCATGGGCGTGGGTTAGACAGCGGGGAGAGATTTTTGTTTTCGGGGGAAAGATTGCCTTGGTTCGGAAATTTCCCTTACCGAAATAGACAATCGTTTCAAGATCTTGGGGCGCTTGGCCCGTAGGTGTTCCGACCTGTTTTCTGGCTTTTAGAGTAGCCTTTGTCCCCCTCGCCCGAGCCAAACATATGCTTCTCCTGTTCAATCAGGAGACGAATATGAAGGTCAACGCAACTCACAGGCTGGTAGGCAACGACAATCGGCAGATGGCCTACGACGAAACGCCGAACGGCGGTGGCGGCCTGTATGGCGGCGTGCCGAGATTTCTGATCATCCACTATACGGCAGGAGCGTCGGGTTCGGGCACCGTGAGCTGGTTCAACAACCCGGCGGCGAAAGCTTCCGCGCATCTGGTGGTCGACCACAATGGCGCGATCACCCAGATGATGAGTTTCGACAGGATCGCCTGGCATGCCGGCCGCTCGAGCTGGAAAGGCGTCGATGGGCTGAACAGCCATTCGGTCGGCATCGAGATCGCCAATTGGGGGCTTCTGCATGGCGCCCATGGCGCGTGGCGTAGCTGGACGGGAACCATCGTGCCGGATTCCCGGGTGGTGCTGAGGCGGCACAAGAATTTTGAACCCTCCAGGATCAATGCGTGGGAGATTTTCGACGAGGACCAGATCGACGCGACGGTCGCCGCCGCAGCAGCGATCGTCTCCAGATATGGCATTCCCGAAGAGAATGTGCTCGGCCATGACGATATCGCGCCGATCCGAAAGCAGGATCCCGGGCCTGCCTTCGACCTGAATGCCTTCCGTGCCAAGGTGTTTGGCCGCGCGGAGGATTTCGGAACGACGATGCGCGTCCATTCTGCGACCGGCCTGAACCTGCGCAAGGGGCCGGGAACGACTTTCGCGGCGATTGTCAGCCTTCCCGACGGCACGCTGGTGGCGCCGATGGGAAGCGATGGCGGCTGGGTCGAGGTTACGACGCTCAATGCTGTGGGGCAGCACGACAAGACCGGCTGGGTGCACGGAAACTGGCTGGTGTGAGTGGCGAACAGGGCTGCCGGGAGGCTGACGGCGGACTTGCGTCAGGTCGCTTCCGCGTCCCGCCACCCCCAGGCCGGCAGCGTTTCCACCCGGCCGCGCAGCGCGGCCTGCATCGGTCCGTCGAGCCGGCCGGCAGCAAAAGGTTCACGGCCCGAAGCCTGCATCAGGGCGTCGCTGACCGCCACCGGCATCTGCCGGCTGGCGGCCACTTCCATCAGCCTGTTGGCGACGTTGACCGTATCGCCGGTCACCGTGATCTGCTGGTTTTCGCCTCGCCCCAGTCGTGAGGCCACCACCACCCCGAAATGCGCCCCGATCTTGTATCCCAGCCTCGCGGCAACGGGACCCGGCAAGGTCGCGATCCAATGCCGGACCCGCCGTGACAAGGACACGCAGCAGCGGGCGGCATTCGCGGCATCGACGGGTTCGGGCTGGGGCAGGCCGAACAGGATCATCGCGCCATCGCCCATGAAGCTGGTGACGGCGCCGCCGCTGGCCGACGCCTCGTCCGCGACCATGTCGTAGAAGACATCGAGCAGCTCGCGCGTTGCGCCGGGGCCGAGCGTCTCGCTGAGGCCGGTAAAGCCGGACAGGTCGACGAACACCACCGCCGCGTCCTGACGCACCGGTTCGACCAGGAAATCGGGGTCACGGGCCAGCCACTGGCCGAGGCCCGGCGCCTGGATGCGCTGCAGCAGCGCGCTCTGCGTGGCGAAATGCTGAGCGCTTCGCCGCCCGAGCCAGAGCTGCGTGCCGCCGAACAGCAGCGCCGGCACCCCGGCGGCTGTGATTGGCAGCGCGGCACTCAGCCATATGCCCTGACGGAATGCGAACACGTTGACGGCGAGCGCCAGCAGCAACACGGCCGCAGCGAGGATCAGGCCGGCGGCGTTGCGTCGCCAGGCCAGCAGCCCAATCATGACCATCGGCAGAACCACGGCAATCCCGGCATCGGCGAGGCGCGTCGCGCTGTCTCGCACCAGCCCGTCGCCTGTCATCAAGTGCAGGATCGCGGTGGAGATGACCTCGACGCCGGGCAGAATCGGATCGAACGGCGTCGGGAACACGTCGCCGCCGCCGGTCACGGTCGCGCCGATGACCACCACGCGACCCTTGATCAGACCGGGATCGAACCGTCCCGCCAGCACGTCGGCGGCGCTGACGGTGCGCACCGTGCCGCGAGGGCCGTAGAAGGCGAGCGGCAGCGCCTGGCCGATGTCGGTGCGGATGCTCTTGCCGCCCACCGCGATCCGCCCCGGCTCGATCACCGGCTCGGTCTGTGTGGCGATCGAAGCGGCGCGCAGCGGCAGCGACGTCTCGAGCTGATCGCCGCTGCGGAAAAGCATCGGCACGAAACGCGGCGTTCCGGTCTGGTCGGTGGAGACGTTGACGACGCCGATTGCCGCGGCTTGCGAGAAGACCTCCAGCGGCGCCAGCAGGCGTTGCGCCACCGGTACGCCCTCCAGAGAGCCGCTGCCCGGTGCAAGCTGCCGGTCCTCGGGAAACACCGCCGCGGCGGCGATAACGGCCGGTGCGGACTTCAGCGCCTCGGCCAGCAGCATGTCGCCGTCGCCCGGCCCGGGATCGACGAACAGCAGGTCGGCGGCAATCGCCTTTGGCTGCATCCGAGCGATATCCGCGACGACGCGGGCAAGCACGGCGCGTGGCAGCGGATAGCCCCCTGCCTGCCGCGCCGTCTCGTCGTCAATGGCAACGATGGTGACGAGGTCGGGAGCAGGCCTTGGCCCGCGCATCATCAGCCGCAGGTCGACCATGGTGGCCTCGACCCGGTCGAGAAACCAGACGCCGCCACGAAGATGCATGAGGCCGAGGCCGGCGCCCCACAGTCCGGCCAACATGATGGCGATCAGAACCGACAGCCGGCGTGCGCGCATGCGCGACTATCGGCCGAATCGGGCCATCAGCGCCGTGACGCGGCGTGCAGGCCACTGCTTGACCGTCAGTGGGCCTGAGCCAGGGCCGACATCGACACCGTCGCCGGCGGAGAGCGTCACCCTGTGCTCGCCCGACTCGCGCGCGACCGCGACGCTGCCACGCTCGACGAAGACCGATGTCTTTTCGGCCTCGACGTCGACCGCCCATTTCGTGCCGCGCACAGCGGCGATCGCCTGGGGCGTGATCACCTCGAAACCGGCGGGCGCGCCGCCATCGGGAAACTCCAGCAAAAGCGCCTTTTCGGCCAGGCGCACCGCGTCCGTCTCACCGTTGCGGTCTCGGTCGAGCAGCGTGTAGCGCGCGCCGGGCTCGACGACGATCGACAGGCCGTTCGTGCAGCGCACGCGATGCCGGTCGGTGCCGCCAATCTGTTCCAGCGCGCAGCCGCCGGTCTTCGACTGTGCGGAAACAGGCACCACCGCCAGCCAACCCGCGCCGGCCAATGCAAAGGCGGCCAGCAGCGCGCGAAACCTCATATTCATCGCCAGACACTCCCTCTCGATCGGGCGCAAAACAGGGGATTGCCTTCCATCTACCACGAAGCGGGCTCGGAATGAAAAGCGATCGTGAACGGATCGTCCGAATGATCCGTCCCGGACCCGGCCGCCGCCTCAAACCGGCGGCGGCGCGGTCGAGCCGCGCACGGTAAGCGCGACGTCCAGAGTCTCGCGCCGGTTCGTCCCGTCGAAGCCGAGGATGGTCTGGACGGCGCGGCGGCCCATCTCGGCCATCGGCTGGCTTATCGTCGTCAGTGGCGGGTCGGACACAAGGCCTTCCGGCACGCCGTCGAAACCGACAACCGACACGTCGCGCGGCACGGCGATGCCGCGCGCCTTGAACCAGTCCAGCGCATGCAGCGCCACCTTGTCGGACATCGCCAGGATCGCCGTGGGCGGGTTAGGCGCGGCGAAAAGGTGTTCCAGGCCGGCCGCGGTGCTTGGCCAGTCATTGTCTGTCTCGTAGAGCGGAATGTCGTTCGTGGCGATGCCGGCGGCGGCGAGTTCCTCGGCGTAACCGCGCAACCGGTCGCGTGTGCCGGCATAGACCGCCTTGTCCGCCTCGACCCAGGAGATCGCGCCGGCCGTGACATCGGCCAGTTGCAGCGACAGAACCGCGAAGCGCCGGTGCCCCAGTCCGGTCAGGTGCAGCGCCGCCATCCGGGCGCCCGCGACATCGTCGACGCCGATCGTCGAAATCGAATCGTCGTCAAAGCCGTAGTCCAGCGCCACGAAAGGCAGCCGGCGCTCTCGGGTGAGGTCGACCAACCGCGAGCCGCCTTCGATGCAGAACACGATGAATCCGTCGACCACCGCGCTCTGGATGTTCCAAGCGAGCTGCTCCTGGTTGACGGCCGAAACCAGCGATATGCCGGCGCCGGTGGCATCGCAGGCCTGCGTGATGCTTGACATGACAACGCGGGCGAACGGGTCGTCGAAAAAATAGGAGAGAGGTTCCGCCGTGGCGACGCCGATGGCGTTGACTTTTCCGGCGCGCAACAGCCTGCCGCGTGGGTCAGGGCCGGCATACCCAAGTTTCTGCGCGGCCGCGAATACCCGCTCGCGCACCTCTTCACGCACGATCTCCGGACGGCTGAAGGCGTTGGACGCGGTGCCATGCGACACGCCCGCCTCGACGGCCACGTCCGCCAGCCTGATCGGTCTCTTTGCCAACTCCGCTCCCTTTGATCGGGTCGCTTATACCCCCGAATTTGTCAGGAGACATATAGCGCAAATCTTGGATCGATTCAAATTATGCTTGACATCGCGCAGAGAAGGTCTATTCTTGAATCGATCCAAAATGAGCGATAGGCTCTTGATTGGGTCGATATAGATTCTGAAGGAGGGTGCGATGCATCCGCTAAGCTACGTGTTCGAGGACATCTACCGCAACGACTGGGGCATTCCGCGCGCCGACCGCCATTCGGTGCGCTGGGACGTGATCGGCTGGCGCCGGAGGTCCGACCGGAGGGCAGAAGGGCTTTTCACGGGTCTGTCTTTGGATCGATTCAAATCCTAAGGAGCATGATCATGCATCCCGTTAAATTCCTCTTCGAGGAAATCTATCGCGAGCATTGGGGCATACCGCAGGCCCGCAAGGATCGGGTCCTCCGGGTTGGCGAGGCGCCGGGCTGGTTGCGTTCCCGTCTCGCACGGCGCGACGGGAGTTCCCGGTGAGACAGCCGGTTTTCTCGTCTCGTTTGGAGCCGTCGCCGATCCTAACCTACCGTTAATCATGACTTGATTCCTCATGAACCGATTCGACGGGCCGGCGTTGGCGTTTGTCGGAGGTGGTCGTGGAGATGAATAGGCCGAGGTTCAGTTGTTTGCCGGAGCCGTCGGGCACTTCGATGGTATGGGACGCCAAGACCGAGCGTCCCGCGGAACTCGGCGGTTATCCGCTGGGTGGGCGGCTGGAAGAGTGGGCGAGGGCGGCTTGCGGAATCTTGATCCGCATCTACGGCAACCGTCTTGACGCGGGTTCTATTTGCAGGTCCCTCTCGCAGTAGAGCGGCCTGCGCAAACAGCGCGTCCTTTGACTGGGTCGGGCCTACTCCCTCATGGCGCAGATGTGCCGCGTAAACCATTTCGCCGGTGTGCGTCTCGGGTGATTTCGGCGCCTCGCCGATGGTCATCGTAAGTATTTCGCGAATCTCTTTTCACGCCGATTCGCAGTCGTTAAGAAGTCGTCATTCGGGCAGTTCACGAACGCTTGATCGGCGGGTGAGTGATCCCGCTTAATCCCTTGAGAAACACACCCTTAGCCTTCCGAAGTGGGTACCTGACACTTTAAGTTGACGCCCGTTTCTTAGGCGGCTTCAGACATTTCGGTTTGAAAAACCGCGAAAAGTGTTACGATTCCAAAAAAAGGGCATGGGGTGGAATCCTTGATTCGGACGTGGGTCTTCGGGCCTGCGCCACGTCTGTTCCGCAGGTGGCGCAAAGACAAGGCTCAGTTACCGCCGCTGACGCCGGTATCGGGTATGCGCGGTTTTTGGGGCCTGATGCGGGCCTACTGGTTCTCCGAGCGGTGGCGGGAGGCCTGGATCCTCACCGCGGCCATCGCGCTTCTCACGGCTTTCTCAAGCAAGGTCGGCGTATGGCTGGCCGAGGCGGGCGGTGATCTGACCAGCGCCATCGCGCTTTACCATTGGCCGGGCAACGAAGCGCCGCTTGCCTCCATCCTGAGCACCGCGGGTTTCCTGGTTTTCCTCGTCGTCGCCAAGGAGATCGTGCTCACCGGCATACGCCATCTCCTATCCACGACCTTGCACCGCAAATGGCGGGGCTGGCTGAATGGCCGCTTCAACGACGCGCTGCTCGACGCCAATCACACTCATTTCCACGTCCAGCACGCCGCCCGCTCTGTCGACGGCAATGAATTGCCGCCGCCCGACAACATCGACCAGCGCGTCCACGAATCGATCAAGGACATGGCGGGTGGTGCGATCGGGTTGGCCATGGGCGTCATGGGCGTGGTCAGCTCTCTGTTCTTCGTCGGCCAGAAGCTGATCGAGACGTCGACGGCGATCGACGGCCTCGAATTCCTCGGCCAGTATGGCGCGGCCGTTCTCGCCTTCGCGGTGGTCGCCGCCTATGTTCCGCTGAACACTTGGTTCGCGCTGTGGATCGGCCGTGCCCTGGAGCGCCTGACGGTCGCCAGCCAGAAGGCCGAAGGCAGCTATCGCGGCGAGTTGACGACATTCCTGCGTCGCAGCTTCCACGTTGCCGCATCGCATGGCGAGGCGGTGCAGCGGCAGATGAACGCCAGCCTCTACGCCGGCATCGACCGCGTCTGGGCGCGCCTCAACTGGTTCGATTCGGGCTTCAAGTCCTTCCAACTCATCTATGATTTCGTCGCCTTCAGGATCATCTCCTACGGGCCTGGACTTCTGCCCTACATCAACAACAACATCAGCCTGAGGAACTACGTCACCGGCGCCGAGCTGGTGAACCAATTGATCCGCGAATGTTCGTGGTTCATCCACGTCATGCCGGCGATCGCCTCGCTGAAGGCCAATGCACGCCGCATCACCGATCTGGCGGAGGCCATCGAGCGCGTGCAGCACCCTGACGACTTCTACCGCTCGACCGGACGCTTCGATTTCAGCTATGCCCGCCAGCACGCGGTGTTCGGCCTGACCGTGCGCAACCTCGAGCTCATGCATGCCGGCGACGATGCGATACCGTTCGTGGCCGCGCCGATCCTGCGCTTCCGGCGCGGCGAATGGACCTTCGTCAAGGGCGAGTCCGGTTCCGGCAAGTCCAGTCTGATCAAGGCGATCAACGGTCTGTGGCCGCATGGCGGCGGTGACGTTTCCTTCCCCGACGGCGTGCCGGTCTTCTATGCCGCGCAGGACGTGCGGCTGCCGCCGGTGTCGCTCAAACAACTCATCTGCCTTCCCGGCGACGAAGGGGACCACGCCGACACCGCCGTTGCCGCCGCCATGCACAGGTCGGGGCTGGGCGAATTCATCGAATGGCTGGCCGACGCCAGCCGCGACGGAAAACTGTGGGACGAGACACTGTCAGGCGGCCAGAAGCAAAGGCTGGTGCTGGCGCGCATCCTGCTGCACAAGCCCGGTCTGCTTTTCCTCGACGAGGCGACCGGCGCGCTGGACGTGCAGGCAAAGACGGCTTTCCACCAGGCGATCAAGGACAATTGCCCCGCAATCACGGTGATCAGTGTCATGCACGAGGCCGAGCCGCCAAAATCGGCGGCGGGATCCGATTTCTACGACAGCGTGCTGCGAATCGTCGACGGTATGGCGGTCAAGGCGCCGCTGCGCAATCGTCAGCCGGCCGAGGTTCCGGAACTCGCCAAGATCCTGAAGCGTCCTCAAAGGGACGTCAGACTGAAGCCGGTGCAGGCCCGCCAGAAGCAGGAATAGCATCGCCTGCATTCCACTGATCCTGCTTGTCGGCGGCTCCGGCGTCGCGTGGCTTGAAACAACGTCGATCACAAATCGAACGCTATCCCGGACATCTGCCCGCCGGGAGGCTCAGCCGTTGCCGGCGGCTCGCGGCGGCGCTGCGGCGGGCATTGGGCTATCACCGACTTTCGTTTCGTACTAGAAGACGTCAAAACGAAACCGGGAGGAAGACTAATGTATCTGTCGCCACGCCATTCTGAAATCATGCAGATGGCGAAGGATCACGGCCGCGTCCTGGTTGACGACCTTGCAGCGCATTTCAGCGTGACTCCCCAGACGATCCGCAAGGATCTCAATGACTTGTGCGATCAACGCTTGCTTTCGCGCATCCATGGTGGCGCGCTTTTTCCCTCGGGCATCGCCAATGTCGAATATGAGGCGCGGCGCAAGATCGCGGCTTCCGAGAAGGAGGCGATCGGCCGCGCGGCGGCCCGCATCATTCCCGACAATGCATCGCTGTTCATCAACATCGGTACCACGACGGAGGAGGTCAGCAAGGCGCTGCTCGACCATGCCGGCCTTATGGTCATCACCAATAACATCAATGTCGCCAACAGGATGAGGGTCTATCCCGGCATTGAGGTGGTGATCGCCGGCGGTGTCGTGCGCGGCTCTGACGGCGGCGTAGTCGGCGAGGCGGCGGTCGATTTTATCAAGCAGTTCAAGGTTGACTATGCGGTGATCGGCGCCTCGGCTATCGACCATGACGGCGCGCTGCTCGATTTCGATTTTCGCGAGGTGAAGGTCGCGCAGGCGATCATCGCCAATGCTCGCCATGTCATCCTGGTTTCGGATGCAACCAAGTTCGAGCGAACCGCGCCTGTGCGCATTGGTCATCTCTCGCAAGTGAACACCTTTATCACCGACCTTTGCGAACTTCCGGCAATCCGCCGCATCTGCGAGGAAAACGAGGTCGAGCTTGTGGAGACCGAGCGGCTCGCTTCCTCCTGATCAGGCCCCGCCGCACACTCCGGTTATTTTCGTTTGACATTCGTTATTATTTCGAAATAATCCCAACAGACTTTCGGTGTTGGCAAAATGCTGCATTGCGAAAGCGTGGAGGGATTGTTGGACGCAAGCGCGATCCATGACGTGTTCGTTATCGGCGGGGGCATCAACGGATGCGGCATCGCACGTGACGCCGTCGGCCGTGGTTACTCGGTTTTCCTCTGCGAGATGAACGACTTGGCGAGCGGCACGTCGTCCGGCTCCACCAAACTGATCCATGGCGGCTTGCGCTATCTCGAGCATTTCGAGTTCCGGCTGGTGCGTGAGGCGCTGATGGAACGCGAGGTGCTGTGGAAGATGGCCCCGCACATCATTTGGCCGATGCGATTTGTCCTGCCGCACGCCAAGGGCCTGCGGCCGGCCTGGCTCCTGCGCCTCGGCCTCTTTCTTTACGACCATATAGGCGGACGCAAGCTGCTGCCGGCGACGAAGACGCTCGACATGACGCGTGATCCCGCCGGCAAGCCACTCAAGCCGCTTTTCAAAAAGGCATTTGAATATTCCGACGGCTGGGTCAACGATGCACGCCTCGTGGTGCTCAACGCCCGCGACGCTGCCGATCGCGGCGCGGTCATCCGCACACGCACCAAGGTGGTCGAAGCCCGCCGCGAGAACGGACACTGGTCGATCGTCATCGAGGATACGCGCGGCCGCGCGACCGCGACGGTCAAGGCCAGGCTGATCGTCAATGCGGCCGGCCCTTGGGTGGACCGTGTGCTGTCGGGCACGGTCGGCCAGAACGACGTGCACAATGTGCGCCTTGTCGGCGGCAGCCATATTGTCGTTCGCAAGAAATTCGACGATCCGCGCGCCTATTTTTTCCAGAACCGCGACGGCCGCATCATCTTCGCAATTCCATACGAAGTGGACTTCACGCTCATCGGCACCACCGACCAGGATTTCGTCGGCGATCCGAAGGATGCGCGTATCAGCGATGTCGAAACCGACTATCTCTGCGATGCCGCAAGCGAATATTTCGCGGAGCCGGTACGCCGCTCCGACATCGTCTGGACCTATTCGGCCGTGCGCCCGCTTTATGACGACGGCGCGTCGAAGGCGCAGGAGGCGACGCGCGATTATGTGCTGAAGGCCGAAGGCGGCAGCGGCCAGGCACCGATCGTCAATGTTTTCGGTGGAAAAATAACCACTTACCGGCGGCTCGCTGAATCGATGCTTGAGAAGATCGAGGAGCATCTCGGCAAGCGCGGCAAGCCGTGGACGGCAGGCGCCACGCTGCCGGGCGGCGATTTCGCTGCGGACGGTTTTGAAGCAGAGGCCGCGAAACTGAAGGCGTCCTATCCTTTCCTGGATCTGCCTCATGCCCGCCGCCTGACACGCCTTTACGGCACGCGCGCCCGCACTTTGTTGGGCCTAGCGCGTTCGCAGGCCGATCTCGGCCGCAACTTCGGCGCCGACCTGTTCGAGGCCGAGGTGCGCTATCTCATGCAGCACGAATGGGCGGTGACGGCCAACGACGTGCTGTGGCGCAGGACCAAGCGCGGCCTTAGGCTGAGCGAGGAGCAGGCAGCTGCGCTCGACCAGTACATGAGCGCGGCGCAGGGGGATCGCGCTGCGGCGGAGTAGGCGGCAAGATAGTCGGCAAGCACGGGCCTGGGAGGAGGCGGAATGCTCGAACTGAGAAACGTGACGAAATCGGTGGCGGGCGCGGATCACATTCGCGACGTTTCGCTGACGCTTCGCCACGGCTCGCTCAACGTGCTGCTCGGGCCGACTCTGTCCGGCAAGACCAGCCTGATGCGGCTGATGGCTGGCCTCGACGCCCCCACTTCCGGCTCTGTCTGGTTCGACGGCAAGGACGTCACCGGCATCGCCGTGCAAAAGCGAAACGTCGCAATGGTTTACCAGCAATTCATCAACTATCCCGCGATGACCGTCTATGAAAACATCGCCTCGCCGCTGCGCGTCGCCGGCACCGATCAGGCCAGGATCGATCGCGAGGTGAAGCGCGCGGCCGAGTTGATGAAACTGACGCCCTATCTGCAGCGCACGCCGCTCAACCTGTCCGGCGGCCAGCAGCAGCGGACGGCACTTGCCCGCGCCATCGTGAAGAATGCCAGCCTCGTGCTGCTCGACGAACCGCTCGCCAATCTCGACTACAAGCTGCGCGAGGAACTGCGCGCCGAACTGCCAAAGCTGTTCGCGGAGGCCGGCACGATCTTCGTCTATGCGACCACGGAGCCGCACGAAGCGCTGCTGCTCGGCGGCAACACAGCGACCCTGTCGCAAGGCCGCGTCACCCAGTTCGGGCCGACCATCGACGTCTTCCGCCAGCCCGTCGATCTGATTACCGCCAAAACCTTCTCCGATCCGCCGCTGAACACCATCGTCATGCGCAAGGAGGGCGCGCGCTTCCTGCTCGACGGCGGCGTGGGGCTGCCCGTGCCCCCGGAACTTTCCGGCATTGCCGACGGTGCCTACACGGTCGGGTTCCAGCCGCATCATTTGTCGCTGACGCGGCCGACGGCGAACGCCGTCTCCGTACCGGCCAAAGTGACGGTGACGGAAATCACCGGCTCCGAGAGTTTCGTTCATCTGCATTTCGCCGACGCGAAATGGGTGATGCTGACGCCCGGCATAAGAGTGTTCGAGGCGGACGAGACGGTCGAAGTGTTCATCGACCCGCGCCACATCATGGTGTTCGACGCGGCCGGCCGTTCGGCGGCTTCGCGGCGGAAGCTGGCGGCTTGAGGAGGGAGGGGTGGCACGCATCGATCTCGACCATATCCGCCATGCCTACACGGCGAATCCGACCTCGCCGAAGGATTACGCGCTGAAGGAAGTGGACCACACCTTCGAGGACGGCGGCGCCTATGCGCTGCTGGGCCCTTCGGGATGCGGCAAGACCACGCTGCTCAACATCATATCCGGGCTTCTGCACGCCTCGCATGGAAGGCTGCTGTTCAATGGCCGCGACGTCAGCCACACCTCGACGCAGGAGCGCAACATCGCCCAAGTGTTCCAGTTCCCGGTCATCTACGACACCATGACCGTTTACGACAATCTGGCCTTCCCGCTGCGCAACCGCGGCGTGCCGGAGGCCGAGGTCGACCGCAAGGTGCGCGAGACGCTCGACATGATCGACCTCGCCGACTGGGCGAAACGCCGGGCGAGGGGGCTCACCGCCGACCAGAAGCAAAAGATCTCGCTCGGCCGCGGGCTGGTGCGTTCCGACGTCAACGCCATCCTGTTCGACGAACCGCTGACCGTCATCGACCCGCATATGAAATGGGTGCTGCGCTCGCAGTTGAAGCAGCTGCACAAGCGCTTCGGCTACACCATGGTCTATGTCACACATGACCAGACCGAGGCGCTGACCTTCGCGGAAAAAGTGGTGGTGATGTATGACGGTGAGATCGTGCAGATCGGCACGCCGGCCGAACTGTTCGAACGGCCAAGGCATACTTTCGTCGGTTATTTCATCGGCTCGCCGGGCATGAACGTGATCCCTGTCGAGGTCGATGGAGCCAGCGCGCGGCTGGGCGGGCATGTGGTCGCACTGCCGGGCGCGCCTGCGGGCGCGAGCGGCACGGTCGAACTCGGCATCAGGCCGGAGTATGTCAGGCTCGGAACATCCGGCATGCCCGTCTCTGTCACCAAGGTCGAGGACATCGGCCGCCACAAGGTGGTTCGCGCCACGCTGGAAGGACGCGAGATCGCCGCGATCCTTCACGAGGACGAGGAGCTGCCTGCCGACCCGCGCATAGCCTTCGATCCAGCCGGCATAAACCTCTACGCCGATTCCTGGCGCATAGAGACGGGGGGCGTTCGATGAACAAGACCTGGAACAACCGGGCCTGGTTCATGGTGCTGCCGGTGCTGCTCCTAGTGGCGTTCTCGGCGGTGATCCCGCTTATGACGGTCGTCAACTATTCGGTGCAGGACACCTTCGGCAACAACGAGTTCTTCTGGGCCGGAACCGAGTGGTTCCAGGAGATGCTGAGTTCCGACCGGTTCTGGGAGGCGATGGGCCGCAACCTCATCTTCTCCTTCGTCATCCTGGCGATCCAGATCCCGCTCGGCATCTTCATAGCGCTCAACATGCCGAAGAGCGGCTGGGGCGTGCCGGTTTGCCTTGTGCTGATGGCGCTGCCGCTGCTGATCCCGTGGAACGTGGTCGGCACGATCTGGCAGGTGTTCGGCCGCGTCGACATCGGCCTGCTTGGCCATTCGCTGGAGGCGATCGGCATCGACTACAATTATGTCAACGACCCGTTCGATGCCTGGGTGACGGTGATCGTCATGGATATCTGGCACTGGACGAGCCTGGTCGTTCTGCTCTGCTACGCTGGTCTGGTCTCGATCCCTGATGCCTATTACCAGGCCGCCAAGATCGACGGGGCCTCGCGCTGGTCGATCTTCCGCTACATCCAGCTTCCCAAGATGAACCGCGTGCTGCTGATCGCAGTGCTGCTGCGCTTCATGGACAGTTTCATGATCTACACCGAGCCGTTCGTGGTGACCGGCGGCGGCCCGGGCAATTCGACGACGTTCCTGTCGATCGACCTGGTCAAGATGGCGGTCGGGCAGTTCGACCTCGGCCCGGCGGCGGCGATGTCGATCATCTACTTCCTCATTGTCCTGCTCCTGTCGTGGGTGTTCTACACCGTCATGACCAACTACGACGCGGAGCGCTGAGATGGCGGATGTGAAGACCACCGCCGCCAGTGCCCGAGCCGGGGATCTCGGCGCCGCACCCGCCGGCACTGTCGCGGCCGGGCAGGACGCGGTTTCCCGCGCCATGCGCCGGCGCGGCGACGAGAGCCGGTTCTGGTGGCTGGTGCCGACGCTCTACATCATCTTCCTGATGCTGCCGATCTATTGGCTCATCAACATGAGCTTCAAAACCAATCAGGAGATTCTGGGCACCTTCTCGCTCTGGCCCAACAATCCGACCCTGGGCAATTACCGGGTCATTTTCACCGATCCCTCCTGGTACTCGGGGTATATCAATTCGATCATCTATGTGGTGATGAACACGGTGATTTCGATCGTCGTGGCGTTGCCCGCCGCCTATGCCTTCTCACGCTATCGCTTCCTCGGCGACAAGCACCTGTTCTTCTGGCTGCTGACCAACCGCATGGCGCCGCCGGCGGTGTTCGCGCTGCCGTTCTTCCAGCTCTATTCGGCCTTCGGGTTGATCGACACGCATATCGCGGTGGCGCTGGCGCACTGCCTGTTCAACGTGCCGTTGGCAGTGTGGATCCTGGAAGGCTTCATGTCCGGCGTGCCGAAGGAGATCGACGAGACCGCCTATATCGACGGCTATTCGTTCCTGAAATTCTTCGTAAAAATCTTCATGCCGCTGATCGCCAGCGGCGTCGGCGTCGCCGCCTTCTTCTGCTTCATGTTCTCCTGGGTGGAACTGCTGATCGCCCGCACGCTGACGACTACGGATGCAAAGCCGATCGCTGCGATCATGACCCGCACCGTCTCGGCCTCCGGCCTCGACTGGGGCGTGCTGGCGGCGGCCGGCGTGCTCACCATCATCCCAGGCGCGCTCGTCATCTGGTTCGTGCGCAACTACATCGCCAAGGGCTTTGCCCTGGGGAGGGTGTGATGAGCGACCGCCAGACAATCTCGGTGCGGGAGGTAAGAAAAATTGCCCTGGCGGTATTCGATAAGCTTGCGGCATCCGGTATCGAGACGATCGAGGTTGGTCGAGCGACATACTGGTCGGTATTTCCGACCGATATCTTCTCTGCCGAAAAGCCGGACCTGGTCGTGTCGGACATAGCTGACGACCTGGGCGACCTTCGCGATGAAATCGGCGACCCCGAATCCCCGCTTTCGCTTGGCCTGCCGTGGCATGCCCTGCATCATCTTGCGGGCATCTGCTCCGCCTTGGCTGCGGCCACTATCGAGCCATCCTTGTCCGAGGGACAGGTAGGGGGAGAAGCCTCATGACCGCCACTCGCAGCTGGCAAATCCCCTTGGGCGCGGTCCTCGTAGCCTATCTTGCCGCCGCCGGGCTTCTGGTCGCCGCGCTGCCCAGAAAGGACGACGCGATCGACTGGTTCGGCTCGCTCGGGGCTGGCTGGATGGCGTGGACGTTCCCGACCGCCTTGTTCTTCCTCACCATCCTTCTGCTGCTTTGCCTGATGGCGGTGTGGGAATACGCCTCGCCGGGCGGCAATCCGCGGGTCGGCATTTTGCGTTTCGAGACGACGCGCGGCGATCGTCTGTTCGTTTCGCTGCTCGGCAGCGCCTTCATCCATCTCGCTTGGCTGGGTCTTGTCGGACCCAGCCTGTGGTGGGCTCTCGCTCTCTCCGTGGTCTACGCCATCGGCGTATTTCGCTACGTATAGAGGGGGAAAACTCGTTGAGGCGGCCGCGTGCCGGCGACCGCCTCGATCGCACTTGAAAACCTTTGAAAAGGGAGGAATCGCATGCGACGGCATATTTTAGCATCAACCAGCGTCATTGCACTCATTCTGGGCAGCAGTCAGGCCTTCGCCGGCATGGACGAGGCCAAGGCTTTTCTGGATGCCGAGATCGGCGATCTGTCGACTTTGGACCGGGCGGCACAGGAAGCCGAGATGCAATGGTTCATCGACGCGGCGAAGCCCTTCGCCGGCATGGACATCAAGGTGGTCTCCGAGACCATCGATACACACAGCTACGAGTCGAAGGTCCTGGCGCCCGCGTTTACCGCCATCACCGGCATCAAGATCACCCACGACCTCATCGGCGAGGGTGACGTGATCGAAAAGCTCCAGACGCAGATGCAGTCCAAGGAGAACATCTACGACGCCTATGTCAACGACTCGGACCTCATCGGCACCCATTGGCGCTACCAGCAGGCGCGAAGCCTGACAGACTGGATGGCCAATGAGGGCAAGGACGTCACCAACCCGAACCTCGACCTCGATGACTTCATCGGAAAATCCTTCACCACCGCGCCGGACGGAAAACTCTACCAGCTTCCCGACCAGCAGTTCGCGAACCTGTACTGGTTCCGCTACGACTGGTTCAACGACGAGAAGAACAAGGCCGACTTCAAGGCGAAGTATGGCTACGACCTCGGCGTGCCGGTCAACTGGTCGGCCTATGAGGACATCGCCGAGTTCTTCACCGGCCGCGAGATAGACGGCAAGAAGGTCTATGGCCACATGGACTACGGCAAGAAGGATCCGTCGCTCGGCTGGCGGTTCACCGACGCCTGGCTGTCCATGGCCGGCAATGGCGACAAGGGCATCCCGAACGGTCTGCCGGTGGATGAATGGGGCATCAAGGTCGACGAGAAATCACGGCCCGTCGGCTCCTGTGTGGCGCGCGGCGGCGACACCAACGGCCCCGCCTCGGTCTACGCGATCCAGAAGTATCTGGACTGGCTGAAGGCCTACGCGCCGGCCGCCGCCCAGGGCATGACCTTCTCCGAATCCGGCCCGGTGCCATCTCAGGGCGAGGTGGCCCAGCAGATGTTCACCTACACGGCGTTCACGGCATCCTTCGTCAAGGACGGCCTGCCGGTGGTGAACGCGGACGGCACGCCGAAATGGCGCTTCGCACCGTCGCCGCACGGCGTCTACTGGAAGGACGGCATGAAGCTCGGCTATCAGGATGTCGGTTCCTGGACGCTGCTCAAGTCGACGCCGGATGACCGCGCCAAGGCCGCCTGGCTCTACGCGCAGTTCGTCGTATCGAAGACCGTCGACGTCAAGAAGAGCCATGTCGGCCTGACGCTCATCCGGGAGTCGACCATCCAGGATAAGAGCTTCACAGAGCGGGCACCCAAGCTCGGCGGTCTGATCGAGTTCTACCGTTCGCCGGCCCGCGTCCAGTGGTCGCCGACCGGCACGAACATCCCGGATTATCCGAAGCTGGCGCAGCTCTGGTGGCAGGCGATCGGCGACGCGTCGTCGGGTGCCAAGACGCCGCAGGAGGCGATGGACTCGCTCTGCGCCGAGCAGGAGAAGGTGCTGGAACGCTTGGAGCGCGCCGGCGTGCAAGGCGACATCGGTCCGAAGCTGGCCGAGGAGCATGACCTTGCCTACTGGAATGCCGATGCGGTCAAGAAGGGCAACCTCGCTCCGCAGCTCAAGATCGAGAACGAGAAGGAAAAGCCGCTGACCATCGGCTACGACGAACTCGTGAAGAGCTGGCAGAAGTAACACCTCAAGCCAGACTATTCGATCGACACCCATGGGAGGCGGCGTACCGCCGCCTCCTGCCCCTTGGCAAATTTCACTGAGCCGGGCCGACCCAATCGTTTGCAAGCCGGCATGAGAGGAGTTGTGACGACTTGATCCAGGTGGCATCAACTGCGTTGTAAAAATTGCCGCCGATAACACGCATACGGCCGCCATCCTCGGTTCCCAGATAAATGCCGACCATTCCAGCCCAATCTTCCGGCCTAGTTCTCCAAAAGACAGCTATGCATCCAGGGATATTTTCGCCGACTTCCTCCTGCGAATCCTTCCCCCAGCTAGCCCAACTGCGGCTTCTGGCATCGTTCGTCCCTTCATATCCTGCGGTCTTGACAATCCAGTTGAGGAACTGTGAGTTCCATGGTGTTGATGGGTCGAAATTGAATCCGGCGGATTGGTTATACTGTGCTATTCTGGATCGGCCTTTGGCGTCGCTCTCATTTATACCAATTTCTTGTACGGCGAACTTGAGCAGCTTATCATTGTTGACGGCCTTTGCCGCAACAAGGGCCTCCTCCACTTCCTGTGGGGTAACCGGAAATGGGTTTATGGCGGTCTGGGAAATCGGACCCGGTTCGTTTCTGAGCGCATCTCTGGCCGCCGCAGAAAACGCAACACCAGAAAAAGTTTCGAGGTTTGCGATGGCCCAGTCTCGCACCGCTTTGTCACCCTCGGATTGTGGTTCTTTCGCCAGTATTTCGAGCGATTTCTCTACAATGATCGAATCGACTTTTCGGTCGTTGGTGAGCAGGCTGCCGAAGTTTGGCGCGAACGCGACGACGATGGGGATTGCCAGCGCTGCGATTGGCTTCCAACTGGCCTCCATAACGGGTAGCCATCGCTCCCCGATCCCCGAGGTGGGGATGTTGCGGTTCTTCACGCTCTTAAGTTCAGAGGTCAATGCGTGCCCTCAAATCAAAGTAATTGTAGCATGTGGGTAGAGATATGAAAAGTAACATGCTTTGCACGAAGGATCGTATCCTTGCAATCGATCAAGGCACCACTTCGACCCGCGCCATCGTCTTCGACGGTTTGATGAAGCCAGCAGGCGCCGGCCAGAAGGAATTCACCCAGATCTATCCAGCCTCCGGCTGGGTCGAACACGATCCGGAAGAAATTTGGCACTCGGTCGTCTGGTCGGTCAGGGAAGCGCTGAGGAAGTCGGATGTGACCGCCGCGGATATCGCCGCCGTTGGTATCACCAATCAGCGCGAGACGGTGGTGATCTGGGACAAGGTGACCGGCAAGCCGATCCACAACGCCATCGTCTGGCAGGACCGCCGCACCGCGCCGCTGTGCGAAAAACTGCGCAAGCAGGGTCTTGAGCAGAAATTCTCGAGGAAGACGGGGCTGCTGCTCGATCCGTATTTTTCGGGCCCCAAGATCGCCTGGCTGCTGGACAAGGTCAAAGGCGCGCGCAAGCGGGCCGAGAAAGGCGAATTGCTCGCCGGCACCATCGACACATTCCTGGTCTGGAGGCTGACCGGCGGCAAGGTTCACGCGACGGATGCCACCAACGCATCCCGCACGCTGGTCTACAACATCGAGAAGAACCTCTGGGACGAGGAACTGCTCGACATCCTCAAAATCCCGGCCGCGCTGTTGCCGGAAGTGAAGGACTGCGCCGACGATTTTGGGATCACTGAAAAATCACTGTTTGGAGCCGAGATAAAGATCCTCGGGGTGGCCGGCGACCAGCATGCGGCCACCATCGGTCAGGCCTGCTTCGAACCCGGCATGATGAAGTCGACCTACGGCACCGGCTGTTTCGCCGTCCTCAACACCGGCGCCGACCTCGTGCGGTCGAAGAACCGCCTACTCACCACCATCGCCTATCGGCTGGACGGCAAGACGACCTATGCTCTGGAAGGCTCGATCTTCATCGCGGGCGCGGCCGTGCAGTGGCTGAGAGACGGCGCCAGGATGATTTCGAAGGCGGCCGATAGCGGCGACCTCGCCGAAAGAGCCGATCCGGCGCAGGAGGTCTATCTCGTTCCCGCCTTTGTCGGCCTCGGAGCGCCGCACTGGGATGCCGAGGCGCGCGGCGCGATCTTCGGCCTGACCCGCAATTCCGGGCCGGCCGAGTTTGCCCGCGCCGCACTCGAATCCGTCGCCTTCCAGACCCGCGACCTGCTGGATGCGATGAAGAAGGACTGGAAGGGCGGCAAGTCGAGCACGGTGCTCAGGGTAGACGGCGGCATGGTTGCGTCCGACTGGACGATGCAGCGGCTGGCCGACATTCTGGATGCCCCGGTCGACCGCCCGACGGTACTGGAGACCACGGCGCTTGGCGCCGCCTGGCTTGCGGGGTCGCGGGCAGGGGTCTGGCCCGACGCACGAGCCTTCGCGAAATCCTGGGCGCTTGAGCGGCGCTTCGATCCGGCGATGGACGGTCAGACGCGCACCGCGAAGCTGAAGGGCTGGCGCGACGCGGTGCGCCGCACGCTGAGTTCCCCGTAAAACAAAACCCGCGCCAAGGCTTGGCGCGGGTCGGAGTTCAGTAATTTAGCCGGCTATCAATAGGGCGAAATGCACTGTTGGCGCGGCCCGTTATAGGGCTGGAACGTATTGTCATAGGCCCGATACGACCGGTAGCGGTTGTAACACCACTGTGCATGCGAACCGCCTTCCTCCACTATGACACGCGGCTGAGAATTGGCGATTGCGCCGGATACGATCGCACCGGCAATGAAAGCGGCGGCCGGGTACCAATAGCCGTCGTCGTAGCGGCGGTAGCCCGGACGGTAGTAGTCGTAGCCGCGATAGCCGCGATAATAACCTCGACGGTAGTCCCGGCGCGCCTCACGCCGCCATTCGCGGCGATCCCAACGGTCGCGGCGGTTGTCGCGGCGCCATTCACGCCGGTCGCGCCGATTGTCGCGACGCCATTCGGGGCGATCCCGGCGTCCTTCGCGGCGCCACTTACGCCGTTCGCTGTTCGACTGCACCTGGATCACGTCCCCTTGGGCCTTGGCCACGGTCTGCGGCACATAGATGGGGGCGGCCTCCGCCGGCACAAGGCCGACGACGGTGACCGAAAAGGCCAGCGCCGTTGCGCACAACCCTGATAAGAACTTCCTCATGACTTCTCCTTGCGGTGGACGTCGTCCCTATGCGGCAGCAAACGAGCGGGAATGTGGTTTGTTCCCCGCGTACAAAAGTTTAACATTCGTCGTCGGATTACAAAACGGCACCGCCTTCTTGTAGAGCGGTGCCGTCATTCGTATCGTGTGTCGCTTCGTATCGGGTGTCGATCAGCCGTAAGGCGAGACACACTGCTGGCGCGGCCCGTTATACGGCTGGAAGCTATTGTCGTAGGCCCTATAGGACCGATAGCGGTTGGCGCACCACTCTTCATGCGAGCCGCCGCGTTGTACGATCACCTCACGCGGCTGCGAGTTGGCGATGGCGCCCGTGATCAACCCGCCGGCAAGGAAAGCTGCCGCGGGATACCAATAGTCGCCATGGCGTTTGTAGCCGGGGCGGTAGTCCCGATAGCCCCGATAACCCCGATAATAGCCCTGCCGATCGTCCCGGCGTGCCTCGCGTCGATCCTGCCTTGCTTCTCGCCAGTCCTCGCGGCGCTCCTGCCGGGCTTCGCGCCAATCGCGCTGGCGTTCGCGGCTGGCTTCGCGTCGGTCCTCGCGCCGCTCGCGCTGAGCCTCGCGCCGGTCGCGACGGAGCTTGATCACGTCATCGGAGCTGGATTGCACCTTGATGACGCCGTTGCCGTCGGTGGCCGGTGATTCGGGCATTGCCCTGGGTGCTGCGAAGGCCGGCGCCATTCCGGTCGCGGTGACGGCGAAGGCGAGGGTGGTGGCGCAGACGCCGCTCAAAAGCTTGTTCATGTCGGTCTCCTTGGAAGTGATGTCCTCGGTTCGCCAACGGGACGAATCAGCGATGGTTCCAAATTTTCGGCCGCCACGGCACGCGGAGGTTGTCGCCGAACGCCAAAGAAAGCGTTGAGCGGCATGGCGTTCCGGCGTATCGGCAGCGTGAGAAAAAACTCGGAGCCGCTTCATGCAGGATCGCGTTCGCATCAATTCGGTCGTTCTGTTGTCCGACAATTGGGGCGTCTTGAAAAAGACGACGCTGGACTACCGCAACTCGAAAGGCATCTGGGAGCCGCAGGTCCGCGAGACCTATGACCGCGGCCACGGTGCCACCGTGCTTCCCCTCGATCCCGAACGCGGTACGGTATTGCTGGTCCGCCAGTTCCGCTTCCCGGCCTATGTCGAGGGCCATGCCGAGCCGCTGCTCGAAGCCTGCGCCGGGCTGCTCGACGCCGACGATCCCGAGACCTGCGCCCGCCGCGAGGCGGAGGAGGAACTTGGCTACCGCCTGCGCGACCTGAAGCTCGTCATGATGCCGTTCATGAGCCCCGGCAGCGTCACCGAAAAGCTTGCCTTCTTCACCGCGCATTATTCCGCTGCGGACCGCGTGTCCGACGGCGGCGGCCATGTCGACGAGGGCGAGGACATCGAAGTGATCGAGATGCCGCTCCGGCAAGCCTACGAGGCCTGTCTCGACGGACGCATCATCGACGCCAAGACCATCATCCTCATCCAGCACCTGATGCTGACGGAAGCGTCCGTCCGCGAATAGTCACGATTTCGTCGGGATCGGGTGGTCAGTGCGCTGCCGGCGAACCCGGCGCGAGGGAACAAGCATCGTGAATTTCGGCGCGAAGGCGGGACTGGTGGCCCGCATCCTGCTCTCCGGTTTCGGCCTGTTCGCCTTCAGCGACACGGCTGATGCCGATCTTGCCGAGCGGGTGGAACTGATCCGATCGTCAGGCGCGGGCACGGGGGAGGCGCCCGCCGTCGCCGCGCTGCCACGCGTCTACCTCGACGGCGACAGCCGCGCCGATCTCGCCTCGAACACCGGCAGGACGACCACGCAAGGCTGGCTGTGGTGGCTGCAACTGATGACCGGCGGGCGCTTCGATTTCCAGCCCGGTTATAACTTCGCCAAGAGCGGAATGGACAGCGAGGAGGTTCGCGACGGCGCGGCCGACCTGCGCGGCAAGCCACCTGGCTACGTCGTCGCCATCGTCGACACCAATGACAGGACCGCCGGTTGGCGGGCCTCGCGCACCATCGAGGCGCTGGCAGCCTACCAGGCCAAGATTCTGTCCTACGGCCACAAGTTGATCTGGATCGCCGGCAGCCCGCGCGGCGACAGCACGCCGGACGGCATCCGCCGCACCCTTTCGGACATCGAACTGGACGACGCGCTGCAGGTCCGGTCCTGGTTCCTGGCGCAGGCCGCCGTCAGAAACGTCTATGCGGCCGATCCGTGGCCGCTGATGCTCGATCCGGAAAGTCCGGAAGGACGCGCCCGTGACGGTATCCTGCGCGATGGTATACATTGGGGACCCGTCGGCGCGCGGCTGGTAGCTGAGGCGCTGGCTCCGATCTTCGACACGCTGTTCTTGCCGCGTGCGCGCCTCGTCACGTCGAATGACGACCTTTATTCGCAGGCCGATCCCGGCGGATCGCTCAACTTCAACCCCTTGCTCGAAGGCACCGGCGGCCTGCTCGGCGAAGGCTGCGGCGGCGATCTGGCGGAGGGCTGGTCGGCTGAGGCCGGGCAGGGGCTGTCCGCCAGCTTCAGCAAGGTCATGGTCGAGGGCGAGGAGTGGCAGCAGGTCGTCGTGTCCGGTGTTCCGGCCGCCATCAACGCCGGGGGAGATCCCGTCGATCCGACGCCGATGTCCGTGGTGATCTCGTCCGATATCGACCCGCCCGACCTTGCCGCCGGCGAGCGTTTCGAAGCCCTGGGCGCCATCGAGGTCGATGCGGGCTCCTCGGGCCTGCGCGGCGTTGCGCTCTACACCAGCTACACCACGCCCGAAGGCAGGGCGACGCAGGCCGCCGGCGAACCCATGCTGGCCCGCTCGCAGCCCAATCTCGAATTGCCGCCGGATGCCATCTCCGGCGTCGCGGTCGTGCCGCGAACGGCGCCCCTTCCCGAAGGTGTCGGCGACGCCTCCGTCAGCATCGTCATCACCGGCGTGCCACACAATGCCAAGCTGCCCGACGTACCGATCTCGGCCACAGTCCGTTTTCGGGCGGTGAGCGCGCATAAGACGGGTGGCACGCAAATCCGATAAGTGACCGGATGTCTGATTCGCCTCTGCCGACGATCGCCAAACCTGTGCTAGCCAGTCGACGATAGACGGCTAAAGGGCCCACAACACAGCAATTAGGGTGATTCGGGGCACTGCAGCGTCGTACTTTAGGACGAATTTTTCCCATATCGCCTCATTTTGAGAAGGCAGTGATTGGAATCGCGGGCGATATACCCCAATATAGCAATCATCATCCGGCGGTTCTCCTCCCATTGTCGCCGGATGGTGTTCCCCTCTGGAGGTTTTGAACCTTCAATTTGGCCGGGCCGTTTTCGAGCCCGGCCTTTTTTCAAGCAGTCGCGCCGATACCTGAGCGGCTTCTCTATTTGCCGTGTCGCTTTCCATTGCCGCGGCATTTTTGACGCCATTCGCAGGGGGCTCGCTTCTCTGCGGAATCGGCTCTTTGGCCCTCCCAGCATGGATCAGGAAAATGAGGCAACCCAGTCTGACTTGGTGTCTCGGAAAAGCGGCCGGTGTCGTATTCATCGAACAGAGATCGGGATGACGCCTGGCATTCGTCTTCGAAAACGACGAAGCGTCCAGAATTCGGGATCGCGGGCAACGGGGCGTGCAGCCGCCCTTTGCTCCGGATCCTGCCATTGTTTCATTAACATTAATCGAGGACAAAATACTCCGAATGCCGTAGGTCTTCAGAAAATTATCAAACAGTTGATCTAGATTAGTGCTCAGCCTTTCAATCTATATACATATCGGGTGACTGCGGCGGGTGTCGCGGCGAGCTGGGTAGTGACTTCGGTCCTGATGCCTGCGGTCTTGTTTTACCGACCGCCTACATAGGGCGTATCCATTAACTTGGCTGCAACTGGGTGGGTAGCAGCGCGGATAAGATGATCGCGTCTCTTCGGGAGGCGTGGGCTGTCACGCGCATTTTTGGGAGCATGGCAGAAATGTATACGATCACGACCAATGCAAATAAGACGCCGATCAGCCTCGTTTCGTCGGCTTTGAAGAAATTTGCCGATCCGCTGGCGGAAGTCGAGGCCACCGCACCTTCCAAGTCATATCCATCGCTGGTGATTGTCGATCCGCGGGCGCTCGACAGGGAATGCCTCGCCCGGAGCATCATTGCGCACGACGTTGAAATGGAAGTCCTGGCCTTCGGATCGATTGAAGACTGGAAGCGGGAGAAAGATGTTCATCCTCCGCTTGCCGCGATCCTGCTCAATATCGGCGGCAAGAGGTTCACCGATCCGGCCGTTGGCGAGACGATCAAGAAACTCTCCTCGGAATTCGATAAGACGCCTGTCATCGTTCTGGCCGATACGGACGAACTTCCCCAGATACTGAAAGCCCTGGAACATGGCGCTCGCGGATATATTCCCTCATCCGTAGGCATCGAAATCTGCATCGAGGCGATTAATCTCGCCGTTGCCGGCGGCATCTTCGTACCGGCGAGCAGTGTCATTTCCATGCGGCAGATGCTCGAAAGCGGCGTGCGGGCGGCTCCGCCGATGGCGGGCATGTTTACCGCCCGTCAGGCGGAAGTGGTGGAAGCTCTTCGCAAGGGAAAAGCCAATAAGATCATCGCCTACGACCTGAAGCTCTGTGAGAGCACGGTCAAGGTTCACGTCAGGGCCATCATGAAGAAGGTCAAGGCCACCAACCGGACCGAGGTGGCTTACAAGATAAATGAACTCTTCCCTGTCGACTATGCGAACTAGCAGGCGAAGCGCCGCGGCGTGGGAGCGGCGATTGAGGCGATAATCAAACTATTCTAACGATTTAGCCCCATTTGATGAATTCGCAGTTCCTAATTTGCCTGTTAGGATTTGTGCGGGCTGACGAGAGGGGTCACCTCCGACGGTGAGACTGACGCGATGACCACATCACGCGGCCCTGGGCCGCTGGCCTGCCCGAAACAGGACCAGCGGCTCAGTGTGCCTGGTCGGACACGGTCTATGTGATCCGAACCAAGTCGACGCCGCTGGCGTACTGTTGGGATCTAGCCTCCATGTGGATCGCGCCGCTTTCGCCCTGTGTCCAATAGGTGTCGGCTTCGGCGCCGATGCCGCGCCTGACAAAAATGCCTGTACCCGCGATCGCCGCCGAAAGTCCTCGGTAGTCGAATTTTCGAGGCGCGGCGCCGATTTCGGTTGCCGCCATATTGAAGAGCAGGGTCGCCTGGATCGGACCATGGACGACAAGGCCTGAATATCCCTCCACCTCGGTCGCGTAGGGCAGGTCGTAATGGATGCGGTGGCCGTTGAAAGTGATCGCCGAATAACGGAACAGAATCACCGGAGAGGTGGTTACCTGGACGGAACGCTGGAAGGGCCGTTCCGCCGGCGCCATGTTTGGCGCTGCTGCCGAGTTTGCCGGAGCCGGTCTGGCTGCCTCGCGATAGACGATGTCGTGCCGTTCCCTGATCGCAATGCCGCGCTCAGTCGAATAGACATGATCGACCGCCACGAACCACAACTCGCCGGATTTTCCAGTTTTCCGCGTCACGTCGGCGATGCTGGATGTCCGGCTGACACGGTCGCCTATCCTCAATTCGCCGAATGTCTCGACCGAACCGCCCGCCCACATGCGGCGCGGTTGCGGGACCGGCGGCAGGTCGCGGTTCTTGGCCGGGTGACCGTCAGGCCCGAGTTCGTCCATTCCGGCGATCGACGGCGACAGGCACCAGTGTATGCCGAGCGGCGCGGCGCCATCTGCCACCGGCGCGAGATGTTTTCCGAAGATGGCGCGGAAACTCGCGGCCAGCCGCTCCGTAAGCATGTCCTCGCTCTCGGAAGTCCGTCCGATCCAGTCGGCGAAAGGTTTTTCGCTGGCGTCCGTCATGACATTCTCCTGGCTGTCTGCCCTCCAGTCTCAGCTCAATAGGAGCGGGGCATGCCGAGCACGTGTTCTGACAGATAAGAAAGGATCAGATTGGTGGAGATCGGCGCCACCTGATAAAGCCTCGTCTCGCGGAATTTTCGCTCGACGTCATATTCCTCGGAGAAGCCGAAGCCGCCATGGGTTTGGATAGCCGCGTTGGCGGCCTCGTTGGAGGCATCGGCGGCGAGCATCTTCGCCATATTGGCTTCCGCGCCGCAGTCGCGGCCGGCTTCGTACAGACGGGCGGCCTCCTTCACCATCAGTTCCGCGGCGCGCATGTTGGCATAGGCCCGCGCGATCGGGAACTGCACGCCCTGGTTCGCGCCGATCGGGCGGCCGAAGACGTTGCGCTCCCTGGCATAATTCGCCGCCTTCTCGATCAGCCATTTTGCATCGCCGACGCATTCCGCCGCGATCAGGATGCGCTCGGCATTCATGCCCGACAGGATGTAGCGAAAACCTCTTCCTACCACGCCGACCAGGTTTTCGGCCGGCACGCGGACATTGTCGAAAAACACCTCCGTCGTCGAATGATTCATCATGGTGCGGATCGGCCGAATGCTGAGGCCATTCTGCAGTGCCTCGCGCATGTCGAGGATGAAAACCGACAGCCCGTCCGTCCGCTTGGCGACCTCGTCGCGTGGCGTCGTGCGGGCAAGCAGCAGCATCAGGTCTGAATGTTCCGCGCGGCTGGTCCATATCTTCTGGCCGTTGACGACATAGTGGTCGCCGTCGCGGCGGGCGAAGGTGCGGATGGAAGACGTGTCGGTCCCGCTGGTCGGCTCGGTGACACCGAATGCCTGAAGCCGCAATTCTCCTGTGGCGATGCGCGGCAGGTAGCGCGCCTTCTGGTCGGCATTGCCATGGCGCAGCACCGTGCCCATCACATACATCTGCGCGTGGCAGGCAGCCCCGTTGCAGCCGGAGCGCTGGATTTCCTCCAGCACCGCCGCCGCCGCCGGCAAATTCAACCCGGCGCCGCCATATTCTTCCGGGATGAGCGTCGCCAGATATCCTGCTTCGGTCAGCGCCGAGACGAATTCGGCGGGATAGGCGCGGGCAGCATCAAGTTTCCGCCAATACTCGCCGGGAAACCGCTCGCACAGTTTTCGCACGGCCTCGCGGATTTCCGGATGGTCTTCTGCTTCGAATACCATGCCAACTACCTTGCGTTTTGGGATGCGGTCTCGCGGGGCCCGAATTCCGCGCGCAGCGCCGCATCGTGCTCGCCGAGCGCCGGCACCGGACGCAGTGCGGGCCGGCGGCCGTCGACGACATTCGGCGGAGCGAGCAACGCGACCTTGCCTGCCGGCGTCTCGACCTCGGCAAAAGCCGCGCTTCGGTGATGCATCAGGTCGCCGACGGTCGACAGCCGGCCATAGGCGATACGAACGGCATCCAGCAAGCGGCAGATGTCATCGCTCGACATGGCTCCGATCGCCTGCTGCACCTTCGCATCCAGGCCGGCGCGGTTTTTGACGCGCTCGGTGTTGCGGGCATAGAGCGGATCGGTAGTGAGGGCCGCATCGCGCAGCACCTCCTCGCAAAAAACCTTCCACTCCCGATCGTTCTGGATGGAGATCAGGATTTCGCCGTCGCTGGCGCGGAACACGCCATAGGGGGCGATGGACGGATGCGCGAGGCCTGGGCGGCGGGGCTCCCTGCCGCCGTAGCGGCGCGCCAGATAGGGCACGTTCATGAATTCCGCGATCGTGTCGAACAGCGAAAGCTGGACATGGCTGCCCTGGCCGGTGCGCTCCCGTTTGAACAGCGCCTCCAGTATGGCGGCATAGGCGGCTTCGCCGGTGGCGATGTCGCATAGCGATATGCCGACGCGGCTCGGCCCTGATTCGTCCGAACCGGTCACGCCGGCAAGGCCCGTCTCAGCCTGGATCAGCAGGTCGTAGGCCTTGCGCTGGTGGTCGGGCGTGCCTTCGGCATAGCCGCCGATATCGCAGACGATCAATCGCGGAAACCGCTCCCTCAGCGATAAGCTGCCGATCCCCAGCCGATCCGTGGCCCCGGCCGCCAGGTTCTGGACGAACACGTCGGCCCGCTCCAGCATCGACAGCAGCAGGTCAAGATCTTCTGCCTTCTTCAGGTCGACCGTGCAGGATTCTTTCCCGCGGTTGTTCCAGACGAAATAGCTCGACTGGCCGAGCACATAGTCGTCATAGCCGCGAGCGAAATCGCCCTCGAGGCGTTCCAGCTTGATGACGCGGGCGCCGGCATCCGCCAGACGTGAGGTCGCCAGCGGCGCGGCAACCGCCTGTTCCAGTGCGACGACAATCTGTCCCTCGAGTGCGCCGCTCATGTCTGGCCCTTGTTTGTCCGGCACAGACCTTGTGCAGGCAGCACGTCAAGTCAAATAGGATTTAGCGATAAGGGGTATATCGAAAGCGTACACCGAGACGCAGCCATCATAACGATTCTATATAAGGCGCTTTGCCGGTGAAGTCCTCCGCATCCTTTTGCGTCTTCGAGAAATACGCCGAGCTTCTTCGTGTCGAAGCAGTCCGGCTGTCGGCGCGAATCACCGGAGGCGCCGGGTCGCGTCAAGCTCGCGATGGGTCTGCGCCGAGTTGGCGAGGGGGTCGCGTCAGGTCAAAATTTCGTTCCACAATGGTTTTCGAAGCAAGTGACTGAAATCAATTGATATTAAGGGGTTGCCGTGACGCCCGGTCTTTGGCCCGGATATCAGATGCACAAGCATGACGCATCAATTTCAACGATCCAGATAAGAAATTGAAAACAAATGAAAATCGCCCCGAGAGAAAACCCATTTGAGGGGTCAGGAGAACAGCTTGGGGTTCTGGTTGTCATCGGAAAGCTTGGCGGTCCAGGTCGAGTCTTGAACCAGCCCCCGTACTATGTACCAAGCCAGTTGGCCGACAGCGCGTGGCGCATTGAGCAGCGGGCGCTCTGTCGAATAGGCGAGGTAGACTTTTCGCGTGATTTTGGGTTCCTCAATCCGCCACACCCGGAATATCCCGGCCTCGGCCTCGCGCTGAACCGCCATGCGCGGCAGGATGCCCCAGCCTAGTCCGCGTTCCGCCAACTTCTTGATCTGGCTATAGGAATCGATCTCGACCGCCGGCATGATGGGCACGCGGATGGTCCGCGCAGCCTCCTCGATCAACTCGCGCAGCCCATGTCCCGGCCCCGGCACCAGCAGGGGCAGCGTGGCTGCATCCTCCAGCCGCACGGCCTCGCCATGGATGTCGTCCTTGCCGCCGAAGGACGGGACGGCAAAAAGACAAATCTCCTCCGACAGCGCGTGATGGACCGCGAGGCCCTTCGGGCTCGACGTATTGTAGATCATCGCTAGATCTATGTCGCCTCGCTTCAGCCAGTCCAATATGTAGCCGCTCATGGCCTCGACGACGCGGATCCTTACCTGCGGGTAGCGTTCCCGAGCCGCCTCGATCAGCGGTGCCGCCAGCAATTCGCTGACCGTGCCGGGCAGGCCGAAGCGGACCTCGCCGCGCGGCGCGACCGCCTCGCCGCGGACGCTGTCCGGGATCTCCGCGAACTCCGCCAGGATGCGCCTGGCGTGATGCATGAGGCGGCCGCCAGCCTCGGTCGGTGACACGCCATGTGTGCCGCGATGCAGCAGCGTCGTGCCCAGTTCTTCCTCCATATGGCGGACATGCTGGCTCAAGGCCGGCTGGGCGACATGCAATTGGGCGGCCGCCTTCGAAAACGACCCGCTTTCCACGACCTGCACAAAATAGCGCAGTTGCCGCAGGTCCATCACCCCGTCACTCCTCACAATCGGTGGCCGCCAAACCCGCAGTATGACGCCAAATATCCTGGATCAAGTGGCTCGGAAGCCGCTGAGTAGCCACCGATTTCGCGAGGCCAAACCGGGTGTTGACGGGCTGGCGGCAGGCAAGACGACCTAAATCCAGACCGACAGCGCGTAAAGGACCGCAACGATAATCAGCAGCGGTGCGACGATGGTTATCAGCGCCTTGACAGTATCCATTGAAGCAGAGGTAGGGCCGTCTCCTCTGTTTCCAATGCGGTTTTCCACGTGAGGGCTCGATGGGCCCGGCACGGATAGCCATAGACTCCCGGCAGGGTGGGCAGGGTACTCAGGAATCATGGGAAGCTGCAACGACGGCAAATTCATGGGATTTGACCGTCAGCCGCAAAACCCAAACGGCCTCCGCTGCGAGTTGGATAAGGTGCATCGACGCGGGTAGAGCGTTGATTTAGCAGTAAAACTATTGGTGAGCGCAGTGGGACTCGAACCCACGACCTACTGATTAAAAGTTCATTTCAGCCGAAACCGGCAAGCCCTTGAAATGAATCGCATTTCGGCACGATAGCAATTAAGCCGTTGATTTTCAATGGACATATCTTGACACATTCGGACACCGTGCGACACTAGCCGCAATTAACCTGCCGTCCATCGGACGGACACAGTGCGGACACGGGAACCAACTGTTTATGCAGAAGCTGACCGACACCATCGTCAAAGCGCTGCCGCTGCCGGCGACCGGCAACAAGATCGCCTACGATGCCGACGTAAAGGGGTTCGGCGTCCGCGTCACGGCGGCGGGCGCACGCGCCTTCATTCTGAACTATCGGACTAGGACAGGGCGTGAGCGGCGGTATACGATCGGCGCCTTCCCGGATTGGAAAACGGGGGTAGCACGAGCCCAAGCTGCCGAACTCAAAAAGCGGATCGACGTTGGCTTCGATCCAATGGCTGAGGTTGATGCAGACCGCGCCGCGAAGACGGTGGCGGACCTCTGCGACCGTTTCGAGGAAGATCACCTTGGGTCAAAACGCGAGGCTACAGCCCGCGACTATAAGGCGCTCATCCGCCGCGAAATACGACCAGCACTAAAGCACAGGCGCGTCGATGAGGTTGAATTCAGCGACATCGATGCTCTCCACCGAAAGATAACCCGACGAGGTGCGCCCTACCTTGCGAACCGCACCGTCGCCGTCCTGTCGAAGATGTTCGCGTTGGCGATGAAATGGCGGTGGAGGACGGACAACCCGGCAAAGGGCATCGAGCGCAACCAGGAGGCCAAGCGTCACCGATATCTGTCTCCCGCCGAGATATCGAGCCTCACCGGGGCGCTGGCCGCTCTTGAGGATCAGCAGGCGGCGAACATCTTCCGCCTGCTGCTGCTCACCGGCGCACGCCGGGGCGAGGTGCAGGCGGCGCGTTGGGCCGACCTTGATCTAACCACCGGCGTGTGGACCAAGCCGGGCTCGACCACCAAGCAAAAGACAACCCATCGGGTACCGCTTTCGGCACCGGCTCGGCAATTGCTGGCCGCGCTTTTGGCCGAGGCCGAAGAGGGGGCCGAATTTGTGTTTCCCGGCCGCAGCGATGGACACCGCGTCGAAATCAAGAATGCTTGGCGCGATGTCTGCATTGCGGCCGGCATCGTCACGACGACGACGGAAAAGGACGGGAGGGGGAGGGAACGCATCGTCGTCACCCCATCGGCCCGCATTCACGACCTGCGTCACACTTATGCATCTGTGTTGGCCAGTGCTGGGCTGTCCCTGCCCATCATCGGCGCGCTGCTCGGGCATTCGCAGCCCGCAACGACAGCCCGCTATTCGCACCTGCTCGATGACCCGCTGCGGCAGGCGACAGAACGCGTCGGCGCAATCGTGATGCCGACAGGGGAGGGCGCCGAGATCAAGCCGATGAAGGTCGGTGTGACATGAGCATCCGAAGAGTGAAGCTGGAGGTTCGAATCGCTGCTTGGCGCGACGATGCCGCTAGCGGCAGGAAAGCACTCCCAGCAGACCATGTCGAAAGCCTCATCGCCGCCTATGACGATCCAGTTTATGAGCGCTCCATCCGCGACGCCATCAACCCTAATATGTGGCTGCACCACTTGGGGAACGCGGATTTCCAACTGAGCATGGGCAAGCTCGATGAGGCGGAGCACCATCTGGAAACGTTAGAAAACGGATACCAATTCGTTCTGGAGCGATTGCGGAGTAGGGAGGCGGCCCGCCTGATGCGCGCAGAAGCAGCGGTCGCTGAGAAAGAACGGGCTACCAGCGAACAAAATCGAAAGAACGCCAGCGTGTCGAAACGAAAGCCGTGGGCCGAGGTTCTGGCGGATAGCATCGATAGTTGGGAGGAAATCCCGGCAGGGAGAGAGAAGCCATTGGAGATCGACACAGCGGCTATTGCTCTGGGATTTTACAGGGACGGTGAAAAAGTCTGCTGTGTCGACATGGGCAGGGAGACAACCCGCGCAGACGTGGGCACACTTAAAAAGCGCAGCTTCTTGCAAGGATACCTGAATAAAAAGCGTGAGGCTTCCTCAGCCTGACACAGCAGCGGCGCTTCTGTGTAACAGCGTGTCTTAAGTCGTCCTGCATCGTCAACCCAACGCCACACCGTGGCAGAAAGGGCCGATGCAGTGACATCCGGTATCCGCATTCCCATCACCGACGACGAACTCGTCCTCGACGAGGAACTCGCCGCGTCCTGGGGCGTCTCGACCCGCACTCTCAACAGATACGAAAAGCTGCCGAACGGCCTCCCTTTCTGGATGGTCGGCGGCAGAAAGTTCCGTGGTGTGAAGGCGTCCGCGAATTGGTTGGCAGGTAGGGCGCACCGCCCGAACCCGTCGCGGAGGGCAGCATAAGACATGCACCTCCAAAATGCGAACGGCCACGCTGGTGACGTGGCCGTCGCGGATTTCTTCAGAGCCTGGCAGCATGAAGAACCGCAAATTACCGAAAACATCCTCGACCTGCAAGCCGCCCGCCTCCGCAGGCGGTTTCATATTTCCTCCGAATTGGCCCTCGCCGTCGCGTCCCTCGCCTTCGCGAAGGAGTGCAGCACATGATGCACTCTGCCATCCACGGCCGGCTCGGCCGCGACCCAAACCAGATCACAACGAAGACCGGCACTGCGATGGCGACGGCGCCGGTGGCTGTGACGCTCGACGGCGAAACCCTCTGGGTTCGCGTCGTCGCATTCAACAAACTGGCTGAAATCCTCCTTCGCCACATGAAGGGCGAGATGGTCAGCGTCTCCGGCCGCTGCCAGCTTTCTAAGTGGACCGATCAGTCCGGCACACCGCGCGAGACGCTGGAGGTCATTGCCGACAGCCTGATCTCCGCGCGTTCCGTGCGGCCGTCCGGTGGCAAGAAAAAATCGGAGGTGGCGAGCACATGATCGCCTTCTCCGAACTCGACGCCCTGACCTACGGCCGGAACGGCGTTCACGACGCGCCTTGTCCGGAATGCGGCCCTGGCCGCAAGACTAACGCCAACCGCAAACGCCCTGTCCTCCGCATCTGGCGCAACGACCCCCACTTCGCGACCTATCGGTGCGCGCGGTGCGGAGAGGCCGGTTACGCGCACGACGACAACGACGGATGGGAACCCGGTGACGATCGTGACCGCCGTGTCCATCCCGCCGCCCGAAAGCAATTCGATGCAGCCGCAGTCGACCGTGAGATTGATCTGCGGCTCGTGTGGGACGTTGACCAGCAGCGGCGCATCGATACTTCCGTGAAGGTCTGGAACGAGGCCGTCCGCATCCGCGGAACTTTGGCCGAGCGGTATCTGCGGCAGCACCGCCAAATCGATTTTGCAGGCCGATTTGACGGCGATGTGCTGCGGTTCCACCCGCGCTGTCCATGGCGCGATGAGAACACAGGCCGGACGGTGTTCTTGCCGGCCTTGGTAGCGATGTTCTCCAGCGTAGACGACGCAACTCCCCTGGCAATCCATCGGATCGCGTTGAAGCCGGACGGCTCGAAACTGGATCGCCGGATGCTCGGAATTTCGCATCGCTCGGCAGTCCGGCTCGGATCGCCGGGCGAAGTGCTGGCAATCTCCGAGGGCGTCGAGACGGCCTTGGCCGCGATGGAAATGTTCCCGGCTTTGCCGGCGGCGTGGGCGTGCGGCTCGGCCGGCGCAGTCGGCCATTTCCCGGTGCTCGACGGCGTAAAGCGCATCGTCTTGCTCGCCGAGAACAATGCGGCCAGCCGGGAGGCTTGTCGCCTGACCGGATCGCGGTGGCAACGCGCTCGACGCGATGTCCAAGTCCTCACCCCTTCTCCTCAACACGACGATTTCAACGATGCGCTGATCGCGCAGAAGCGAGGCGCCCATGACTAAAGTTTCCGCCGTGCCGTTCGATCGGTGGCTTGAAGAGAATGCGCTGTCGGACCCGCTGATACCTGAAGACGATCGGCTCCCCATCAAGGATGACGACGACGAACACGTTCGCCCGTCGCGCAAGCGCCCGAAATCAAAGCCGGTGACGATCACCGCCCGCGATCTTTGCGCGCTCGAATTCGAGCCGATCAAGTACGTCGTGCCCGGTTACATTGCGGAGGGCCTGACCCTCTTCGCGGGCAAGCCGAAACTTGGCAAAAGCTGGTTCTGCATGGAGATCGGCATCGCCGTCTCTGAAGCCGGTATCTGCCTGGGCGGCGTAAAATGCGAAGCCGGTGACGTGCTCTATCTCGCCCTTGAGGATAACACGCGCCGGCTTCAGTCCCGCATCAACAAGCTCTGGCAGATGGAGGCAATGGTGCGCGCGCCGGTTCCTGAGCGCCTCCATCTTGCCACCGAATGGCCTAGGGCCAACGAGGGCGGCATCGACGCGATCCGCGACTGGATCAAGGTTCACCCCGAAGCCCGTCTCGTGATTGTCGACGTGTTGGCAATGTTTAAGGCGACCGCCAAGGGAAAGGACCAGACGCTCTATGAGGCCGACTACATGGCCATCAAGGAGCTTCAGAGTCTCGCGATGGAAACCGGTGTTGCCATCGTCGTCGTGCATCATACACGAAAATCCGGCGCCGAGGCTGACCCGTTCGAAAAGGTGTCCGGCACATTGGGCCTGTCCGGTGCCGCCGACACTACCCTGATCCTCGATCGCGACCAGGAAGGCTGCACCCTCTACGGCAGAGGCCGCGACATCGAGGAAATCGAGACTGCGGTTCAATTCGACAAGCTGACCTGTCGGTGGCGAGCTCTTGGCAATGCTGCCGAAGTGCGCCGCACCGACGAGCGTTCCGAAATCTTATCGGTTCTTATCGACGCCACCGAACCGATGAACCCGCGCGACATTTCCATCGCTTGCGGGATGCCTCGGAACAACGCCGACCAGTTGCTTTTCAAGATGGCGAAGGCCGGTGAGGTGCTCAAATCGGGCCGTGGATTGTATGTGCACCCCGACCGCAGCGACCTTATCGCCGCTTCCCCCTCTACCCCCGATAAGAACGATAAGAAGATAAGAAACTACGTCGACGGCGGTGACGAGCAGCACGGGGACGCCGATCCGGAATCTTATCATCTTATCGCTCTTACGGGGGGTGCTAGCGGTGAGCCGGATAAGAGGTGGGATGAATGACGCCCGCCGAGTTTGTCCGCAGCCGCATGGGGCAGCCGGCGCAGGATTGGGCTTGCGCGAAGTTAGTCGGCGATTGGATCACGCATCGAACAGGGCGCGACCCGCTCGCGGTTTATGGCAGGCCGATCGAGGACGGCGAGCGGTGGCTTCAAGAGCGTGGTGGGTTGGCGGTGGCCGTCAATCGCGTCATGCGGGCGAATGGGTTCCCTAAGACGCTGACGCCGATGCCGGGCGATGCGGGCCTGATCCTGGCCGATGGCAACCGCCTTTGCGCCGCGCTGCGCACCGACAAGTGGTGGATAAGCCAAAGCCGAACCGGCTGGATTGCGCAGCCGATCGCTTGGAAGGCGTGGCACATTCCCGGGGGCGCGGAATGAGCCGCCGGAAAACGACAACCCTTGAACGTCGTCGCGAACTTGACCGCGCTCGCCAGCGGCGAAAGCGAGATCGCGACCGCGCCGGCAAGCTTGACACTCAACTCGGCGAAATCGGCGACGAACTCGCCGAGCGCGGCGACATCGGCGCCTGGGACGCGGACGACGCCACGGCGGTCATCAAGGCACTGAGGGCGGCGCTGAAGCAATCAGCGTGACGGTTTTCCTGTCACGCGATTCACTGGCGCTATTGTGAAATCCGAAGAGATGGAGGCCGACTTGCTGGCGAGACTGACAAAGAAGGAAACCACCGGATCGCGTATTTGCGCCGCCTTGGCGCTGCCATCGGCGCCGGCCGAACTGCTCGACGCCGATAGGGTCGTGGCCGAGGCGCGCAAGGTGGAGGACGAAGCACGGGAACGCGCGCGGCGGGCCGATCAGCGTCATATGTCCATCGCCTGCAAGCCCGGCAGGCCGCTCGCCGAAGTCGAGGAGGCACTAGTCGAAAAGGAGGCGACATGCCGCGAAAGCATGGCCGCCGCCGAAACCCTAAAATGCGCATACGACGCCCGCCTGCCGGCGCTGGCGGCATACGAAGCGACAGCGCGAGCCGAGCTTGCGCCAGCCCTCGCCGAGGCCATCGCCGCAGTCCGCATCCGCCTGGACGAGGCCGCCGCCATTATCGACGCGTTGGACGCGCTCGACGGCGCGGTGAAAGCGCGCAGGATCACGCTCGACGGCAAGGCGACTGGAGCAGCTTCGACCGTGAAGAGGCTTCTGCGCGACGGCGTGGTGGCATTCGTCGATCGGTGGTGAAGGGACAACGGCAATGACAGACAGACGGCAATGGCAACGGGGCTCGCAATATTTCGAAGGCACCCGCGTTCGATATCTCGGCGAAACCTATCAGGCCAAAATGGATATGCCGGTCTCAATCCCGCCGATCGGCGACCCACAATCCAGACAGTTTTGGCTGTTGGTTTCGATTTTGCCGCGCTCCCTGCGCAGCAACTCCGCGACGGACAATGCCCAGCACATGCGCTCGGCGTTGCGAAACCACAGTTACGTCAAGAAAGTCATCCGGTGACCAGGCGCCCGCAACCACCCCCCGCACAGGCGGCGCCGGAGTCGGCCACGCGGTTCGTTAGGATCGCAGCGATCGACGCCGACATCGCCCGCCTGACGGTGCTGCGCAAGGAGCGAGCCGATCTTCTCGCAGCCGAAGAGCGAAAGCATTGCCTGGACCGTTCCGACGAAAAGGAGCGACGCCTGAATACAGAGCATCGGGCTTTCAATGAAAAGATCGAAAAGCTTCACGCCGAGCGGCTGGCGATCGAACTTGCCGACGACGACGAGCTTCAGAGGCCCGCTATCCATGCCAAGGCCGCGCCGACCGCCCCGCCGGCACCCTGGGAAATCAACCCGGCGCATCGAAACAAACCTGATTTCCCGGAGCACGCCAAGTTCGGAGAGCCTGCATTCGAAGTTGCTTACGATGCTTTTCAAGATTGGGGCATCGCAACGGTTTCGCGTGTGTACCAGGATCATAACATAGCGCCCAACGGCTACGTCTCCTTCCGCACTCTAGCGATGATAATCGGTTCGCAGATGGGGATGGTGAAATTCGCGGAAGTGCGACTTCACGCACTGGAACAGCAATTCGCCAAGGCCGCCGGGCCGCTTAAGGCGCTCGCCGACAAGATCGAAGCCGGCGAGGTAAAGCCCATGAACTACAGGGGCACATTCAAGGCCGGAACCGCTTATCGGCCCGGCGATATGGTGACCCATGCCGGCTCGATGTTCCACTGCGACCGCGCAACCAGCTCAACCCCTGAAGAATACGGAACCGAGCGGGCTTGGACGCTCGCTGTGAAACGCGGAAAGGATGCGGGCCGATGATTGCCGAACAGGATAGCCGCGAAAAGCTGATCGAGACGGCCAAGCTTTGGTATCTGACCTTCATTCAGTCCGAACGCCGCCCGCTTTCTGAGGCTGAAATGGACGTGCTTTGGGCTTCCGTCCAAAGGGCCGGTGGCGTGCCTGAAGCCGAGATCATACCGCCCGAGCAGCGGTGTCTCACTGTCAAGCAGATGGGAGCCATCCACATTTACCTGTCCGACGATGGCCGAACCATTGTGTTCGACAGGCACATTCACCCTGGCGTTAGTAGCACCTACCGCGCCAAGCTTCCCGCGCCCATGCCGCTCACGCCCGACGCGCTGCTGCGCATAGACGAGTTCGCGTCGGTCCTGCCGCATCTCTCTTGGCGACCGGTGGTGAACACATGACCATCATCAAGGCAGACCAGGGGGGCGGGGGTTCCGAAGTCAAAGGGGTTTCGATCCTAGACCCGCGCCATCCCACCATTTTCACAATGGCGTCCCCGGTTCGTCCACGCCATGCCAAGGAGGACGATGATTAATGAAAAAGCGTGGACCTAACCCTCCTTCTCACCTGAGTGACGCCGCCAAGAAATGGTGGCGAACGGTGACCGAGGAATATCAACTGGAGCCACACCACGAGCTGTTGCTGAAGCTTGCCGCCGAAGCGTTAGACCGCGCCGAGCAAGCGCGCGCCATCATCGAGCAGGATGGCGTCACAGTCCTCGACGATCGGAAGAATGTCCGGGCTCATCCGGCGGTGGCAATAGAGAAGGACGCGCGCACTGGATTTGCGCGATTGCTGAGAGAACTGGACCTCGATTTCGAGGGCGGCCGCTCAGACCGTCGACCGCCGGCCATCGCCAGCAACAGGAGGGGATGAACGTGCCGGTCAAGCGTCGATATGGAAAGCGCCGCACCAACGATGCAGCCGAGCTTGCGGCATGGCGCGACGCGTTCCTGCATCGTTGGGATTTCTTCCGCGATCTGGAGGAGTTCGGTCTCGGCACCGACGAGGCCGTCGCCGCAGCGTTCCCAGAGGCTTGGGCACGCTTGGGAGGCGCATTTCTCGACCAGTTCGAGCAGCACCCGTCCCGATCTCCGGAACCGCCGTACGGGCTGGTCACCTACGGAGATCCTCGAAATGCCAGTTAAGCGCCGCGCGACCAAAAGGCGCCAGCAAATCAACCCTGACGCTGTCGCTGCATTCGTCGCCGGTGACGAGGCCGCCCTTCGTGACGCCATGTCCCTGTGCCCGTGGGAATTTCCCACCTTGCCACCGCTGAACGAGGCCTCGCCTTGGCCGCAAGGCTCTGGTGGCGCGACTTGGTGGCCGGAAGGCCAGCGATTGCATCTGGCGCTGATGGAGGCGTCCCGATGACCGATGACGAAGCCGCCACCGTCATCAGCACCATCGTTGCCGACGTTCTGACCCGAGCACGTGCCGCCGGACTTCCCGAGGCTCAGATTGCCTGCGGCTTCCTCGGCGGCGCACTCGACATCGCCAAGAAATCAGAGAACCCAGCCGCTTGGGCCGGCGTCTTTCACAGGTACGGCGTCCTATTCGGTGCAGAAGAAGGAGCGGCATAAAGTGGCCGACGACATTGAAAAACTCGTCCTGAGCATCAGCGCCGACACGAACCAACTCCGGCGCGCGATGGAAAGGCTGGAGAAGGACAGCAACCGCTCGGCGAAAGCTGTCGAGCGGCAATTCACTGACATGGGCACGGCGGTCAACGACAATCTCAAGCGGACATTCAGCACTGTGGAAGGTGGCGCCCGCCGAGCGCAAACGGCTGTCACCCAATCTCTTGGCGCGCAGAAAGCCGCCACGCAACAGCTTCAGTTCCAACTGAACGACATTGCCACTCAGCTTGCATCCGGCACCTCGCCCTTCCAGGTGATGGCACAGCAGGGTGGGCAGGTCGTGCAGGCGCTCACCGGCTCCGGCGGCGTTCTCGGGGCGCTGCGGCTGGTCGGTGCCGCCGCGCTCAATCCCTTCACGCTAGCGACGGTGGCAATCACCACGCTGGCCGGCGTGGCGACGGCATATTTCAAGGATACGGCGAAGGACGCGGAAGACGCCAACAAGAAGTTGGAAGAGCATCGTGCCGCTGTAAAAGCCGCGCTCGACGCATGGGATGGCGCACCGCCGAAGGAACTCGTCGCTTACAATCAGGAACTGGAACGGCTCAGCGATCTGGAGAAACAGCGCGCGGCGTTGAAGATCATCATCAGCGACGGCCTGAAACCGGTCAACGAGGCCGCAGCAGCAGCAGCCGAGACCTTCGACCAACTGTTCGCCCGGCTTGAAACGCGAAACGTCGACGCCAAGGTTCTCAGCGACCTCCGGCGAGACTTCGATCGCATGAAGGACGCCATCGACGGCGGCAACGCCAGCGCTACCGACATTTTGCCCATCTTCACGCGGCTCCAGGATTTGGAAGCCAGCATCGGCACGACCAAGGGTTTCTCCACCCTCAAACAGCAGATCCAGGATTTGTTGCCGCTGGTCGACAAGGCCAATGCCAAGCTTGAAGGCACCAGACGCATCGCGGACAATCTCGGGGCCAATTTCCGCGTCGACATGGGCGATGATGTCGGAACATTCCTGCGCGATCGGTCACGGCCAACGATCCCGCTGCCGGATACCGTGAACGAGACGCCGGAACCTCGTGTCGATCCGTTTTTTGCCGACGCCCTTCGCGGCAGCGACAATGCGGCCGAAAAACTCCAACGCGAGGCTGAACGCGCCGCAGATAAGCTGAACGATGCCATCGCGCGCCAGACTTCGGTTGCCGTCGACGCCGCGACGACACTTCTAGGCAAGTCGGAAAACAGCGACGCTTCGACGATCAATGCCTTCCTCAAGCGTGGCGGTGTCGATCTCGACGCGGCGACATCCGCATGGTGTGCAGCGTTCGTTAATTCCGCGCTGGCGCAGGTCGGAGTGAAGGGCACCGGCAGCAACGTCGCCACCGACTTCCTCAATTTTGGCAAGGGCGTGAACCTGTCCGACATCCAGCGCGGCGACATCCTCGTTGATGCGAACGGCAGGCGTGCCGGCCAGACAGGCGGCCACGTAGGTTTCGCCACAGGACAGTTGCGCGTCACTGCGGAGGGTATTTCGCAAATCGAAATGCTTTCCGGCAATGCGTCGGACAAGGTTTCGACGGATTGGGTAAACGCTTCAGAGGTTGTCGCGCGTCGGGCTACGGATGCTTTCCAAGTTCCAACGGACGCGCTTCAAAACCTGACGCAGCAATCGGCAGAAGCCAAGGCCGCGACAGATGCGCAGACAGCAGCAGTGGCAGCGCAGAAGCAAGCGTATGATAACCTCGGGCAGATAGGCACTACGGCGCTTAACGGCATTGCCACTGCCCTTGCTGACGGGAAGATCGAGGGCGAGGAAGTCCTTCAGATTATCATGCAGATCGTGCAGCAGCTTCTGACAATGCCTCGGGCTGGCGGTGCCGGGGGTCTCTTCGGCGGGCTGTTCGGTGGCGGGGGAACGGGATCAGGTCTCAATTTCTTCCCTCCTGCGCCGGCTGCTCCGGGTGCAGGCGGCTTGCTCGGGGGTCTGCTTATCCCCGGCATCCTGCACGACGGCGGTGTGGTCGGCAAAGATGGCTACGGTCACAACCGCGCAGTCTCAGCCTCAGCATTCGCAGGCGCTCGCCGCTTCCATAAGGGCCTTCTGCCCGACGAGTTTCCGGCCATCCTTCAGCGTGGCGAGATCGTAGTGCCGAAAGGTGGATATCGAGGCGGTGCAGGTCAGGACGTTCACGTCACTGTCGGGGTGTCCGCGGACAATAACGGCAATTTACAGCCGTTTGTCGAAAGCGTGTCGCAGAAGCAAGCAAAGGATGTGACGCGCGCCGGTCTCAAACAATACGACGGCGAACTGAAGCGCAGCTTCGGCGCCAGAATGGCAAACGCGCAGGCTCGCCAACTATAGGAGACGAACATGCCACAGGTTTTCGCAGGCGTTGCACTTTTGGCTCAGGCGGCAGTGGCGGGCGTCAGCGCGCTTACGGCGCCCGTTGGCGCCTACACGGTGAGCAACATCGGGAACATGAGGCGGTTCGACTGGCCAATCGCAGCAACGTCTCGCCCACAACTGTTCGACCGCCTGTTCGCCGGTTCGGAAAACCTCCCAAGCATGGTAAAGTGCCGCGCTGCGATCGAGCAGATGGCAGAACTGGACCTTGACGGCATCATGGTCGACGCCGGGCTTCTGGACGCCTTCAGAGGCAGGGCCGAGTTCCCGCTTGAGGGGCATTGCCTTCAGTCCATCATCGGCGAGGCCGCCGAGCGCCTGGTGATCGACCCGCAGGCGCCCGTCCGCATCGGCGATGTGGTGATGTACGCGGCGGCGGGAAGCCCGTCGAAGCTGGTGAAGATATTCGCGGGCGTGAAGGGCGGCCTCGCTTACTTCTGGTGCTCCCACCCTGAAACGCTCCTAGTTTATCCGGCGGCAAACATCCTGCATGTGGACAAGGTGGCGCAGATCATCGACCGGGACGGCACCCGCTGGACGCCCGAACCCGTCACGTTCGAAGCATTCAGGGCCGGCGCCGAGTGGGCGGTAGTTCCCAAGGACGAGAGCATCGAAATTGCCGCCGGAAAAGCAACGGAGATGATCTACCGCGCCGCGCGTGCGCTACCGGGCACCACAATGCGGACCCTGTTTAACGACACGATCCGAGAATTGTGCCGCTACAATCATCCGGCGAGGTTCCTGCCCGAGGCGTTCATGCAAATGCGGGAGTTAGGGAAGCGGGTGGCCGAGGATGCGGCTTAGCAGCGGCCTTGGATCGTCTGGGAACTTTGTTCCGATGTCGCGCTGTATGCTTTTCATAACCGTCAGAACACCCATCGCCTCAGCAAAGCGTATCTGAAGCTTCATCGGGCCTTGGGGCTGGACCAATGAAGATCAACGCCTAGCGGTTTTCCATGTTCATCTAAGGCCAGCACGGCGCCAAGAATGCGATCAGCGAGGGGCACCGTAGTCGTTTGCTCCGACTGAAACGTTCGCCTATCAGGCTGCACATCTCGGCGGTAAATCTCGCCGCCATCGTAACCTCGCATTTCTGCGGCATTTTGGAGACGCCACGCAACGCGATCGGACTTCGCTGCGACGTGATCTTTCGGTCGGTTAGCGGCGCCTCCGGGAAATGGGTCGCCCAAGAAGCCTAATCGACTGGTTCACCTTCGACCAAAAACCGTAGCCTTCGAGATGAAGTTCGTTCCATATCCGCAAATCGCTTAGAACAGCCTCATCCGTCTGTGTTTGCCCGTAACTACCGATGATTGCCAATAGATCGGTCGACGCGCCAAGCTTTTCAGCAACTACGTAAAGTTCGAATGCTATGTCTCGATGGACAGTTGTATCGGGCATATATCACGTTCCCAGAAACCTCTTTTCCGGCTCGCGGCGATTGGTTCACATATCGTTGTTATTGATAATACCTGCTTCCCCATTCTGCATGAGCTCCAATCGTGAGTTGTCGTTTTCGCCTGGTCTTCCTCTTTTCTGCCGGTGGAGCGATTTTGATGGTTCAGGCGTGCCAAGGCGATTCTCTGTTGACATAGCCAGGTCCATTTTTACATCGGCGGTTACGGCCTCGCCGACGAAGGCTCCAACCAAATCGTTGTCGGATACCTCCATATTCGGAAACTGGCGCCTGATTTGATCAACCGCCTCCGACACACCAAACGGCCGATCGAGTCCCCGAGCGGTTTCGAGAATAGCGCCCATCGCCTCGCGCACGTCGACGGGTATTGAGGTGATCCTAGTCATTGATATGTGTCCTCTGTCGCCTAGCCAAAAGGCCTGCGCTGGACTCGCAATTTTAGGCCGCCGACCTGTTGTCAGGAATGTCTTTTGGCGTTTTCGCTGGTCTGCCCAGAAACCAACCCGTTGTCATCCCTGATATGGTGTGGGGATCAGACGATTGCGATGAAATAGTTTAGATCGACCAGCCGCACGGTCCTAGCAGGCTTCTCTGATTGGGGTCGTTGACGTCAAGCTTTTCCTGTCTTCTTTGCGGATCATGTCGCCCCGCGGGTCACTCGCTTCTCGTCGCGGTCGGCGCGGAGCCGCCGCATGATGGGGTCAGGAGAGCGAGGCGTCTCAATCTGTTGAACGACCTTGGGAGAGTTCGTCCCAGGATCGTGCCTGCTAACGGGATCACCTTGCCCATCGTCCCCACGGGAACGATCCGGATCACCCTCTCGGGCGAACCACTGTCTGTGTTCGTTTTTGTTCCTTGTCCTAT
>NZ_JBEBMH010000023.1:0-94917 GCF_040081985.1 Mesorhizobium yinganensis | reverse complement strand
TCAGCGCCAAGCTTGACACCGCCGCTCAGCCCGGCCATGGCGACGAGCATGGCGAGGATACGCTTCAGCGCCTCCCGGTTCTTGTCGATTGCCGCATTCCAGTCCATCGCCAGCACAGCCGCTTCCTTTCCCGACACGGGCGGCGAGGATTATCGCGCGGGTCGGGAGGGGCGGGGAAAGGTTTCGGGAAAATAATCCTGACGGATGCTGACACAACCATCGGTGGGCGCAAGGACCGCTGGTCCGCCGGGACCGCTCTCCTTGTCGACTTCGGCAGTTGCCGCTCCCGGAGATCGAGGCTGGACGAAGCAGTTCCAGCGTCCTACGCTGCGCCTGATCTCACAAGGACAGTTTTTCGCGGCGGTTCGTGCGGCGACGGCGATCGGCCTTGCTGGCAACGTCAAAACCAATCAAAGTTCATCTTTGACACCTATTTGATCGGAGGAATGTCAGACGACCAACGCCGGAAAGCCGGAGAACTTCTCGTTGGCGAAGAGCGCAATACCCGGTCTACCTGACAACCCGATATCGGTCCGCTGGAAGCTGGCGGCCGGGGCCAGGGCAAACGCCGGGGACAATCTACTTAATTCACTAGCGCCAACTCAGAAGCGCTGCGTCTCTCCAGGGAATTTAGTAATACCCGGTCCACTGGGAAACCCGAAAACGGTCTAGGAGGTGCGCGGTCGAACAGGCACAAGTGCCGGGGACAGTTTACTTTTTTCGGCCCGCGCGACTTCTGGACTGCTGCGGCCTTTCTGCCGAAAGAAAGTAAACTGTCCCCTGCGGCTACCTTCGAGCATCGGCCACGCGCGAACGGTTTTCGGGTTTCCGAGTGGACCGGGTAAAACTGTCCCCAGTGGTTCCCATTCCGTCGTCTGGAAGCGTTGATGGTTCGTGAATTGCGATAAGCCTTAGGAGCTAACAATATGGCAGGCACCAGACGGCCCTATGACGAGTCACTGCTGCGAAAAGCCTTCGATGTGGCGCGGCTTTCGCGCGATGGCGGGGATCATCCCTTCGGTTCCATTCTCGCCGACCGGGACGGCAACGTCCTGCTTGAACAGCGCAACGGCTACAGTTCGGAAGGCGGCGACCGCACCGCCCATGCGGAGAAGCTTCTCGCCACGCGCGCGGGCAAAGCCTACGACCTCAATTTTCTCGCGGAATGCACGATGTACACATCGGCGGAGCCATGCGCCATGTGCTCCGGCGCCATCTATTGGTCGGGCATCGGGCGCGTCGTGTTCGGCCTCTCCGAGCGGGAGATGAAAGAGCGGATCGGCAGCAGCGAGGAAAACCCGACGCTCGATCTGCCTTGTGAGATCGTGTTCGCCGCCGGCCAGCGCCCAACGGAGGTCGTCGGCCCCATGCTTGCGGACGAGGCGGCGAAACTCCACGAGGAATACTGGTCCGGCCGCTAAGGCGTTTCTCTTCAGGTCGAACCGTTGGCCTCTGTCGGCGAAGCCGGTCCAACCTGCTCGGGAGCGCGTTTCAGCCTGCGCGAAAACCGGCCTCGATGTTGTTGCCGTCGGGGTCCAGCACGTAGGCACCGTAGTAGCCCATCTCCGCCGGGCCGCGCGGGCCGGGCGCGCCGTTGTCGACGCCGCCGTTTTGCAATGCGGCCCGGTAAAAAGCGTCGACCGCTGCGTTGTCCCTGGCCTTGAAGGCAAGATGCAGCGGGCTGTTCGACGTGCGGTCGCCCTCCCGCCAGAAAGCCGGCCTGTCGGTGCCGATCCATACGAACGGCACCGGTTGCTCAACACCGCGGACAAGCAGGAAGGACGTTTCGGTGTTGTCGATTGTCGACAGCCCGAGCGAGGCGGCGACCGCGTCGTAGAATTTACGCGCGGCCGCCAGATCGCTCACCCGAAAGCCGAGGTGATCGAACACGTCGCCGGGCTTACTGACCAGCCGCGAGCTGGAGTTCAGCCACGCCGAGCGCGATGTTCAGCCCAGTCTGGCCCTGGACGCTGACCGGCTGGAGGATGAAGTCGCTGGTCGAGTCGCGCACCAGAACGTTGGTGCCGACGCCCAGAGCCGCGGTTACTTCGGCGCCGACGCCGCCATAGTGGCCGGCCAGTGCGCCCGGACCGTAGGCGCCGGCCGTTTTCGCCAGAACAGCCCACTTGATGTCAGCTTTTTCGGTGAAGCCGATGTCGATGCCGTAACGCTTGATCTCGCCTGAATAGGTCTCCGAGGGGAGGCTGGAATCGGACGGCGTGTAGGTGCAGGCGATTGTCTTGGTCGAGCCGAAGATGAACCCTTCGCCGCCGGAAACCTCGCAGTCGAGCAGGCCGAGGTCGACGGTGGCGGCGCTGACCACCGGTGCGCCAGCCAGAAGGGCAATGGCGGCGGTGGCCGCAAGGACGGTCTTTTTCATAGGGCGAAGCTCCTCAAACAGCTTGTTCGCGTGATAACCGGCGACGCACCGGCAGGTTCCAACAAGACCGGCATAGCACGGCCCGGTGACCTGTACACCTCCGGTTTGGAGCAAGTTTGGATTGAGAATGCTTTCCGGCAATCCGTTCGGCAATCCGACAATTCGGGCCGGCAAATCGCTGCCGGAGCGCAGCCGGCAAATGGCTCAGCCGGTACCGCGCACGCGGGCTAGGCCTTCGCGGGCCGGGGCGTAGTTCGGGTCCACCCGGATAGCCTCGGCGTAGGACTTCGCGGCCTTCTGCTTCTCGCCGCGCTTTTCATAGACCAGCGCCTGGTTGGCCCAGCTCTCGGCGATGCGGCCGTCGAGCTTGATCGAGGTGTTGAAGTCGGCGAAGGCGTTGTCGTTGTCGTTCATCGCCAGGTAGGACAGGCCCCGGCCGTTGTAGGGCTCGGGCGAATCGGGCGCCAGCGAGATGGCGGTCGAGAAATCCTCGATGGCGAAGGCGTGCTGGCCCTGGCTCTGATAGATCAGGCCGCGATTGTGGTAGGCGCGCGGGTCGGTGGTGTCGAGCTGGATCGCCTTCTGGAAATCGTTGAAGGCCTGCTGGGTCTGGCCGGCCTTGCGGTAGAGATTGCCGCGGCCGATATAGGCGGCGTCGTAGTTCGGATTGAGCTGGATGGCGCGGTTGTAGTCGCTGAGCGCGGCCGACTGGTCGCCGAGGAAACGCTGGATCAGGGCGCGGTTCGAATAGGCCTGGTAGAAATTGGGCTTCAGCTCGATCGCCTTGTTGAAATCCTGCAGCGCCTCGCGGTAGCGGCCGCCGCGGCCATAGGCGGAGCCGCGCACATTGTAGGCTTCCGGATCGCTGGGGTTGCGCTGGATGACGGCGCTGAGCGAGGAGATGTTCTGGCTGGAGCCCTGGGCCACGTCGACGGCGGCGAGTTCGCCGCTCGGCACGGATTCGCAAGCCGAGAGCGCCAGGGCGGAAACCATGGCGGCGACCGCGACAAGGCCACGGGCCGAAATCAAGCGGTGGCCAGCGCGTTCATCCATTGCCAAAAATTCCCCGTTCAGCCGTCCGGGCCGGCATCAAGCCGACAGTCAACGCAAAAGAGGTGGAAGCGATCGAATCGCCCCACCTCCCGCTAGTTCCCGAAAAAGACGAAATATGGGCGGATCAACGCGCCGGACGGCCGGCACCGGCTCCAGCCCCGGGACCACCAGCCGCGCCGGGCACGGGACGCGGCGTGGACGGCAGCAGGCCCTCGCGCTGGGCGCGCTTGCGGGCCAGCTTGCGGGCGCGGCGCACAGCCTCGGCCTTCTCGCGGGCACGCTTCTCCGAAGGCTTCTCATAATGTCCGCGCATCTTCATTTCACGGAAGATGCCTTCGCGCTGCATTTTCTTCTTCAGCGCGCGAAGCGCCTGATCAACATTGTTGTCGCGGACGAGTACCTGCACGGGCAATCCTGTCTTTCGGTTTGATTCAACGGACAAACGGTGAATACACCTTTGTCCTCGCGGCGGCGTCCGTCGCGAATTGTGGCGGCTGATAACAGAATCAGGGCGGCTTGTCCACAGCCGGGGTCACGATTGCTGCGCCGGACAGGCAGGGTCGCGGCGAAGTGATCGGCGGCGGCCCGAATTTGCGCTTTTCGGCCATGCGGCGCAAGGCGTTTCGGCGTCGATTCCGAGTCGACAGGGCGTCGCGACTGGTGTAGCGGACGCCTCCCCGCGGGTGGCGGGAAAATCCAGCACGGCGGGGCATGCCATGAAGCCGGACTTCGGCGGGATCGATTTCGGCACTTCCAATTCCACCGCGGCGCTGTTCGAGGGCGGCAAGCCAAGGCTGGTGGCGCTGGAGGGCGGGCATGTCACCATGCCCAGCGCGGTGTTCTTCAACTTTGAGGACGACCGCACCTATTTCGGACGGCGCGCCATCGAGGATTACACGGCGAACTCCGAGGGGCGCTTGCTGAGGGCGCTGAAGAGCGTGCTCGGCACCTCGCTGATCCGCGAGAAGACGCGGATCAAGGCGCGGTCGATGGCCTTCACCGATATCATCGGCGGGTTCGTCGCCTATCTGAAGGAAAGGCTGGAAGAGGACGCCGGCCGTGGCATCGAAAAAATCGTGCTGGGACGGCCGGTGCATTTCGTCGACGAGGACGAAGAAGCCGACCGGCAGGCGCAGGCCGAACTGGAGAAGGCCGCGCGCGCCAAGGGGTTTCGCCACATATCCTTCCAGTTCGAGCCGATCGCGGCGGCGCTGGACTACGAGCAAAGCGTGCGCAGGGAAGAACTGGCGCTGATCGTCGACATCGGCGGCGGCACTTCGGATTTTTCGATCGTGCGGGTGTCGCCCGAGCGCGCCAAGGCGGCGGACCGCAAGGACGACATTCTGGCCAATGCCGGCGTGCATGTCGGCGGCACGGATTTCGACCGGCTGCTGTCGATCGCCGCGGTCATGCCGGAACTGGGATACGGGACGCAGACCAAGGACGGCAAACGCAACCTGCCGGTGGGGTATTTCTTCGACCTCGCGACATGGCAGCGCATCAACCTGCTCTATACGTCCAAGGCGATGAGCGATTTGCGCCAGATCCGTTACGAAGCGGCGCGGCCGGACCTGGTCGAGCGGATGATCGACATCGTGCGGCACAGGCAGGGCCATGCGCTGGCGGCCAAGGTGGAAAAGGCGAAGATCGCGCTGACGGATTTTTCGGAGACACGGATCGATCTCGACATGCTGGACGACAAATTCACGCTGCCGGTCACGGCGGACGATCTGGCGAGGGCGATCGCCAATGCCGTGCAGCGGATCGCCGATACGGTGACGCGGACGCTGAGGGATGCCGGCGTGACGGCGGAGCGCATCGACACGCTGTTCCTGACCGGCGGATCGACCGCCATCCCGCAGGTGCGCGAGGGCATTCTTGCCATGTTTCCGAAGGCTTCCGTGGTGCAGGGCGACATGTTCGGCAGCGTCGGGCTGGGGCTGGCCATCGACGCGCAGCGGAAGTTCGGGTGAGGGCAGGCGAAGTCTGCAAACGCCGGGGACAGTTTACTTAATTCCGCCCGCGCCAGCCTTGAAGCGCCGCGTGATACTGCGGAATTAAGTAAACTGTCCCCCCACCTTCACTCCGCCGCGTCGCGCTGGGCCTCGTCTGGGCCGTCGGGATCGCCGGGAGCGGTCTCGCAACCGAGGTCGGGGAAGGCGAGCACGCGTTTGCCGTGAAAGTCGGTACGGGCGACCAGAAGGCCGCGCTCCTCGAAATAGGCGAGCAGGCGGCGGGCCCGGCGCGGCGAGTGGCTGCCATAGGCGCGGGCCAGCGTGGCGTCGGACGGGCAAGCGTCGCGGTTGGTGGCGGCGCGGGCGACCATCAGGAACACGCCCTGCAGATCGTCCGGCAGGGATTCGGACAGGCTGAGCGCGGTCGTCCACGCCTCGCCGTCGGGCGCGCGCTGGTCGACGCCGGCTCGCGCGACCGCCAGCCGGCGACGGAAGGCGGAGAGCGGCAGCGGCTCGCCGGGCACGCGGCGGATGCGGCAGCGGACCAGAAAATCCTGGTAGAGCACGGCGTCGGAGCGGAAGGCGGCATCCGGATCGTCGAGAATCTCGCGCAGGACCGTGTCGATGCCGGCCTCGCGCTCGGCCTCGTCGATGATGGCGAAGACCGGCTGCTCGACCGGCATCGGCGCCGGTTTCGGCCGCGACAGTTGCGCGAGGAGATCGGCGGTGGGCACCGGCGCAGGCGGCGGTTTTCGCACGACCGGCCGGGCCTCTTCCGGGCCGGGCGTGAAGATGAGGTCGCGGGCGTCTTCGGGCGCGTCGGGCAAAGGCGTCAGTTTCGGGCTGGTGGAGCGCGCCGAGGTCTCGACCGAGCCGATGGTGATCGGCAGCGGCCGCCGCGAAAGGGCAGGGCCAAGCGCCACGAAATGGCCGCGCGCCAGGTCGCGGAACATTTCGGCCTGCCGCCGGTCCATGCCGAGCAGGTCGGCGGCCCGCGCCATGTCGATGTCGAGAAAAGTGCGGCCCATCAGAAAGTTGGACGCCTCGGCCGCGACGTTTTTTGCCAGCTTTGCCAGCCGCTGGGTGGCGATGACGCCGGCCAGGCCGCGCTTGCGGCCGCGGCACATCAGGTTGGTCATGGCGCCGAGCGACAATTTGCGCGCCTCGTCGGACACCTCGCCGGCGGCGGCGGGCGCGAAAAGCTGCGCCTCGTCGACCACCACCAGCACCGGATACCAATGGTCGCGTTCGGCATCGAACATGCCGCCCAAGAAGGCGGCGGCGGCGCGCATCTGCTGCTCGACGTCCAGCCCTTCGAGGTTGACCACGACCGAGACGCGGTGCTGGCGAACGCGGCCGGCGATACGGGTGAGTTCCGCCTCGGTGCGCTGCGCGTCGACCACCTGGTGGCCGAATCTTTCCGACAGCGTGACGAAGTCGCCTTCGGGATCGATGATGCATTGCTGCACCCAGGGCGCGCTCTGCTCAAGCAGGCGGCGCAGCAGATGCGACTTGCCGGACCCGGAATTGCCCTGCACCAGCAGGCGGGTCGCCAGCAGTTCTTCCAGGTCAAGGTCGGCCGGCTTCCCGGGGGAAGCCTGCCCCATGTCGATATTGACCTTCATCCCGCGCCCTTGGTCATAATCCCGTCCTTAGCATCCGCCGCGCCTTGGCGCGAAGCGTGGGCGGATGATTCCCACAGGCACGATGACGTGCATGAGGCCGGACCGTTTGACAATGCCGCCGATGTCATCAATCAGGCTCAACCGTTGCGGCATGACGGAAAGAGGACATATCGATGGTCCCGACAATGACCGGCAGTTGCCAGTGCGGCGCTGTCAGCTTCCGGATTTCGGGAGCGTTCGAGAGTTTTTTCCTTTGCCATTGTTCGCGGTGCCGGAAGGATACGGGATCGGCCCATGCGGCCAATCTGTTTTCGTCGAAGGCGGAGATTACCTGGCTGTCGGGGCAGGACAGGGTCAAGACCTACAGTATTCCCGCAACCCGCCACGAAAAGAGCTTTTGCAGCGAATGCGGCTCGGCTCTCCCGAGAGTCCAGGACGGTTTTGTAGTCGCGCCTGCCGGCAGCCTCGATAGCGCGGTCCCTATTAAGCCGAACGCGCATATCTGCTGCGCGAGCAGGGCAGAGTGGGACGAGCGGCTGGAGGAAGTACCGAAGATCGATGGGCTTCCTGGCTGAGTCGGTCGCTATTCGCCAGCCTGTGCGACCACTTGCGCTCCGCCCGGCATAAGCTCGAAATGCGGATAAAAATCGCCGTAGTCGCAGGTGAGTTCCTCGCCCGCCGCGATGTCGCGCAAGGCACGTGCGCCGCCGAAATCGGAAAAGTCGAGGTTCGGCGTGTCGGTGTGGTTCATGAAGCGGCCATTGTCGGTCTCGTAGACGAGAAAGCCGGGATGGTCGGGGCTGGGGTAGGAATATTTGTCCAAAAAATCCTTTATCAGCGGCCGCGCCTGCTCGTACTCGTCGACCGGAATGAGCCGGTCGAACATTTCGTCGAAGGCCCAGACGACCGCCCCCTTGCCGATCGGCTCGGCGGTGAAGACGCCGACACCCTCGATGCCGCTCGCCGCCACGTAAGTATGCACCTGCATCATGCGATTCGCGCCTCTCCCTTTGCGCCGTTTGGTAAACGCAGAGATTGACCATCCTGTGAAATTATCAAGGGTGATTTGCGGGAGGTGGAGGAGGAGGCAAACGCGCAGAAGTGAGCGTTGCTCAGCTTCACGCTTTTGACCAGCGCAGCTATCGCTTACGTGTCAAAAACTCGCGGGTGGACGCGCCACCCTTTCGAAATGACCCCCCAAAACATGATTGAAGCGCTGCTCGACCCCGAGGCTGAGGGTGTGGGCAAATTGATATGGGATGCCTACAGCCATTTCTACAAAGACTTCCCGATCGAGAACCTGCGCCCGCTGTTGATTTCATCCTCAGATGAGGTGGTTAGCAGAGGCGCATTTCTGGCGAATGAGCTGGGATGGCGGGCGCGGGCATTAACCCCGGAGATCGCCGTTCTCATAGATTGCGCGAATGTGGGCATCCGCTTCAATGCGATAGGTGCGTTGACGAGTTGCACGACATCCCAGGACGGCGATGTTCTGGGGAAACTTTTCCAGCATCTCGAAGATCCTTTCAAGGGCGTGCGATGGCGCATGGTTCAGTTCGTGCGTCTTGCCAGGTCCAAGCAGTTGGCCGCAGCGATTAGGAATGCCGCGTCACAACGGCCGGACTCGATGTATGCCGAGATCAGCGAAACGTTGCGCTGGTCTATGCGAGTGACCGAGGTAGAGCTCCAGCGGATGGTAGGCCATTCCGAGGCTGGCGTTAGATTATTCGCGGCAGGCATGGCGTTGAGGCCGCGCAGCATCATAGACGAAAGGTTTGCCGAGATTGTCCTGGAGACTGGCGATTCCGAACCGTGCGAATTCGTTTCAAGCGCCTTTCAAATGCATGCCATTCCAATCAGCGCCGAATTTGGGCGGGTGGAGAACTCAGGACTGGCTGAGCGAAGCCGTGGCGCAAAGCGGCAAGGCCCGTCGCAATCAGCGCAAGGGTGACAGCGCGTTTTCGCTAGTGGTACATCTCGCGGGCCGGGCGCATGAAAAGCCGGCGCGAAAACTCCTTCCGATGGTCATGGCGGGCTCTGGAACGTGAAAAAATACTCGGTATTCGCCATCGCCCGCGAGGCCATGCGCGGCCACAAGGGCTGGCCGGAGCAGTGGTCGTCGCCGGAGCCTAGGCCAGAATACGATGTGATCATCGTCGGCGCCGGCGGGCACGGGCTGGCGACCGCTTATTACCTCGCCAAGGAGCACGGCGTCACCAATGTCGCGGTGCTGGAAAAGGGCTGGCTGGGCGGCGGCAACACCGGCCGCAACACGACCATCATCCGCTCCAACTATCTCTATGACGAGTCGGCCGGCATCTACGACCACGCGGTAAAACTGTGGGACGGGCTTTCGCAGGACCTCAACTACAACGTCATGTATTCGGCGCGCGGCGTGATGATGCTGGCGCACAATGTTCATGACGTGCAGGTACTGAAGCGGCACGTGCATGCCAATCGGCTGAACGGCATCGACAATGAGTGGCTGACGCCGGAGCAGGCCAAGGACTTTTGTCCGCCGCTCAATATTTCGCGTGAGGCGCGCTATCCGGTGATGGGCGCGACCTTGCAGCGGCGCGGCGGCACGGCGCGTCACGATGCGGTCGCCTGGGGTTATGCGCGCGGGGCCAATGCGCGCGGCGTCCACATCATCCAGAATTGCGAGGTCACGGCCATCCGCCGCTCGCCGGACGGCGGCGTGACTGGCGTCGAGACGTCGAAGGGTTTCATCGGGGCGAAGAAAGTCGGGGTGGTGGCAGCCGGGCATACATCCGTGCTGATGGACATGGCCGGGGTTCGGATGCCGCTGGAGAGCTACCCGCTGCAGGCGCTGGTGTCGGAGCCGGTCAAGCCGATCTTCCCCTGCGTGGTGATGTCCAACACCGTGCACGCCTATATCTCGCAATCCGACAAGGGCGAGCTGGTGATCGGCGCCGGCACGGACCAGTACACCTCCTATTCGCAGACCGGCGGGCTGCACATCCTGAACCATACGCTCGACGCCATCTGCGAGATGTTCCCGATTTTCGGGCGCATGAAGATGCTGCGCTCGTGGGGCGGCATCGTCGACGTGACGCCGGACCGCTCGCCGATCCTGGCGAAGACGCCGGTGAAAGGGCTTTACGTCAATTGCGGCTGGGGCACGGGCGGCTTCAAGGCGACGCCGGGGTCGGGCCACGTCTTTGCCCACACTATCGCCCGCGACGAGCCGCACAGGATCAACGCGCCGTTCACGCTGGAGCGGTTCAGGACCGGCCGGCTGATCGACGAGGCGGCCGCGGCGGCGGTGGCGCATTGAGGCGTGGTGCGGGTGACCAGGAAGCAGAACATATCCTTTGTCAAAATAGGGCTGGCTGCTCTGGTTGGCGTGTTCCTAGTCGCCATTCTCAATGCAGTTCTTTTCTACTTTGGCCTTGCGACTTCGAAAATCCAGTTAATCTTTGAGGCTCTTTTTCCGTTGCTGGCGATCGTTTCGTTTATTTGTCTTGGGTGGTTTGGTGTGATGCCGAGAGTTGGAACACGTATGTTTTTGGCTCGGATGTTCGACAACCCGCAGGCCGAGCACATGTTTAAGGTGGGCCTCTATCGGTTCATTTTCCTGATTACGGACGACCGACGCGTGCTGGATAAGCTCGCAGCGAAAGGCGTGACCGGAGGTACGGCGTGATGCTGGCGCTGGCAATTTCAGCGCTTGCGGCGTCGACTCCGGCGATGGCTACGAGCACGGTGCAACTCATCAGCACCTTCCCGGAGGTGGTTATCCGGAAAGGCGAGACGGAGCATGAATGGCCCTTCTCGATCGACGAGGGCGAGCTGACCCGCGTCGAGATGCAGGGGCAGCGCTACGTTTTCTTCAGCGAGATTCTGACGGCTGAGGAGATGGGCACGTTCGGCAACATGACGCTGCCGCGAAGCGTCGTGGTGACGGCCAACCCGATGGCCTATTTCGCGACCGCCGACAACCGCGAGCTTTATGCGCCGTGGGACTCGCTGGAGACGCTGATCAAAAGGCTGGCGCCCTACGAGCGCATGGGCCGGGAACTTTGCGACAATGCCGGGCAGGCGCCCGAAACCGAAGACCTCTAAACGGCGACCGAAAAACATGCTTCTCATCCGCTGCCCCTATTGCGAGGAAGAGCGCCCGGAACTCGAATTCCGGCATGCAGGCGAGGCGCATGTCGCCCGCTCGCCCGACATCGCCGCGATCTCCGACGAGGAGTTCGAAAAGTTCTTCTTCATCCGCTCGAACCCGAAGGGGGTCGTGTTCGAGCGCTGGCGGCACGTGCATGGCTGCGGGCGCTTCTTCAACGCGGCGCGCAACACGGTGAGCGACAGGTTCTTGACGACCTACAGAGCGGGCGAGGGAAAGCCTGACATCGCGGAGGCTTCGAAGTGATGATGGCGCACTCCGTCCCACCCCCCTCTGTCCTGCCGGACATCTCCCCCTCAAGGGGGGAGATTGCCCAAGCTGCTTGGGTTTCGCCAATCGCCGGCGTTGCAAGGAGGGCGGTTTCGATGAAGCTGCGAATCTCCCCCCTTGAGGGGGAGATGTCCGGCAGGACAGAGGGGGGTAGCTTAGGGCGCCTTTCAGACCAGACAATTGCGGGTGCCGCATGACCGAGCCCTTCCGCATATCCGGCGCCGGGCGGCTGACGCCGGCGAAGACCGCGCGCTTCACCTTCGACGGGAAGCATTTTTCGGGACTGGCCGGCGATACGCTGGCATCGGCACTGCTCGCCAATGGCGTGCATCTCGCGGGTCGCTCCTTCAAATACCATAGGCCGCGTGGCATACTTTCGGCCGGCGCGGAGGAGCCCAATGCGCTGGTCGGCGTCGAGCGCGATGCGTCGCGCAAGACGCCGAATGTGCGCGCCACTGTGCAGGAACTCTATGACGGGCTGGCGGCGGTCTCGCAGAACCGCTGGCCGTCGCTCTCCTTCGATGTGGGCGCGGTGAACGACCTAGCGTCGCCGATGTTTTCGGCCGGTTTTTACTACAAGACCTTCATGTGGCCGAAGGCTGCCTGGAAGAAACTTTACGAGCCGAAAATCCGGGAGGCGGCGGGGCTTGGTGTTTCGCCCGACCAGGCCGATCCGGATCATTATGCGTCGCGCTTCGCGCATTGCGAGGTGCTTATCCTCGGCGGCGGCGCGGCGGGCCTGGCGGCGGCCCTTGCGGCGGCGGAGAGCGGCGTGCGCGTCATCCTCGCCGACGAGCAGGCGGCGTTCGGCGGCGCGCTGCGCTACGAGGCGGGTGCGAAAATCGACGGCGTGGACGGTTTTACCTGGGCGCAGGCGGCGGTCGCGAAATTGGCTGACATGGACAATGTGCAGCTTTTGCCGCGCACGACCGCGTTCGGCTACTACGCGCAGAATTTCGTCGGGCTGGTGGAGCGCGTCACCGACCATCTGGCGAAGCCGGACAGGAACGCGCCGCGCGAAAGGCTGTGGCAGGTGCGTGCGAAACGTGTCGTGCTGGCGACCGGGGCGATCGAGCGGCACATGGTGTTTTCCGACAACGACCGGCCGGGCGTGATGCTGGCCTCGGCGGCGCGAACCTATCTCAACCATTACGGCGTGGCGGTCGGCAAAAACGTCGGCGTCTACACGGCGAACGATTCCGCCTATTACGCGGCGATCGACTTGAAGAAGGCGGGCATAGGCATCGCCGGCATAGTCGACCTGCGCGACAATCCGAGCGGGCCGGCGGTGGACGAGGCGCGGGCGCTCGGCATCGAGATCAACCACGGCCGCGCCGTGACCAAGGTGGGCGGCAAGCTGCGCGTCACCTCCATGACCATCGCGCCGAAGAATGGCGGCGGCGGGCGCACCGTGGCCATCGATGCGCTGCTGACCTCCTCGGGCTGGACGCCCTCGGTGCATCTCTTCTCGCAATCACGCGGCAAAGTGGCGTTCGACGAGGCGACGAAGCGTTTCCTGCCTGGCACCTATGCGCAGGATTGCGTGTCGGTCGGCGCCTGCAACGGCACCGACGGGCTGGAGGCGACCATCGCCGAGGCTTTTGGTGCCGGCGAGAAGGCGGCGAGGGATTCTGGCGCCAAGGGCTTCAAGACGGAAAAAATCAAGGTCGAGGCGGGCGAGACCTGGGCAGGCTCCATGCTGGGCGACGGGCCGGGCGCCGGCGTGGGCACGACGGTAAAGGCGTTCATCGACTTCCAGAACGACGTGACGGCCAAGGACATCCGCCAGGCGGTGCATGAGGGCATGCGCTCAATCGAGCATGTGAAGCGCTTCACCACCAACGGCATGGCGACCGACCAGGGCAAGACTTCCAACATGCACGGGCTGGCCATCGCCGCCGAGACGTTGGGCAAGCCGATCCCCGAGGTCGGGCTGACGACGTTCCGCGCACCCTATACGCCGGTGACGTTCGGCTCGATCGTCGGCCACGCCAAGGGAAAGCTGTTCGATCCGACGCGGCGCACCGCGATCCACCCCTGGGCGGAGCGCAACGGCGCGGTGTTCGAGGATGTCGGGCAGTGGAAGCGCGCCTGGTATTTCCCGCGCGCCGGCGAGGACATGCATGCGGCCGTCAACCGCGAATGCGTGACGGTGCGCACCGCCGCCGGCCTGTTCGACGCCTCGACGCTAGGCAAGATCGAGGTGGTCGGGCCGGACGCGGCGAAGTTCATGGAACTGCTCTACACCAATCCGTGGGAGCGGCTGGATGCTGGGCGCTGCCGCTACGGCATCATGCTGCGCGAGGACGGTTTTATCTATGACGACGGCGTGGTCGGACGGCTGGCGCCGGACCGTTTCCATGTCACCACGACCACCGGCGGCGCTGCTCGGGTGATGAACATGATGGAGGACTACCTCCAGACCGAGTTCCCGCATCTCAACGTCTGGCTGACTTCGATTTCCGAACAGTGGGCGGTCATCGCCGTGCAGGGGCCGAAGAGCCGGGACATCATTGCGCCGCTGGTCGAGGGCATCGACATGTCGGACGAGGCAATGCCGCATATGTCGGTGCGTGAAGGAAAGATCTGCGGCGTGCCGACGCGACTGTTCCGCATGTCCTTCACCGGCGATCGTGGTTTCGAGGTCAATGTGCCGGCCGATTTTGGCGAGGCGGTGTGGGAAGCGCTTTGGGCGGAAGGCCGGAAGCACGGCGCCTGCGCCTACGGTACCGAGGCGATGCACGTGCTGCGCGCCGAAAAAGGCTACATCATCGTCGGCCAGGATACGGACGGCACGGTGACTCCGGCAGACGCCAGCGTCGACTGGGCGATCGGCAAGAAGAAGAAGGATTTCGTCGGCATACGCGGCCTGACGCGGCCCGATCTGGTTGCGCCGGGGCGCAAGCAGCTTGTCGGGTTGAAGGCCAAGGACCCGAAGGTGGTGCTTGAGGAGGGTGCGCAGATCGTTGCCGATCCGAAGCAGCAGGTGCCGATGACGATGATCGGCCATGTCACGTCGAGCTACTGGTCGCAGAATTGCGGCCATTCGATCGCGCTGGCGCTGGTCGTCGACGGCAAGTCGCGCATGGGCGAAACGCTATACGTGCCGATGCCGGACCGGGCGATCGAGGTCGAGGTGACGGGCATGGTCTTCTACGATCCGAAGGGAGAACGCCTCAATGGCTAAGGCTGCAGCCAAGGTTTCTTCCGGCGGGGTGTCGCGAAAACCCGCTCTGGCCGGGCGCGAATTCCACATCGGCGCGGTACGGCTTGCCGTGCTGCCGCCGGCGGAGCGGATTTCGCTGCGCGCGCCTGCCGCGTCGGTCGCAGCACTGTCCAAGGTGCTCGGTCTCGACTTGCCGACGAAGCCGAAGACGTCCGCCGCGTCGGGCGGGCGCACGGCGCTGTGGCTCGGGCCGGACGAGTGGCTGGTGATCGACCAGACCGGCGACCCGCTGACCGATTGTGTCGGGGTCAAGGACCTGCATTCGGCGGTCGGCGTGTCGCACCGCAACGTCGCTTTTTCGGTCTCCGGGGCAGGTGCTGAGGCGACGCTCAACGCCGGCTGCCCGCAAGATATCTCGCTGGAAGTCTTTCCGGTCGGGGCGTGCTCGCGCACCGTCCTCGGAAAAGTCGAGATCGTGCTGCTCAGGACTGGCGAGGATGCGTTCCGGGTCGAATGCTGGCGGTCGTTTTCCGACTATGTGCACGACTTTTTGGTCGAGGCGGCGGGGGACGCGGTTGCGTAGCGCCGTCAAGAACCGGGCGATCCGGCGATTTGCCGCGCCCATGTAGAAACTGACCTGCCAGGCGGTTCGACGGCGTCTCATTCCTTGCTATGATGGTTATGGCGCTCGGGAAGCGCCGCCGACTGCGCTTGCCCATGTGCCGCAGGGATTTCGTTATGCCACCGCTTCCGCCTGCCGGTACGCGGATTCGCAACCGCTTCAACGGTGAAACCTTCATCTTCACCCATATGGACGATGGGGCGGAAGAGGTTCGGTTCGATGTCTTCCTCGAACGGGGCGGGATGCTGACGGGAACCGGGCGGCAGCACCTGCATCCGAATGCCGACGAGGAGTTCATCGTGCAGCGCGGCATGCTGCGGATCATGGTCGCCGGCGCGTGGCGGATGCTCGGGCCCGGGGAGCGTCTCATCGTGACGCGCGGCACGCCGCATCTGTTCCGCAACGGTCATGACGGCGAGACGCTGTTCACCGCAAAGTTCCGGCCCGGCCACGATTTCCTGCGCCTGTTCCTCAACATGTCGATGAACGTTGCCGACAATCCGTCCTGGTACGACGCCAGGGGCGAGCCGCCCCTGCTTCTGCAGGCCCAGGCGCTGCATGCATTCCGCGGGCATGCCTATGGCCACGGCATCCCGGTCTGGTTCCAGAAGCTGCTGTTCGCCGCATTGAGTCCGGTCGCACTGCTCAAGGGTTATCGGCTCGCGATGCCGCCGCGAAGCCGACGGCAGGCAAAGCCGGGGGCGGCAAAACCTTGATGTTGTTGTCCGACATGTCATAGTGCCGGGATGAGCACGCCCAAACCGCCCAAGGACGAACAGCCGCCGGAAGACCGGCCGGACGATGATGACGCTCTCGAACAGGAACTCGAGGAGGGGCTTGAGGATTCTTTCCCTGCCAGTGATCCGGTTTCGGTGACATCGACGGCCATACCGGGTGGGCCGGGCAAGAAACGGTAAACCGACAGGACAATACCGGAAGGGACAGCGTCGCGGCCAAAGGCGTCGTTTGTGCGGGGTACGCGATGAGCTACGATCTCATGGTCTTTGCACCGGCCGACGCGCCGCGAGTCCGCCAGGCTTTCCTCGACTGGTACGAGGAGCAGACCGAATGGTCGGAGGATCACAGATACGATGACACGGCCGTTACGACGCCCGGACTATCGGCGTGGTACGGCGAGATGCAATTGGATTTTCCGGACCTAAACGGCCCGAGCGCTTCCGATCTTTTGGAGGACGATAGTCCGAGCGTAACCGACTATAGTATCGGCCGGTCAGTCATATACGCCGGTTTCAGATGGTCAGAGGCCGACCGTGCCTACACGTCGGTCCGGGCTCTGGCGGTCAAGCATGGCGTGGGGTTCTTCAATGTCAGTGCGGCTGACGGCGAAATTTGGTTTCCTCCCGAGGGAGGACCGCCTAAATCCGAAGTCTTTCCCGAACTCACATTAACGCTCGAAGGGCAGCCGGCCTTCAACTCGCCGTCGTCGCCTCTCATCGAAGCCGCAGTCGACTGGCTCGATCCTGCCGCAGGACCGGGCTTTCTGATACTGTCGCACAGCAATGGCCGCTATGCTCAGGCCGGCGGCGGCAAGGATGCGATTACCGCGGAATGGCGCGAGTACTTCGATGGCGGGTTCGGCCATTGGGTAGCAGGGCTGCGAACATCAGGCTCCAATGCCACCATCACCATTCCCGGCCATGGCACTCATTTCTCGATCCGTGCGAACGAGCGGCTTAGCAACGAAAGCGCGAAGACCATCTTGTTGGCCTTTGCGCGCGGCGAGCCAAGGTCAAGCGACTTCGTTTGGCGGGAAAAAACAGATGAATTCGGCGAACGAGCGCTCGAATCTCGAAAGCCGTGGTGGCGTTTCTGGCGTTGAGCCTTAAGCCTCCTCCGGCTGGATGAACGCTAGCGTCAGCCAGCGGGCGGTCAGCGCAGGCTTCAGCGATCCCTCGATCTCGATGGTCACGTCATGCGCGATCTCGATCCAGCCGGACGGGCGGGCCTTGATTTTCGCCAGCACGAAGCGGCTACGGATGCGCGCGCCGGTCTTGACTGGGGCGACGAAACGCAGCGTGTCGAACCCCTGGTTGATGCCGATGTCGGCGCCGTCGATCCTCGGGATGGTCTCGAAGGCCATGGCCGACAGCAGCGACAGCGTCAGGAAGCCGTGGGCGATGGTGCCGCCGAAGGTGGTTTCTTTTGCCGCCCGTTCGGGGTCGCAGTGGATGAACTGGTGATCGTCGGTGGCGTCGGCGAACTTGTCGATCATTTCCTGGGTGACGATGCGCCAGGGCGAAATGCCGGCTTCCTGGCCGACGCCGGATAGGGCCTGATCGAGGGTGATTGGGTTCACGCTTGCCGCTCTCCGATGGGCGCCGCGGTTGGCCGGCGCCTGAAAGCGCGCACTGATAATCAATCGCAGCGATGAAGTCCAAGGCCGATCGACGTCAAGGCCGGGGACAGCTACCTTTTATCCCCGGAAGGGTGATGGGGCGGCAAGGACCGGCGCGAGGTCGAGTGCGTCCGCCTGGACCCCACCCACCTCGCTTCGCTCGGCACCCTCCCCTCAAGGGGGAGGGAAAACACCCACTACTCCGCCGCCTCGGCCTGGATGTAAGCGGCTTCCTGGAGTTCGCGCTTCAGCCGCGCTTCCTCATGCACCTTCGGCGTGATGAAGCGGCCGAGCAGCAGGTAGGCGACCGGGGTCAGGAACAGCGTCGACACGGTGGCTAGCCCGAGGCCGCCGACGATGACCCAGCCCAGCGCGACGCGGGCCTCGGCGCCGGCGCCGCTGGCCAGGACCAGCGGCACGCCGCCGAGCACCGTGCAGATCATGGTCATCATCACCGGGCGCAGCCGTATGTTGGAGGCCTTTTCGATGGCCTCGCGCACGGAGGCGCCGTGGTCGCGAAGCTGGTTGGCGAATTCGACGATCAGGATGCCGTTCTTGGCCATGACGCCGACCAGCAGAACCAGGCCGATCTGGCTGTAGGCGTTGAGGCTGGTTCCCGTGAGGATGAGCGCGAAGATCGCGCAGGCAAGACCCAGCGGCACGGTCGCCATGATGATGATGGCGCTCATGAAGCTCTCGAACTGGGCGGCGAGAACCAGCAGGATGATGACCAGCGCGAAGCCGAAAATGGTGATCATGCCGCTGTTGGTTTCGCCCAGCGTCGCGGCCTCGGCGAGCGGCACGATGCGGCTGCCCGGCGGCATCAGCGGCGCGGCGATCTGCTCGGCCGCGTGCAGGGCGTCACCGAGCGCGAAATCCTCGCGCAGGTTCGAGGTGATGGCGACGGACGGCTGCTGCTGCTCGCGCGTCAGCGAGGGCGGCACGGCGCGTTCGGTGAGCGTCGCGATGGTCGAGACCGGCACATAGCGCCCATCACCGGTCTTCAGGTAGATGTTCTCGAGATCGGTCGGGTCGTTGATCGGATTGGTGGTGGAGACAAGCTTCACGCCATAGGCGCGGTCGCCGATATAGACGTCGCCTATGTCGTTGCCGTCGAGCATGGCCTGCTGGGTCGCCGCAAGGCCGGTGATGTCGATGCCCAGGTCGGAGGCGCGCTCGCGGTCGATGGCGACGGCAAGCTGCGGCTGGGTCGGATCCACGGACAGCCGCGCCTGCTGGAAGCGCGGGTCCTGCTGCATCTTGTCGATGATCTGGACGGCGGCCTCGCTCAGCTTCTGGCGGTCGTTGCCGACGAGTGCGAATTGCAGGCCGTTGCCGGCGCCACGGATGCCGAGGCTGTTCGGCTGCACCGGGAAGACGCGGACGCTGGGCACTTCGCGGACGAGGCGCGACACGTCGGCCATGATCTGCTGCTGGCTGCGCTCGCGCTGGTCCCAGGGGGCGAGCGTCATCACCATGAAGCCGGAATTGTACTGGCCGTTCTGGCCGGCGTTCTCAAAGGTGCTGATGATCTCGCCGGAATCGCGCAGGGGCTGGATCAGCTCCTCGATGCGGCGCATCTGCTGGGTGGTATAGTCGAGGCTGACGCCCTGCGGCGCGTTGATGCGCAGCAGCACGGCGGAGCGGTCCTCGACCGGGGTCAGTTCCTGGCGGATGGTGCCGAACAGCGAGAAGGCGGCGCCGGCGAACAGCACCGCGACCAGCACGACGATCAGCGGCGCGTCGAGGCATGCATGCAGGCAGCGGCGGTAGAGCGTGCCCAGCGCCGAACCGATGCGGCCACCAATGCCGCCGGCGCCTTCATGGTGCAGCGCGTGGGCCGTCAGCATGCGGGACGCCAGCATCGGGCAGAGCGTGAGCGCCACGACGCAGGAGAGCAGCACCGACATGGCGAGCACGAAGCCGAACTCGCGGAACAGGCCGCCGGCCTGACCCGGCAGGAAGGAGATCGGCACGAACACCGCGACCAGCGTCGCCGTGGTGGCAATGACGGCGAAAAACACTTCCTGCGTGCCGAGCACGGCGGCGGCGCGCGGGCCCATGCCCTCGTTGCGGCGGCGCACGATGTTTTCCAGCACCACGATGGCGTCGTCGACGACGAGGCCGGTGGCAAGCACCAGAGCGAGCAGCGTCAGGATGTTGATGGAGAAGCCGGCCAGATAGATGGTGGCGATGGTGCCGATCATGGCGACGGGCATCGACAGGCCGGGGATCAGCGTGGCTCGCCAGTCGAGCAGGAAGACATAGATGACGATCAGCACGATCGACACGGAAAGGATCAGCGCGATCTCGACCTCGTGCACCGCGCCCTCGACGAAGACGGCGTCGTCGCTGGTGATCTTGATGTTCATGCCTTCCGGCAGGCTCTTCTGAATCTGGGCAACAACCGCCTTCACGCCCTCGGAAATGTCGAGCGTGTTGGATTCGGCCTGGCGCACGATGCCCATGCCGATGCCGGTCTTGCCGTCTGAGCGCAGCGTCGACTGGCCTATGTCGGGGCCGAGCGTGACGGTCGCGACGTCGCGGACATGGGTGTCGCCGCCAATCACGATTGCCTCGAATTCCTCCGGCGTGGTGACGTCGGCCGTGGTGCGGACGATCAGGTCCTGGTTGTTGGTGGTGATCGAACCGGACGGGCTGTCGAAGGCGACGGAGGCGAGCGCCCGGCGCAGGTCGGCCACCGTGTAGCCCTGGCTGGCGAGCTTCGACTGGTCGACGTCGATGCGGAAAATCTTGTCGCGGTCGCCGTAGACCTGGACGTCGGCGACGCCGGGGACGGCGGCCAGCGTGTCCTCGATCTGGTCCTGCACGAAAACCGTCATGTCCTGGATGGACATGGTCTCGGAGGTGACGGCGAGCCGCATGACGGCGTCTGAATTGGCGTCGGCCTTGACGATGCGCGGCGGGTCGGCATCGTCGGGCATGGCGTTCGACACGCGGCCGACGGCATCGCGCACGTCCGAAGCGGCGACGTTCAGGTCGACGCCGTCGTTGAACTCGATGGTGACGCGGCTGCGGCCAAAGGAGGAGGTCGACGAGATCGACTTGACGCCGGAGACGCGGGCGACGGCGCCCTCGATGACGTCGGTCAGCTCGCGGTCGACGGTTTCGGCGGCTGCGCCTTCGAAGTCGGTGTTGACGGTGATGACGGCGCGGTCGACATCCGGCAGTTCGCGGATCTCGACGCCGTAGAAGGCGGCGAGACCGGCGACGGCGATCAGAACATTCAAGACCAGGGCCAGAACGGGCCGGCGGATGAAGAGCGCGGTGAAGCTGTTGTCGGCCTTGTTGCTGTCGACGTCGCTCATCAAGTGCTCCCGTCAGGACCCGCTGGCGTCAGCCGCTTGCGGCTGTTCTTCCTGTCCAGCGATGCGCACGGAACTGCCCTCGCGCACGCTCTGTACGCCTTCCGTCACCACCATCTCGCCGGCCTGCAAGGGAGCCTCGACGAGGACGGTCTCGGTGTTGCGCTGGATGATGCGCACCGGCATGCGCTCGACCTTGCCGTCCTTGACGGTCCAGACGAAGGCGCCGTCGGTGCCCCACAGAACGGCCAACGGACTGACGGCGGGATAGGTGTCGCCGGGGAACTGCATGGAGACCTGGAACGACATGCCGGCGCGCAGCGAATCCGCGGGATTGGCGATACGCGCCTGCACCCACAGCGTGCGGCTCTTGTCGTCGATACGGTTGTCGATCGCCGAGACAGCGCCGTCATAGCTGTCCTTGGGGTTGGCGAGCGGCGTCGCCGAAATCGCGGCGCCGACCTTGACCGCGGATGCAAATCGCTCCGGAACCCAGAAATCGACCAGAATCGAGGAGCGGTCGTCGACCGTGGCGATGGCCGACTGGCTGGTGACGTAGTTGCCGGCCTCGATCGGCAGGATGCCGACGACGCCGGCGATCGGCGAGATCACCGAGCGGCGGTCGAGCGCCAGTTGCGCGTCGTGAACGGCGAGGTCGCCGTTGCGAAGCTCCAACTGCGCTTCGGTAAGCTGCACCGCGGTGACGGCGTTGGATTTACGCAGCGCCTCCATGCGCGCGACCTTGGCGGCGGAATCGTCGCGGGCGATCTTGGCGCGCTCCAGCGCGATCTCCTCGGTGTCGGAATCGAGCGTCGCGATGACCTGGCCCTTGTCGATATGGGCGCCGGACTGGACGAGGAAGGCTGTCAGCCTGCCTGCGGTATAGGGGTTGACCGTCACGGTGGCGTTGGCGCGGCCGGTGCCGATCGCCTGAAGCCGGTCGTTGATGGTGGCGGTGCCCACCGCATCGGCAACCACCAGCGTGCGCTGACCCGTGCCGGATCGCTGGCCATTGCCTTGCCGGGGGCTCGCGGCTTCCGGCTTCGGCGTTGCGGCCACGGCCCATTCGATGCCCCAGGAAGCCAGCACGCGGTCCGAGCCGGGGAAAAATTTCACCCAGGCCGCAGCCGCCGCGGCCAGAACCACGACGGCAAGGACAAGCTGTTTCCAGACCGACATTCGTTACCCCGGACCCGAGCGCCATGAACGCGGGAGGCGCAAAAACTTACACCGTCACCGTGTAAATACGAAATCAACCAATCGACAGCACGCAAGTGGCGCCGATTTGAGGCTGTGTGCCAGATCGTGGCGGCGAATTCTCATTAAATTTGTGTAAGGTTTGCAGCGTTGTGCCGCATCGCGCGCCGCGCCGCACCCAAAAAATGTTGCAGTGCAATAGCTTGAGGTCGGGCAACGCCTATCGGAGGTTTTCCATCTCGCGGATGCGCCGGGCGCCATCGGTTTCAAGGGCCCTGGTCAGTCCGCCGATCAAGGTTTCGGCCACCACCATCAACGCGGCGGACGAATCCCAGGGCGACGGTACGCCGGTACGGCCGGGAATGACGTGGCGGGCGAAACGCGAGATAGGCGATAGCCACTGGTCGGTGAACAGAACGATCTGCACCCCGCGCTGGTTGGCCTTCTCGGCGAAGCGCAGCAGGCTGTCCTGGTAACGGCGGATGTCGAAGACCAGCAGAACGTCGCGCTTGCCCATGTCGATGAGGCGGTCGCGCCAGTTGCTTTCCTGACCGGTAAGGTGAAAGACGCCGGGGCGCACGATGGCGAGATGCGCCGCCATGTAGCGGGCGATGGGATCCGTGAAACGCCCTCCGATCAGGTAGACGCTGGAGCGCCGGCTGGCGAGGAGAGCGACGATGTCGTCCAACTGCCTGGCGGATAGATGGCGGAAGGTCTCGCGGATGTTGTCGAGCGTCGCCTCGACCATGGGCGAGGCGCTGCCTGTTTCGGTGCGTGCCGGCGCGCCGGCGCGAATGGCAGGCGATTGCAATTGCTCGGCAAGTTCGTCCTGAAGGGCGGCCTGGAACTCCGGATAGTTCTGGAAACCGAGGCGGGAGACGAAACGCAGGATGGTGGGCGAACTCACGCCTGCCGTTGCTGAAAAATCGGCGACGGTCTTCAGGCCGATCACCGGATAGTTCCCAACCAGCGTCTGCGCGGCGCGCCTTTCGCCGGCGGGCATGTCTCCGATGCGGTCGGCGATCAACTCGGCGACGCTGGTGCCCATGCTTCGACCCTCCCTTCGCGGCGCGCCGGCGTGGATGCACCGCAGCGTCCGCCAAAACCCGTTTGACAAAGCCCCTCGTTCCGTATGAAATCATCCATAGGAGCGAAATGAAATAGGCAAAGTAATTTTCGATACACCGCTCCGGGGGACTGCCGACGAATGGGAAAGGCGAGCGCAACAGCCGCGCCGAGGCAGCCGGTGGATGTGTTCAACGGCTTGGGCCGGGGACGGATCGTGCTTGCCTGCGACCATGCTTCCAATTTCATTCCCGCCGACTACGGCTCGCTCGGTCTCGATCCGGCTGAGTTCGAGCGGCACATCGCCTGGGATCCCGGCGCGCTTCCCGTCGCGCAGCGCATGGCCGAAATGCTTGACGCCCCGCTGGTGGCTTCCGCGATCTCGCGGCTGGTGATCGACTGCAACCGGCCGGCAGATGCTCCCGACCTCATTCCCGAAATCAGCGAGACGACGCGAATTCCCGGCAATGCCGGCCTGAATGCCGAGGAGCGCCGCGCCCGCATCGCGCTGGCGCACCAGCCGTTCCATGCGGCGATCGACGACCTCATCGACCGGCGCGAACGCGCGGGCCTGGAAAGCTGGCTGGTTACGGTCCATTCCTTCACGCCGGTCTACAAAGGCATCTCGCGGCCATGGGAAATCGGCATCATCCATGACGATGACGAGCGGCTGGCCGCGCCATTGATCGACGGGCTGCGTGCGGTTTCCGGCCTGACGGTCGGCGTCAACGAACCCTATTCGCCGGCCGACCGCGTCTACTACACGCTCGAACGCCATGCACGGGCGCGGGGCATTCCCTGCGCCATGATCGAAATCCGCAACGACGAAATCAAAAAACAAGTCCAGCAGCGGAAATGGGCGGAAATGCTGGCGGGCATTCTCTCCCACCTCAGGCCGGAGGACCGGACCCTCCGACCGCAGCGGAACGGTCGGCCGGTCCAGGCGGCAAACTGACAAAAAAGGGGAACGAAGTTATGAGCGGTACGACAAAGCATGAAGCAGGAGGGGTCGCCTATGAAAGGCGTGACAAATCCTATTTCGAAAGCCGTGAACTCGTGCGCCACGCCAATGTCTGGCACCTGTGGGCGCTTGGCGTAGGGGCGGTCATATCAGGCCATTTCTCGGGATGGAATTTCGGTTTTGCCACCGGTGGCTGGGGCGGCATGCTGGTAGCCGGCATGATCATCGCAGTCATGTATCTCGGCCTGGTATTCTGCATCGCCGAGATGAGCCCGGCCCTGCCGCATACCGGCGCGGCCTATTCCTTCGCCCGCACCGCGATGGGACCGTGGGGCGGCTTCATCACCGGCCTTTGCGAGAACGTTGAATATGTGGTTACGCCGGCCGTCATCGCCTTCTTTATCGGCTCCTATGTCGGCGGTATCGTCGGCGGTGATATTCCGCCCTATATCTGGTGGATCGTCACCTACATCGCGTTCCTGTGCCTGAACGTGTTCGGCGTCGCGTTGTCGTTCCGCGTCACGCTGATCGTCACGCTGGCCTCGCTGGCGGTACTGGTGGTGTTCTGGATCAGCGCCATCCCCAACATGGACTTTTCGCGCTGGGCGCTGAACATCGGCGCGGACCCGGCAACGGGCGCGGCGGTGGAACTGCCGGAAGGCAACGGCTCCTACTTCCCGTTCGGCTTCTCCGGCGTGCTCGCCACGCTGCCCTTCGCCGTCTGGCTGTTCCTTGCGATCGAGCAACTGCCGCTGGCGGCGGAGGAATCCGTCGATCCCAAGCGCGACATGCCGCGCGGCATCATCGCCGGCATGCTGACGCTGATGGTCTCGGCCTTCATGATCGTGCTCCTCAATCCGTCGGTGATCGGCGTCGGCTCGTTCAAGCTCGGCTCGTCCGGCGAGCCGCTGCTCGACGGTTTCCGCGCCATTTATGGCGACTCCGGCGCGGTCATCCTCGGCCTCGTCGCGCTCATCGGCCTGATCGCCTCGTTCCATACCATCGTCTTCGCGATGGGCCGGCAGGTCTATTCGCTGGCGCGAGCCGGCTATTTCCCGAACGCGCTGTCGGTGACGCACTCGACCTACAAGACTCCGCATGTGGCGATGATCGCCGGTGCGGTGCTCGGATTGGCGATCATGATGGCCATGTGGTTCGCGCTCGGCGGAGACGCGGCGGGTTCGCTGATCGGCTCGGTGCTGCTCAACATGGCGGTGTTCGGCGCCATGTGCTCTTATATCGCGCAGGCCGTATCGTTCATCCTGCTCAGGAAGAACCAGCCGCACATCGCGCGTCCGTACCGCAGCCCGCTCGGCATTCCCGGCGCGGTGCTGACCATCATCATCGGCGTCGTTACTCTGCTTTATCAGGTGCAGGATCCGAACTTCTCCAAGGGCGTCATCTGGGTCATCATCTGGTTCGCGATCGGCATCGTGTATTTCGCGCTGATCGGCCGGCACAAGCTGATCCTGTCGCCGGAAGAGGAATTCGCGCTCGAACACAAGGCGTGAGCCATTTGGAAACGCAGCCCGGCTGTAACGGCGGCCGGGCTGTTTTCATGACAAGCAAATTGCCCGAGGGCAGGAGTAATAGATGGCCGGAAATCTCACCTTCGATCAGCTCAAGAAGGATGTCGCGGCGGGCGATATCGACACGGTTCTCGCCTGCGCCGTCGACATGCAGGGCCGGCTGGTCGGCAAGCGGTTTCTGGCGAAGTTTTTCGTCGAATCCGGTTACGAGGAGACGCATGGCTGCAACTACCTGCTGACGGTCGACGTCGATATGGAGGTCGTGCCGGGCTACAAGGCCGCCAACTGGCAGAAGGGTTATGGCGACTTCGTGCTCAAGCCCGACATGAACACGCTGCGCCGCATACCCTGGCTGGAGAAGACGGCGCTGGTGCTGTGCGATATCCTCGACCACCACCATCACGAGGACCTGCCGCATTCGCCGCGCGCCATACTGAAGAAGCAGGTGGCGCGGCTGAAGGAGCGTGGCTGGATGGCCTACATGGCCTCCGAGCTTGAATTTTACCTGTTCGAGGAGACCTACGATTCGGCGCGCGCCAAGAAGTGGAGCGGGCTTGCGACCGCCTCGCCCTACATCGGCGACTATCTGATCGGCATCACCACCAAGGAAGAGGAGGTGATGCGGGCAATCCGCAACAACATGGAAGCCGCCGGCATTCCGGTCGAGAATTCCAAGGGCGAGGCGGGCCCGGGCCAGGAAGAGATCAACGTGCGCTATGCCGAGGCGCTGGAAATGGCGGACCGCCATTCGATCCTGAAGAACGGCTGCAAGGAGATCGCCGCCGGGCTTGGCAAGTCTCTGACCTTCATGGCGAAGTACAACTATTCGATGGCCGGCAATTCCAGCCACGTGCACAACTCACTGTGGAGCGCCGACGGCAAGACGCCGCTGTTCTTCGATCCGAAGGCCGAGCACACCATGACGCCGCTGATGCGCTCGTGGGTGGCGGGCCAGCTCAAATACGCACGCGATATCACGCTGCTGCTGGCGCCCTACATCAACTCCTACAAGCGCTTCCAGGTGGCGACCTGGGCGCCGACGCGCATCGCCTGGAGCCGCGACAACCGCACGGCCAGCTTCCGCCTTTGCGGCGAGGGCTCGAAGGGCATCCGTATCGAGTGCCGCATGGGCGGCGCCGATTTGAACCCGTATCTGGCCTTCGCCGCGCTGATCGCGGCGGGGCTGGCGGGCATCGACGAGAAGCTCGAACTGGCGAAACCCTTCGAGGGCGATGTCTATCACGCCGGGCGGCTGCCGGAGATCCCGAAGACGCTGCGCGACGCCACCGCCGCCTTCGGCAAGTCGAAGATGCTGAAGGAAGCGCTCGGCGCGGAAGTGCTGGAGCACTATGTTCACACGGCCGAATGGGAGCAGTTCGAATACGACCGCCGCATTACCGACTGGGAGTTGCACCGGGGGTTTGAGCGGTACTGACTTTACGACTCTGGCCGAGACGCAATGACGTCGGCTAGAGGCGATCAACATCACAGCGGAGACGCCGATCTTGGAAACCATCAAACTCAAATCCCCCATCGACGGCTCGATCTATGCGGAGCGACCGGTTGCCACCGACGCGCAGGTGAGCGCCGTCGTCGAGCGGGCGAAGGCGGCGCAGGCCGACTGGGCGAAAACCTCGATCGCCGAGCGCTGCAAGTACATGCTCGCGATGCTAGAGGCGCTGGTCGCGATGAGCGACGAGATCGTGCCCGAACTGGCCTGGCAGATGGGGCGGCCGACACGCTACGGAGGCGAGTTCGGCGGGGTGAAGGAACGCGTCGGCTATATGGTCGAGATCGCCGAGAAGGCGCTTGCTCCGGTGATGGCGTTGAACCCGAAGGAGGGCTTTCGCCGTTATGTGAAAAAAGACCCGCTGGGCGTGGTGATGGTGATCGCGCCGTGGAATTATCCGTATCTGACGGCGGTCAACACCATCGTGCCGGCGCTGATTGCCGGTTCGACCGTGATCCTGAAGCATGCGGCGCAGACGCTGCTGGTTGGCGAGCGGTTCGCGAAAGCCTTCGAGGCGGCTGGGCTGCCCAAAAATGTGTTCCAGAATGTCGTGCTGAACCACACGCAGACGGAAAGGCTGCTCGGGTCCGGCAAGATCGACCATGTCAATTTCACCGGTTCGGTCGCCGGCGGCCGCGCCATCGAAAAGGCCGCGGCCGGCACCTTTATGACGCTTGGGCTCGAGCTTGGCGGCAAGGACCCGGCCTATGTGCTGCCCGATGCAAAACTCGACCACGCGGTGGCGAACCTGGTCGACGGCGCCTTCTACAATTCCGGGCAATGCTGCTGCGGCATCGAGCGCGTCTACGTGCACGAAAAAGTCTATGACGAGTTCGTCGAGGGCTACATCGCCGAGACCAAGAACTATGTGGTCGGCAATCCGCTCGATGCTTCCACCACTCTAGGCCCGATGGCGCAGGCGCGCTTCGCCGACCTGATCCGCGAGCAGAAAGCCGAGGCGCTGCGCAAGGGTGCTGTCGCGCATATCAACATGAAGGTCGACAAGGACGTGGCCGGCTCGCCGTACCTGGCGCCGGAAGTGCTGACCAATGTCGACCACCAGATGTCGGTGATGCGCGAAGAGAGCTTTGGGCCGATCGTCGGCATCATGAAGGTGCGCAACGACGAGGAAGCCATCGCGCTGATGAACGATAGCCCCTACGGCCTGACCGCCTCGATCTGGACCCGCGACACCGACCACGCGGCGGCGATCGGCGACCGCGTCGAGACCGGCACGGTGTTCATGAACCGTTGCGACTATCTGGACCCGGCGCTGGTGTGGACCGGCGTCAAGGACACCGGCAAGGGCGCAGCGCTGTCGGCCATCGGCTATGACAATCTGACGAGGCCGAAGAGCTTTCACCTCAGAGAGGTTTAGTGGCGACGTAATCGCATTACCCGATGCCGTGGCGGAAGTGACATTCACGTCTGTTCCTAAGCTGGGCGTGGCCCGGAACGGTAGGGAGTACCTTCGACCGTGCCAGCGTCGCCGGGAACAAGTTCGATGACGATCTGGTCCGCTGCAAAGATAGCTTCGAGGCCAAACGTGGAATCGAGATGGAGTATGTATCGCGAACTTGAGCCTTGGGTTGACGGTTCGCGATCTATGCTGATGCCCCAGAGAACGTTTTGATGGTTCCAATGCTGGAATTGTTTGGCAACCACCGCACCGCTGAGATGGAAGATGACCGTCGCGTGGCGATCAAGGACGTAGTAGCCGGCGTCGTTGACCTCCGGCGTGATGCGCCACGTATGGACGCTGATGCTCGTTGGATGAGGGGTGCGACGAAACTCGATTCGCACGACCTCAGCGTCATGAAAATCCGGTTCGAAGCCAAACCAGTCCACCAGTTCCGACCAACCACAAACGTCGTTCAAATCAGACATCCGGCAGCGAACTCCCAACCAATACTGTCTCTTCAGTCTTGCCTATAGAAAGTGCACTCCAATGTCCAAACTCGTCTCCAAATGGAACTATCCAACCACCGTCCGCTTCGGCGCCGGGCGCATCTCCGAACTGCCGGAGGCGCTGGCCGCGACCGGCATCAAAAACCCGCTCTTCGTCACCGATCCGGGGCTGGCGAAGCTGCCGGTGGTGGCGAGCACGCTGAAGATCCTCGATGATGCGAAGGTGCCTTACGCGGTGTTTTCGGACGTCAAGCCGAACCCGGTGGAGGCCAATCTCACGGCCGGCATCGCCGCCTTCAAGCAAGGAAAACACGACGGCGTTATTGCTTTTGGCGGAGGCTCGGGGCTCGACCTCGGCAAGCTGATCGCTTTCCAGGCCGGACAGACGCGGCCGGTGTGGGACTTCGAGGATATCGGCGACTGGTGGACACGCGCCAACTCGGATGCGATTGCGCCGATCATCGCGGTGCCGACGACCGCCGGAACGGGCTCCGAGGTTGGCCGCGCCGGCGTGCTGACCGACGAGAAGACGCATACCAAGAAGATCATCTTCCACCCGAAACTTTTGCCGGCAATCGTCATTGCCGACCCGGAACTGACTACCGGCATGCCGGCCTTCATCACGGTCGGCACCGGCATGGACGCACTGGCGCACTGCCTGGAGGCTTATTGCGCGCCGGGCTATCATCCGATGGCCGACGGCATCGCACTGGAAGGCATCCGCCTCGTGCTGGAAAACCTGCCGAAGGCTGCTGCCGACGGCAAGGACCTGACAGCGCGGGCGCATATGATGGCGGCGGCCGCCATGGGCGCTACCGCGTTCCAGAAGGGGTTGGGCGCCATCCATTCGCTGTCGCATCCGATCGGCGCGCTCTACGATACACATCACGGCATGACCAACGGCGTGTTCATGCCGTATGTGCTGGCCTTCAACCGGCCAGCGGTGGAGGAGCGCATCGCCCGGCTCGCTGCCTATCTCGGCATCGAGGGCGGGTTCGACGGTTTTGCCAAGGCGATCCTCAAGCTGCGCGCCGACCTCAAGGTGCCGCACACGCTGCCGGATCTGATCAAGGGCCTCGACATGGATGCCGAGCGCAAGGACTTCATCGCTGTGTCGGCGGTGGCCGATCCGAGCACGGGGACGAACCCGGTGCCGCTGACCAAGGAGGCGGCGCTCGCCATTCTTGAGGCTTCCGTCGCCGGCAAGGTTTGAGGGCCAGCCTGGGAGATGGAGGGGAGCCGGCCGGAGAAGTCTTCCCGGTCAGGTCCTGCCCATTTCCTGGGTGGCGCCGGTGTGAAACGCCCGCCGGCCATGGACTGGCGGTAAGGATAACAAAGGGAGGATCTTGCTTAGCCGGAAAAACAACATGGCAACGATTGCTACGGCAATCCAAAAGTAGTTAACTTTTGACGCCTCAGGGGGTTGGACAGTCTGGTTTCATCCGACTGTCATACGACAAGAATAACCGCAACAGGGGCGTCGAACGGCGTCAACTCAACGGAGAGAACAAATGCTCAGGTTCACGGGAAAGATCCTTTCCCTTACCGCCGCGTCGCTGATGGTGACGACGGCGATCGTCTCGGCGCAGGATTTGGCCGCGCTCGAGACGGCCGCAAAGGCTGAGGGGCAACTGACCACGATAGCGCTGCCGCACGACTGGTGCGGCTACGGCGCGGTCATCGACGGCTTCAAGAAGAAGTATCCCGAGATCACCATCAACGAACTCAACCCCGACGCCGGCTCGGGCGACGAGATCGAGGCGATCAAGGCGAACAAGGACAATAAGGGCCCGCAGGCGCCTGACGTCATCGACGTCGGCCTGTCCTTCGGCCCGTCGGCCAAGGCCGAAGGCCTGTTGATGCCCTACAAGGTGTCGACCTGGGATTCGATCCCGGACAGCGCCAAGGATGCGGAAGGCCATTGGTACGGCGACTATTACGGCGTTCTCTCGTTCCAGGTGAACAAGGACATCGTCAAGGAATCGCCGGCTGACTGGGCCGACCTGCTGAAGCCGGAATTCGCCAATTCCGTCGCTCTGGCCGGTGACCCGCGCGCCTCCAACCAAGCCATCCAGGGAGTCTACGCCGCCGGCCTGTCGAAGGGCGCCGCCGCCGGCGAAGCCGCCGGCACCGCCGGCCTCGAGTTCTTCAAGGAACTCAACGCCAAGGGCAACTTCGTGCCGGTTATCGGCAAGGCCGCCACGCTGGCGCAGGGCCAGACCCCGATCCTGATCACCTGGGACTACAATGCGCTCGCGGGCCGCGACACGCTGAACGGCAATCCGCCGGTCGACGTCATCGTGCCGAAGACCGGCGTCGTCGCGGGCGTCTACGTCCAGGCGATCAGCGCCTTCGCTCCGCATCCGAACGCCGCCAAGCTGTGGATGGAGTATCTCTATTCGGACGAGGGCCAGCTCGGCTGGCTTGCCGGCTATTGCCACCCGATCCGCTTCAACGATCTGGCCAAGAACGGCAAGATTCCGCAGGCGCTGCTCGACAAGCTGCCGCCGGCGGCCGCCTATGAGGCCGCCGCGTTCCCGACCCTCGACGAGCAGAAGGCTTCCAAGGAAGCGATCAGCAAGAACTGGGACTCGGTGGTCGGCGCCAACGTCCAGTAAGGTCTGAAATCGACCGGGCGGCTATGCAGCCGCCCGGTTCTCTTCATCGGACGGTCGGCATATGACGGACATCAGCCTTTCCCAGACCGCGGCAGGCAGGGCGCCGCCGGCGGAAGCGCGCCGCATGCGCCTGCCGACGCACTGGATCGGCGTCGCGCCGTTCTTCATCTTCGCCATCATGTTCCTGATCCTGCCGACGCTCTACCTGATGGTCGGTGCGTTCCAGAATGTCGCGGGCGAGTTCACGCTGGAAAACATCGCTGCGCTGTTCCAGCCCAACATCCGCGCGGCCTACTGGATCTCGATCAAGGTCAGCTTCGCATCGTCCGTCCTCGGTGCGCTGATCGGGCTGGCCATCGCCATCGCCATCGTGCGCGGCGGGCTGCCCAACTGGATACGCTCAGCGACCCTGACTTTCTCCGGCGTCGCCTCGAATTTTGCCGGCATTCCGCTGGCTTTCGCCTTCCTGGCCACGCTCGGCCGGCTCGGCCTCGCGACGGTGCTGCTCAACACCGTTTTCGGCATCAACATCTACGCCCACGGCTTCAACATCCTGTCGTTCTGGGGCCTGACGATCACCTATCTTTATTTCCAGATTCCGCTGATGGTGGTGATCATCGTGCCGGCCATCGACGGCATCAAGAAAGAGTGGGGCGAGGCCGCCGCGACGCTTGGCGCCACGCAGTGGCAATATTGGCGCAATGTGGTCATTCCAGTGCTATGGCCGAGTTTTCTCGGCACGGTGATCCTCCTGTTCGCCAATGCCTTCGGCGCCATCGCTACTGCTTACGCGCTGACCGGGTCGTCGCTGAACATCGTGCCGATCCTGCTCTATGCGCAGATCCGCGGCGACGTGCTGCACAATGCGCATCTCGGCTACGCGATCGCTTTCGGCATGATCTTCATCACCGGCCTCGCGAATGTGTTCTACATCTGGTTCCGGACCCGCAGTGAACGGTGGCTGAAATGAAGACCGGAAAATTCTGGGCCTGGCTCACTTTCGGCGTCGGCGCGGCCTATTTCTTCATTCCGCTGATCGCGACGCTGGAATTCTCGCTGCGCATGCGGCGCGGCGTCTATTCCTTCGATGCATACGCCGTGGTGTTCGGCGATGCCCGCTTCCAGCAGTCCTTCACCTTTTCGGTGGTCGCGGCGATTTTCACCATCCTGCTCGGCATCCTGATCGTCGTCCCAGCCGCCTACTGGATCAGGCTGCGCCTGCCGCATCTCAGGCCGATCGTCGAGTTCATCACGCTTTTGCCGCTCGTCATCCCGGCAATCGTCATCGTCTTCGGTTACATCCGCATGTACGGCTCGAATTCGCCGCTGCCCTTCCTGGCTAGCACCTGGAGCACCAACGTGCTGCTGGTCATCGGTTATGCGACGCTGGCGCTGCCCTATATGTACCGGGCGGTGGATACGGGCCTCAGGACCATCGACGTCAGAACCCTGACTGAGGCCGCGCAGATTCTTGGCGCGGGCTGGGCAACCATCATCGCGCGGGTCATCATGCCGAATGTCCTGATCGCCGTGTTGTCGGGCGCCTTCCTGACCTTCGCCATCGTGATTGGCGAATTCACCATGGCCAGCCTGCTCAACCGTCCAGCCTTCGGTCCGTATCTGCAGAACATCGGCGCCAACCGGGCCTATGAACCGGCAGCCCTCGCCATCATCGCCTTCGCCATCACCTGGGGGTGCATGTCGCTGATCCAGTTGCTGTCGCGCTACGCGCCGAAATCGTCGAACCAAACCCGCTGACTTGAAAGTCCACGTCCATGGCCGACCCCTTCCTCAGCATCCAGCAAGTTCGAAAATCCTTCGGCCCGACCACCGTCGTGCAGGACTTCAACCTCGATGCCGCACCGGGCGAATTCGTCTCCTTCCTCGGCCCGTCGGGCTGCGGCAAGACCACCGTGCTGCGCATGGTCGCCGGCTTCGAGGAGCCGACGGCGGGCAAGGTCGTCGTCGGGGGCAAGGACGTCACGCGGCTGAAGCCGAACCAGCGCAATGTCGGCATGGTGTTCCAGGCCTATGCGCTGTTCCCCAACCTGACCGTGGCGCAGAACGTCGCCTTCGGCCTCAAGGTCGCCGGAATGCCGAAGCCCGACGCCGACAAGCGCGTCGCCGAAATGCTCGGCATCATCAAGCTGCCTATCGACCAGTTCGGCGACCGCTATCCCTACCAGCTCTCCGGCGGCCAGCAGCAGCGCGTGGCGCTAGCCCGCGCGCTGGCACCGAAGCCGAAACTGCTGTTGCTCGACGAGCCGCTTTCGGCACTCGATGCCAAGGTGCGCGTGTCGCTGCGCGAGGAAATCCGGTCGATCCAGCAGAAGCTCGGCATCACCACGATCTTCGTGACGCATGACCAGGAAGAAGCACTTTCGATCTCCGACCGCATCGCGGTGATGTATGGCGGCAGGGCCGAGCAAGTCGGCACGCCGTTCGAGATCTACAACCGCCCGGCGACAAAATTCGTCGCCAATTTTGTCGGCACGCTGAATGTGCTGGAAGGCACCGTCACCGATGCGGGGGCCGGCTCGGTGCGGATCAATTCGCAGAACCTGTCACTGAAGGGCAAGCTCAACGGCTCCAAGACCGGCGACCAACTTTCGCTGGCGCTGCGGCCGGAAGCGATCGCTCTGGGGCCGAAGGCCGGGCACGACGCCAAGCTGCAGGGCCAGATCGCCGAGGTGCATTTCCTGGGCTCGGTGATCCGCGTGCGGGTGGGGCTCGGCAGCAGCGTCGTGTCGCTCGACACCTTCAACAATTCCAGCACGCCGCCGCCCGCGGTCGGCGACAAGACCGAGATCAGTTTTTCGTCCAACGACGTGCTCGTGCTGCACTGAGGGACTGCGCCGGCGACGCGGACGCAACTGGATCACGCAGGATTCGCTTCGGCGATAGGCCCGGCTTGCGCCGTCTCGCATCCCTGTGCAGAGTGCGGCGATGGACAAGCGTGATGTCGATGAAATTGCCGCCTGGCTTGCCGCCAGGGGGCTTGAGGGCGGCGAAGAGGTCTCGCTGCTTCACGACTTCTGCCGGCGATGCCAAGCGGCCGGCCTCGCGCTCGGCCGGGCCATCGTCATCATCGATACACTGCACCCGATCTATGAAGGACGCGGCTTTCGGTGGCGCGAGGACGACCCGGACGAGCCACCGCTGCTGGAATTCCGCCGCAACGACGACACGTCCCGCCTGGGAGACTGGTACACCAGTCCTTTCTACCATCTCTTGCAGAAGGGCGGCGGCGAGTTGCGCTGCCGCCTTCACGCCGGAGACACGGCGGGTTTCTCGGCGGTCGAGGAACTGCGCGTCGCAGGCCAGACCGACTATTTTGCGACGGTTCACATGTTCGCTCCGGACGCGGTGCTGGGCGAAATGGACAATCTGGGTTCGCGCTGGACCACGGCGCGGCCGGGCGGCTTCACCGATTCCGAGATCGAGGCGCTGCGTTATCTGACTCCGCTGCTCGGGCTTGCAATCAAGGCGTCGTCGCTGGTGCGTGTGTCACAGGCCCTGGTGGAGGCCTATCTCGGCCGCGACCCCGGGCAGCGCGTGCTGAAGGGCAGGATCAGCCGCGGTCAGGTCGACAAGATCAACGCGGTGCTTTGGTTTTCCGATCTCAAGAGCTTCACCACCCATTCGGAGGCGATGGAATCCGGGCAGATCATCCCGTTCCTGAACGATCATGCGGATGTAGTCATCTCGGCGATCCATGCGGCGGGCGGCGACGTGCTGAAGCTGATCGGCGACGGCATTCTGGCGATCTTTGGCGGGAGGGAGCCGGCCGACGCGGCGACGGCCGCGCTGCGCGCCGAGGCCGACATGCGGCTGCGCCTGACCGAACTGCATGAGCGGCGGATGGCCGAGGGCGTGCCGGTGGCCGACGTCTATCTCGGCCTGCATATAGGCGACGTGTTCTACGGCAATATAGGCAGCGCCGAGCGGCTGGATTTCACCGTGGTCGGCAGGGCCGTCAACGAGGTCAGCCGCATCGCTTCCATGTGCGGTTCGGTCGATCGGCGGGTGCTGTTCTCGACCGATTTCCATGCGACGCTACCCGAACAGGAGCGCGCGAAATTGGTCTCGGTCGGCCGCTATGCGCTACGCGGCGTCGGACGGGCACAGGAACTGTTTACGCTCGATCCGGAGTTGGTGGCGGGATAGGTGATGGCCGGACGGCGGCCCTGCTGTAGTCAGCCGCTGTCGAGATCCGGCCAACGTCACATTGTGGTTTCCGGGCAAGATTGTATTGGTGGGACGAGTCAGGCACCGTCCTCGTCGCCAAACTCTTCCTCCCAGGTCACGCCGCCGTAGAATACGCGCAAGATCACCACGCGCTCTGGCTCGACTATGAAGGCCACCGTTATCCGGCGCTCGAACCCGATGACACGAAGCCCCGGCGCAATTCGTCGCGGGGAGTGCCGCGCTCCGAGCCGTAGTCGAGACGTTCGCAGAATGTCCGGATGCGTTGAACATAACCAAAGGCCCGACTGACACCTGTGGCGTCGGCGACGATGCCAAAGATACTTTCGAAATCCCGATTGGCGCGGAGCGAGTAGTGAACGATCCGCCGCTTCACGCTTGTCTCTTTAGCCGGCCATCGCGGAGCTTGCGCAAATTCTCGAGCAATTGTTCTCCCGAGATTAGCCTCTCTGGGTGGGCTTTGACTTCGTCATAGGTCGGCACTACCTCCTCGCGCAGCCAACGCTCCACGGCGGCGTCGCGCTGCTGTAGCGCGCGGAGGCCGGCGCGGATTACTTCGCTGCTGGTTGCATAGGTCCCGGATTCGACCAGCCGATCTATGAAGGCCGCCTGTTCGGCGGGGAGGCTGAAGGTGCGTTTTTCGGTGGCGGACATTCGTTCCTCCTGGAAGGGGCGGTATGAAATTATCATACCGGATAAACGCTCTGCAAGTCAGACCCGGCGAGCGGCGAAACCCTGGGCTCGGGAGGAATGCCCTCTTCTACCTTGGTATCGGTTCGCATGATTCGGCTTGACTTGTTTCGCGTCCTCCTACAACTTTGGTCAATCGGTCAGACCAATTTACCGGAGAGGAGCCGGGTCTGACATCGGAGGACACGGCTTCCATGCCGATCGAGACAATCGTACCGCGCCGGCTCTACCGGCAGGTCGCCGAGCAGCTACGCCAGCTTTTCGACAGCGGCGAGTTCGCTGTCGGCGACCGCCTGCCGCCGGAGCGCGAGCTTGCGGAACGCATGGGGATTTCGCGTCCCACCGTCCGCGAGGCGCTGATCGCGCTGGAGGTCGAAGGCCGGGTGCGTATCCGTGTCGGCTCCGGCATCTACGTCACTGAGCCGTCGCGCCTGCCGGCCAATCCGACCACCGACGAGGGGCCGTTCGAACTTCTCAGGGCGCGCGAATTCGTCGAGGGGGCCGTGGCAGAGGAGGCGGCGTTGCTCGCGACGGCGGCCGATATCGCCGCGATGGACGACATCCTAGTTCAGATGGAAGGCAAGGCGCATCCCAACCACGCCACCCTGACGCTGGACCGCGCGTTCCACACGGCCGTGGCCTCGACGCTCGGCAATGCAGTCCTAGTGCGGGTGATCGGCGATCTGTTCGATCAGCGCATGAATCCGTATTTCGAGCGGCTTTCGAGTTACTTTGAGGATCCGACCACGTGGAATGCCGCGCAGGAGGAGCATCGGCTGGTGCGCGACGCGATTGCGGCGCGTGATCCGAAAGCGGCAAAAAGGGCGATGCAGGACCATCTGCGAAAATCGCAGGATCGGTTCTCGGTGAGTTTTCGGGAAATGTCGGCGGTTGCGCCGGCGGAGGAGAGGAAGGCGGTATCCGGCCACGCCCATTGATCGGCCGGCAATTCGGGTAATCAACTTCGGGAGGAAGAGAATGAAATTTCGTCTTGCAGCAACACTCGGCGCGATGGCCGCGCTTGCCCTTTCGGCTTCCGCGGCGCTGGCGCAGGAAACGCTGAAATGGGCGCATGTTTATGAGACATCCGAGCCCTTCCACACCGAATCGGTGTGGGCCGGCGAGGAGATCGCCAAGCGCACCAATGGCCGCTACAAGATCGAGGTCTATCCAGCCTCGCAACTCGGCAAGGAAGCCGACATCAACCAGGGCCTGACGCTGGGCACCGTCGACATCATCATTTCGGGCTCCAGCTTCGCCGCCAAGGAACTGCCGCGCATGGGGGTCACCTATTACCCCTTCACCTTCCGCGACGCCGACCATCTGATCGCCTACACCAAGAGCGACAAATACAAGGAACTGGCGGCCGCCTATGAGGAGAAAACCGGCCACCACATCACCGCGACCAGCTACTACGGCACCCGCCAGACGACGTCCAACCGTCCGATCGCCAAATGCGCCGACATGGCTGGGCTGAAGATGCGCGTGCCGGACGTGCCGGCCTATCTCGCCATGCCGCGCGCCTGCGGCGCCAACACCGCGCCGATCGCCTTCGCCGAGGTTTACCTGGCGCTGCAGAACGGCACGGTCGAGGCGCAGGAGAACCCGCTGACCACGATCGAGGCGAAGAAGTTCTACGAAGTCCAGAAGAACATCGTGCTGACCGGCCATATCGTCGACCATCTCAACACCATCATCTCGCAGTCGCGCTGGGCGAGCCTTTCCGACGAGGACAAGGCGATCTTCACCGAAGTCCTGCAGGAAGCCGCCAAGCGCACCACCGACAAGATCGTGGCGCGCGAGAAAGAACTCGTGCAGGTGTTCAAGGACCGCGGCCTGACGGTGACCGAAGTCGACAAGGAAGACTTCAAGAAGAACGTCGCCGAGAAGGTGACGTTCGAGGAATTCGGCTACGAGAAGGCCGATTGGGACGCCATCCAGGCGGTCCAATAGCCACCGCTTCCACCGCCGTGGCCGTGAGGTCTGCGGCACGACGCATCGATCCGGCTGCCTCGCGGCAGCCGGATGAGGGGATTTTCCCGCCCTGGCGAGGTCGCGATGAGCCAAAAAGAGCATCATACACAGGTTACCGCCGAAGAGCTTGCCCATGCCTTCGAAGAGGAGGCGGCGCCCATCGACCTGTCCCACCACGGTTTCGAGGACTGGGTCACGCTTGCCGTGTTCTGGGGCATGGTGGTCTGCGTCTTCCTGCAATTCTTCACCCGCTACGCGCTAAACAACAGCCTGGCCTGGACCGAAGAGATCGCCATCAATGCGCTGATCGTGGTGGTGTTCCTGGGTGCTGCGATGTGTGTGCGCACGACGCGGCACATCCATGTCGACGTGCTCTATCACTATCTGTCGCCGCGCGTCGGCCGCGCTCTTGCACTCACCGTCGATGCCATCCGCGTCGTCTTCTTCGGCTACGCGGTGTGGCTGATGTGGCGCTATGTGCGAATCGTCTCCCATGAGCGCATGACCACAGTCAACCTGCCCAGAAGCTGGTTCTTCTGGCTGGTCTTCGCCGGTTTCCTGCTGATGTTCGTGCGCTCCGTCCAGGTCGCCATCGCTAACTACCGCCGCGGCTACTCCGTCCTGGAGCGCCCGGGCGAATTCGACGCTCCCGGGGTTTGACCGATGCTGCTTCTCGTTGGCGGTTTCCTTGTCCTGATGATCCTCGGCGTGCCGGTGGCGGTCTCCATGGCCGTGGCGTCCGTCGCCTATCTTCTGCTCTACGGCGTCGCGCCGGACCTCATCGCAGCGCAGCGCATGATCGCTGGCGTTGAAAGCTTTCCTTTGCTCGCCGTGCCGTTTTTCATCCTCGCCGGCAATCTGATGAACATCGCCGGCGTCACCGGCCGCATCTATACGTTTGCCCTGGCATTGGTCGGCTGGATGAAAGGCGGACTGGCGCAGGTCAACATCATCGGCTCGGTGATCTTTTCCGGCATGTCCGGAACCGCGCTGGCGGATGCCGCCGGCATCGGCACCATCGAGATCAAGGCGATGAAGGATCACGGCTATCCGGTCGACGCGGCCGTTGGTGTCACCGCTGCCTCCGCCACGCTGGGGCCGATCTTCCCGCCATCGCTGCCCTTCGTCATCTACGGCATGATGGCCAATGTCTCGATCGGCGCGCTGTTCATGGCCGGCATCCTGCCCGGCGTGGTCATGACGGTGCTGATGATGATCACCGTGGCTGTGTTCGCCTACCGGCGCGGCTGGGGTTCGGACACTCCGTTCTCGTTCAAGCGGCTCAGCGAAGCCAGCCTGGAAGTGGCCGTCGTCGCGCTGTTCCCGATCTCGGTCTACCTGCTGATGCTGGCCGGCGTGTCGATCAACGTAGCCGTGCTGGCCGCGCTGGTGGCCCTGGTGGCGCTCGACTGGTACTTCGACTTCTCCGCCGTCATGGCGCTGATGACCCCGGTCATCCTGATCGGCGGCATGACCATGGGCTGGTTCACGCCGACAGAGGCAGCGATGGCAGCCGTCATCTGGTCGCTGTTCCTCGGCCTGGTGCGCTACCGCACGATGACGGCGCGGGCGCTTGCCAAGGCGAGCTTCGACACGATCGAGACCACGGCCTCGGTGTTGTTCATCGTCACCGCCGCCTCGATCTTCGCCTGGCTGCTGACGGTCAGCCAGTTCGCGCAGCTCTTCTCCGATTTCATGCTGACGCTGACCGACAACAAATGGGTGTTCCTGATCCTGGTCAACATCCTGATGCTGATCGTCGGCTGCTTCCTCGACACCATCGCGGCGATCACCATATTGGTGCCGATCCTGCTGCCGGTGGCGGCGAAATATGGCGTCGATCCGGTGCATTTCGGGCTGATCATGACGCTGAATTTGATGATCGGCCTGCTGCATCCCCCGCTCGGCATGGTGCTGTTCGTGCTGTCGCGGGTGGCGAAACTCTCGGTCGAGCGCACCACCATGGCGATCCTGCCCTGGCTGGTGCCGTTGCTGGTGGCGCTGCTGCTCATCACCTTCGTGCCCGACATCACGCTTTGGCTGCCGCAACAGATGGGGCTGATCCGATGAACACTGTCGCCATCGCCGCAACGCTGTTCGGTCCGGAGGATCTGCGCGTCGTCGACCGGGACATCGGTCCGCTTTCGCCAGGCATGGTGCGGGTAAGGCTCGGGGCAGGCGGCATATGCGGGTCTGACATGCATTATTTCCGGCATGCGCGCACTGGCGATTTCGTCGTGACCTCGCCGCTTGTGCTCGGGCACGAGGTGGCAGGCGAGATCGTCGAGATCGCCGGCGATGCGCCGGGCCTTGTCGTCGGCGACCATGTCGCCGTCAATCCCTCGCGCTGGTGCCGGCATTGCGCGCGCTGCCGCGAGGGACGGCCTAACCTTTGCGAAAACATCTATTTCATGGGTTCGGCATCGAGGACGCCGCATATGCAAGGCGGCTTTGCCAGTCTTTTCGATGCGGTGCCGGCGCAATGCGTGAAGGTGCCGAAAGACCTTGCCCTGTCTTCCGCAGCGCTTGCGGAGCCGCTGGCGGTTGGCCTCCATGCAGTTGCGCGCGCCGGGGACATTGTGGGCCGGCACGTGGCGCTGTTCGGTGCCGGGCCGATCGGCCTGCTGGTCATGCTGGCCGCGCGGCTGGCGGGCGCCGGCAGGATCACCATGATCGACATAGCCGCCGCGCCACTCGCCTTCGCCGAGACGCTCGGCGCCGATCGTGTCGTCGACATCAGCGGCGGGACCGGCCCGCTGGAAGAGGTGGTGGCCGGTGACCCGGTCGACGCCGCATTCGAGATTTCCGGCACGCCGGCCGGGCTTGGCTCGGCGGTCCGCTCCGTACGTCGCGGCGGCACGGTGGTGCTGGTCGGTAATCTGCCCGGTGGCGACGTGCCGGCGCCGGCCAACGCAATGATGGCCAAGGAGCTCGATGTCAGGGGCACCTTCCGGTTCGGCGACGAGTTTTCGCGCGCCGTGGACCTCATCGTCTCGGGAGCGGTCGATGTGGAAAAACTGGTCACGGCCAGACGGCCTCTACGTGATGCGCCAGACGCTTTCCGGCTGGCGCTCGACCGCAGCCGCAGCGTAAAGGTCGTGCTGACGGCGGACTGACTGGTGTCCGTCGTCGGTGTGGGACGGAACATCTAACCTTGAATTTTTCCCCTACCGGCAACGCAGCGGCGCGGCTTGGCATCGTGCTGATGCTTTTGGGCGCGCTGCTGTTCACGCTGAACGACACTGTCGGCAAATGGCTGGTGTCGACCTATTCGGTCGGCCAGCTGCTTTTGATCCGCAGCGGCGCGGCGATTCTGGTACTGGCGCCTTTCTTGTGGCGAGGCGGATTGACGCCGCTGTTCAAGGTCGAGCGGCCGGGCATGCAGGCGCTGCGCGTGCTGCTGGCTTCCGGCGAGGTCTATGCCTTCTATTTCGCCGTGATCTACCTGCCGCTCGCCGACGCCATGACCTACTGGCTGGCGGCGCCGATCTATGTGGCGGCGTTGTCGCCTTTCCTGCTCGGCGAAAAGGTCGGCTGGCGACGCTGGACCGCGATCTTCCTCGGTTTCTGCGGCGTGCTGATCGCCCTGGAGCCCTCCTCGGCTACGCTGACGCCGGCGGCGATCATCTCGATCCTCGGCAGCCTGGCCTTTACCTTCATGCTGATTTCCAGCCGCATATTGCGCGGCACCCCTGATGTCACGCTCGTGTTCTGGCAGATGATCGGCGCCGCGGTGGTGGGGTTGGCCACCGCGCCGTTCGGCTGGGTGACGCCGGACCTCCGCGATTTCCTGCTGCTGGCCCTACTGGGCGTGGTGGCGATGGGCGCGCATGTCTGCATCAACCGCGCGCTGAAGCTTGCAGACGCGGCCACCGTGGTGCCATTTCAGTACACGCAGCTTTTCTGGGCCATCCTGTTCGGCTGGCTGGTGTTTTCCGATGTGCCTCGCCTCAACATGATGATTGGCGCGACGATCATCGTGGCGTCGGGGCTGTTCATCTTCTTCCGCGAGCATCAGTTGAAGCGCGGCAACGCGGATATCGTGGACCCTTAGAGCAACGTTCGACCGGATTGAACGCCGCTTCAGACCTGCCACGGATTGTGGATAGTGACGCCTGTGTCGTGGAAATCGGCGACGTTGCGCGTCACCACTGTCAGGTGGTGGATGACGGCCGTCGCGGCAATCAATCCGTCCGCCGAGCCGCGCGTGCGTATTGCGTTGATACGGCCCCATTCCGCCGCAATCTGATCGTCGACGTCCAGTATTCGGTCACGATACCGTTGCCGCAGACTCTCGAGCCATCGCTCGAGATGGCGGGCAGCGACAGGATCGCGTCGCCGCTTCTTGTGTACGCCGCTCGCTATTTCGCCGAGCGTGATGACACTCAGCCACAGGCCGTCGTGCTCATGCGCCACGAGCCACCTGACGACGGCCGGCTCATTCTTGCGCGCTGCCGATACGACATTGGTATCAAGCAGAAACATCTAGTCGAGATCGACATCCCGAGGGCCGGACTTGTTGCGGCGGTTGACGTCCTCGACAAATTCGTCGTCCCATGCAGGTCCCGTCAGCAGGAATTCGGCCAGGGAAGGCCGTTGCTCCAGCAACCGCTTGTACTCGTCTATGGCGATCACCATGACCGCGGGCTCCCCGCGCAACGTCACGGTCTGCGGTCCTTCCGTGCGCGCCTTGTGGACCACTTTTGAGAAATTGTTCTTCGCGTCCTGCAGATGCCAGTTCATATTCGCCACCTAGCCAGCTTGGCTAGCTATATAGCACGGCCGGTGCTTCGTTCAAAGGGACAGTCACCGCGACCCGAAGATTGCCGAGCCGACGCGGACGCTAGTGGCACCGAAGGCGACGGCGATCTCATAGTCGCTGGACATGCCCATAGACAGCTTTTCGACGCCGGCCTCGCGTGCCAGCTTTTCCAGCAGCGCGAAATGCGGGCCGGGATTCTCATCGACCGGCGGGATGCACATCAGCCCCTCGACGGTGAGCCCATGGACCTCGCGGCAGCGTTTGACGAAGGCGACGGCGTCGCGCGGCCCTATACCGGCTTTTTGCTGCTCCGAGCCTGTGTTGACCTGCACATAGAGTTTTGGCGCCTTGCCCTGCCTGGTAATTTCCTTGGCCAGTTCGGCGGCGATCTTCTCGCGGTCGACCGTTTCGATCACGTCGAACAGCGCCACCGCTTCCTTCGCCTTGTTGGATTGCAGCGGCCCGATGAGGTGCAGTTCGATATCCGGCCATTCCTGCTTCAGCGCCGGCCATTTGCCCTGCGCTTCCTGCACGCGGTTCTCGCCGAAGACGCGCTGCCCGGCTTCGATGACCGGGCGGATGTCGGCCGCCTCGAAGGTTTTCGAGACCGCGACCAGCGTGACGCTGCCGGCTGCGCGTTTTGCCTCGCGCTCGGCCGCGGCGATTTTTGACTTTACATCAGTCAGACGGGAAACTGCGTCGCTCATGCCTCACCCAAAGGAGAAATGGATTCGAGTTAAACTCGACTTTCAACTCTGAAAGTTGACGCCTTAGGCAAACCATGGTGAAGGTCCGCCGAACCCATTTCGCCGTCTTATCCAGTGAATTTCCGATAATGGCAACCGAACGATACAATCCGCGCGCATCCGAGCCCAAATGGCAGAAGGCCTGGGACGCGGCAAAACTCTTCGAGACGAAGAACGACGACCCGCGCGAGAAATACTACGTGCTGGAGATGTTTCCCTACCCGTCCGGGCGCATCCATATGGGCCATGTGCGCAACTACACGATGGGCGACGTGGTGGCGCGCTTCCAGCGGGCGAACGGCAAGAACGTGCTGCATCCGATGGGCTGGGACGCCTTCGGACTGCCCGCCGAGAACGCCGCGCGTGACAACAAGGTCAACCCGCGCGACTGGACCTACGCCAACATCGAGACGATGAAGGGCCAGTTGAAGACCATGGGCCTGTCGCTGGACTGGGCGCGCGAGATCGCCACCTGCGACCCCAGCTATTACAAGCATCAGCAAAAGCTGTTCCTGGATTTCTGGGAGGCCGGGCTGGTCGAGCGCCGCTCGGCCAAGGTGAACTGGGACCCGGTCGACATGACGGTGCTCGCCAACGAGCAGGTTATCGACGGCAAGGGCTGGCGCTCCGGCGCGCCGGTCGAGCAGCGCGACCTGACGCAGTGGTTCTTCAAGATCACGTCGATGTCGCAGGATCTGCTGGACAGCCTGGATACGCTGGATCGCTGGCCGGACAAGGTCAAGCTGATGCAGGCCAACTGGATCGGCCGCTCCGAGGGCCTGCTGATCCGCTGGCCGCTGGCCGATGGCACGGCGCCCGCCGGCGAGAGCGAGTTGGAGGTCTACACGACCCGCCCGGACACGATTTTTGGCGCATCCTTCATGGCGATTGCGGCCGACCACCCGCTGGCGAAGATGGCGGCGGAGAACAATCCGAAGCTGGCCGCCTTCATGGAGGAGGTGCGGCGCATGGGCACGTCGGTGGCAGCACTCGAGACCGCCGAGAAGAAGGGCTTTGATACCGGCATCCGCGTGGTCCATCCGTTCGACCAGAGCTGGACGCTGCCCGTCTATGTCGCGAACTTCGTGCTGATGGACTATGGCACGGGAGCGATCTTCGGCTGCCCGTCGGGCGACCAGCGTGACCTCGATTTCGCCAACAAATACGGCCTGCCGGTGGTGCCGGTGGTGATGCCCGAAGACGCCGAAGAAAAGACCTTCCAGATCACCGAGGAAGCTTATGTCGACGATGGCGTGATGATCAATTCGCGCTTCCTCGACGGCATGAAACCCAAGCAGGCTTTCGACGACGTGGCGAACCGGCTGGCGGATATCTCGATCGGCAACCGGCCGATGGGCGAGCGAAAGGTGCAGTTCCGGCTGCGCGACTGGCTGATCTCACGCCAGCGCTATTGGGGCTGCCCGATCCCGGTCATCCATTGCGACGATTGCGGCTCGCTGCCTGTGCCCGACAGCGCATTGCCGATCAAACTGCCCGACGATGTGAGCTTCGAAAAGCCGGGCAATCCGCTGGACCATCATCCGACGTGGAAACACGCGACTTGCCCGCAATGCGGCAAGGCGGCGCGGCGCGACACCGATACGATGGACACGTTCGTCGATTCGTCCTGGTATTTTGCGCGCTTCACCGATCCGTGGAACGAGGCGGCGCCAACCACCTTGCCGGTGGTCGATGGCAAGAAGGGCTGGCTGCCGGTCAACCAATATATCGGCGGCATCGAACACGCGATCCTGCACCTGCTCTATTCGCGTTTCTACGTGCGGGCGATGCAGGCAACGGGCCATATCAACGACGTGAAGGAGCCTTTCGAGGGCCTGTTCACGCAGGGCATGGTCGTGCACGAGACCTACCGCCTGCCGGAAGGCTGGATCACGCCGGCCGAGGTCAAGATCGAGGAGATCGACGGCGTCCGTCGCGCGGTACTGATCAAGGATGGTACGCCGGTCGAGATCGGCGCGATCGAAAAGATGTCGAAGTCGAAGAAGAATGTGGTCGACCCCGACGACATCATCGCCAGCTACGGCGCCGATACGGCGCGCTGGTTCATGCTGTCGGACTCACCGCCGGAGCGCGACGTGATCTGGACGGAAGCCGGCGTCGAGGGCGCGCACCGCTTCGTGCAGCGTGTCTGGCGGCTGGTTTCGGAGGCGGCGCCGGTGCTCTCCGGCGTCAAGCCGGCGCATGCGGCCGAGGGCGAGGCGGGCACGGTCTCCAAGGCCGCGCACAAGGCACTCAAGGCCGTCGGTGAGGACATCGGCAAGCTCGGCTTCAACAAGGCCGTGGCGCGCATCTACGAACTGACCAATGCGCTGCAGGCGCCGCTGGCGGCGGCTTCGGCTGGCGATGCGGACGAGGTGCTGAAAGGTGCGCTGCGCGAGGCGGTGGAGTTCCTGCTGTCAATGATCGCGCCGATGATGCCGCATCTGGCCGAGCAATGCTGGGTGGAACTGGGCGGTGACGGACTGATCGCCGAGCGGGCCTGGCCTGTATTCGACCCGTCGCTGACGGTGGATAATGAGATTGTCTACCCTGTGCAGATCAACGGCAAGAAACGCGGCGACTTGACGATTGCGCGCGACGCGGATCAAGCTGCGGTTGAAAGGGCGACGCTTGCGCTCGAGGTTGTCCAGAAAGCGCTTGATGGCAAGCCGCCGCGCAAAGTGATCGTGGTGCCGCAAAGGATCGTCAATGTCGTTGCCTGATCGCCTGTCCGCCCGTCGCTTTCGCCATGCCGGCATCGCCGCTCTGCTTGCGGCGATGGCGCTGGCATCGGCCTGCACAGTGCGGCCGCTTTACTCGGATACGAGCATCGAGACCGGCGCCGTGCCCGGCGCGGCGGCGGGGTTCAAGCAGATATCCATCGACGCGGTCGACACGCGCTATGGTCAGCAGTTGCGCAACGATTTGATTTTCCTGCTGAACGGCGGCGCCGGCCAGCCGGCGCAGGCGAAATACAAGATGACGCTGGCCGCCTCCATACTGGTTCTCGACGAGGCGGAGGTGGAGGTGGACAATGATACCCGCCCGACGGCCGCGACATTGCACATGACCGGCAGCTATGTGCTGATCGACCTCTCGACCGGCAAGCCCGTCGCCAAGGGATCGCGCACCATTCCGGCTTCCTACGACCAGCCGACGCAGGAATTCGCCAATCTGAGGGCGCGGCGCGACGCCGAGGACCGAGCGGCCCGAGAACTTGCTGAACTGCTGCGCCTGGACATCGGCCAGAAACTCGCAAAGCTTCCGGCGGCATAAGTCCGCCGGTCATCTGCGGATATCGCGGCGGCGGGCAGCCGAGGGTTGCCTCTTTCAGATGTGCAGCGCCTGGCCGAGCGCCTTGAGCGCCGCCTCCTGGAACGCCTCGCCCTGCGTCGGATGCGAATGGATCGTGCCGGCAATGTCCTCCAGCCGCGCGCCCATCTCGATCGCCAGTCCGAACGCCGCCGACAGTTCCGACACACCCTGGCCGACGGCCTGGATGCCCAGTACCAGATGGTTGTCGGCGCGGGCGACGACGCGGACGAACCCGTCCTCGCCATGTTTGGTCATGGCGCGGCCGTTGGCAGCGAACGGGAACACGCCGGTCTTCACTTCGCGTCCGCCCGCCTTCGCTTCGTCCGGCGTGAGGCCGGCGCTGACGATTTCCGGGTCGGTGAAGCAGACGGCGGGGATGCAGCGCTTGTCCCAGCTTCGCTTGTGGCCGGCGACGATCTCGGCCACCATCTCGCCCTGCGCCATGGCGCGATGCGCCAGCATCGGCTCGCCGGTGACGTCGCCGATGGCGAAGACGCCGCGCATCGACGTGCGGCACTGGTCGTCGATCCTGATAAAGCGGCCGGCGCGGTCGAGGTCGAGTTCTTCCAGGCCCCAGTCCTCGATAGCGGGTTTCCGGCCGACGGCGACGAGGATTTTTTCCGCAGCAATTTTTCGGGTTGCGCCGTCGGCAGTCGCGACGACGAGCTGGCCGGAGTCCAGTCCCTGCGCCTTGGCGCCGAGCAGCACCTCAATGCCAAGGGCGGCCAGTTGCTTGCCGACGGACTTGGTCAGTTCCGCATCGTAGAGCGGCAGGATGCGGTCGGTGGCCTCGACCACCGTCACCTTCGCGCCAAGCTTGGCGAAGGCGATGCCGAGTTCCAGCCCGATGTAACCGGCGCCGACCACGGCGAGTGTTTCCGGTACGGATTTGAGCGACAGCGCCTCGGTGGATGAGATCACCGGGCCGCCGAACGGGACCGGGGGCAGCTCGACCGGGGCCGAGCCCGTGGCGATGACCACCGTCTCGGCGCGGATCACCTGCGTACCGGTTTCGGTCTCGACCTCGACCGTCTTGCCGTCGCGGAATTTCGCGAAGCCGTGCACGGATTTGACATTGGCCTTTTTCAGCAGGCCGGCGACGCCGTTGGTCAGCCGCCCGACGATGCGGTCCTTCCAGGCGACCGTCTTCGACAGGTCGATCGCCGCGGCAGACAACGATATGCCGACGGCGCTCTTGCCTTCCGCTGCCAGCCTTGCCGCCTCGAACTCTTCCGCTGCGTGGATCAACGCCTTGGATGGGATGCAGCCGATGGTGAGGCAGGTGCCGCCCGGCTTCTTTGCCTCGACGATGACCGTGTCGATGCCGAGCTGGCCGGCGCGGATGGCGCAGACATAACCGCCCGGGCCAGCACCGACGACGAGGAGCTTGCAGGAGATTTCTTTCATCGCTCAATCCACGAAAATCAGAGCCGGGGTTTCCAGCAGCGTCTTGATGCGCTGGATGAAGACCGCTGCGTCCCACCCGTCGACGACACGATGGTCGAAGGAAGACGAAAGATTCATCATCTTGCGCGGGATGAACTGCGAGCCGTCCCACACCGGGCGCACCATGATCTTGTTGACGCCGACGATCGCCACCTCTGGATGATTGATGACCGGCGTGGTGGCAACGCCGCCCATGGCACCGAGGGAGGTGATGGTAATGGTCGAGCCGGACAATTCCTCGCGCGTCGCCGTGCCGGTCTTGGCCGCGTCCGCGAGCCGGTTGACCTCGGCCGCGCAGTCGAACAGGTCGCGCGCCTCGGCGTGGCGGACGACCGGGACCACGAGACCTGACGGCGTCTGCGCGGCGATGCCGATATGCACGGCGCCGTGGCGGTAGATTACGCCCGCCTCATCGTCGAACAGCGCGTTGACGCCCGGCTGTTCCTTGATCGCCTTAACCATTGCGCGCATCAGGAAGGGCAGGATCGTCAGCTTGGTCCGGTCCGCCTTCTTCTCGGCGTTGAGTTTTGCCCGCAACTCCTCCAGCGCGGTGACGTCGATTTCCTCGACATAGGTGATGTGCGGGATGCGCGATTTCGCCAGCCGCATCTTCTCGGCGATTTTCCGGCGCAGGCCGACCACCTTGATCTCCTGAACGGAATCGTCCGGCGCCAGGCCGGCCGGGCGCGACGGCTGCGGCCCGCGCGACAGGAAGGCGTCGATATCCTCATGGGAGATGCGTCCTGCCGGGCCGGAGCTGGCCACCTGGCGCAGGTCTATGCCGGCTTCCTTGGCGCGCAGGCGCACGGCTGGGGAGGCCAGCGGCTTTTCGCCGGCCGGCCTGGGGGCAGCGGCGGGCGCGACAGGGGCAGGCGTGCCCGCCGAATTCCCGCTTCGCACATCGGCCTTCGTGGCTGAAGATGGTTTCGACGATGAGGCAGAAGAGGCGGCCGACGCGGCCGATCTCGCTTCAGCATGGGAGGTCGCCAATGCGGCCGCTGCGGTAGAAACGCTTTCATTAGCCGGCGATTTTCCGGCTGGGGAATCGTTTGCCTGTGCTCCGGTTTCAGATTTGACGTTGGCTTCAGCGCCAGCCTCGCCGCCTGCTACCTTGATCCGAACGATCGGCGAGCCGACCGCAATCGTCTCGCCGATCTCGCCGCCCAGCCAGACGATCTCGCCTTCGACGGGGGAGGGGATTTCGACTGTCGCCTTGTCGGTCATGACGGCGGCGAGCAACGAATCCTCGCGCACCAGGTCGCCGATCTTCACGTGCCACTCGACTAGCTCGGCCTCGGCCACGCCCTCGCCCACGTCGGGGAGTTTTATCGTATGCTCGGCCATGATCAGGCCTCCATCGTTTCTACGAAGGCGCGGCCGACGCGCGCCGGGCCGGGGAAATAGTCCCATTCCTGCGCGTGCGGATAGGGCGTGTCCCAACCCGTCACCCGCATCACCGGCGCCTCGAGATTGTAGAAGCAGTGACGTTGCACCAACGCCGCCAGTTCCGCGCCGAAACCGGAGGTTAACGTGGCCTCGTGCACGACGGTGCACCGGCCCGTCTTCTTCACGGAATTGACGATGGCATCGAGGTCGAGCGGCAGAAGCGTGCGCAGGTCGATGATCTCGGCGTCGATGCCGGTTTCATCAGCCGCGGCCTCCGCGACATAGACCATGGTGCCGTAGGCAAGCACGGTGAGTTGAGAACCTTCGCGCCGTATCGCCGCCTTGCCGAGCGGGGTCGTATAATGGCCGTCCTGCACTTCGCCCAGCGTGTGTTTCGACCACGGCGTCACCGGACGCTCGTGATGGCCGTCGAACGGTCCGTTGTAGAGCCGCTTGGGTTCGAGGAAGATCACCGGATCGGGGTCCTCGATCGCGGAGATCAGCAGGCCTTTCGCGTCGTGCGGATTGGAGGGCACGACGACCTTCAGGCCGGACACATGGGTGAACAGGGCTTCCGGGCTCTGGCTGTGGGTCTGGCCCCCGAAGATGCCGCCGCCGGTCGGCATGCGGATGACGATCGGGCAGGTGAACTCGCCGTTTGAGCGGTAGCGCAGTCGCGCAGCCTCGGAGACGATCTGGTCGTAGGCCGGATAAACATAATCGGCGAATTGCACCTCCACGCAGGGGCGAAGGCCGTAGGCCGCCATGCCGATCGCCGCGCCGACGATGCCGAGTTCGCTGATCGGCGCGTCGAAGCAGCGGGTGCGCCCGTATTTCTGCTGCAGGCCCGCCGTGCAGCGGAAGACGCCGCCGAAATAGCCGACATCCTCGCCGAAGACGACGACGCGCTCGTCGCGGCCCATCGACACGTCCATGGCGTCGCGGATCGCCTCGATCATGGTTTTGCGAGGCATTGGATTACACCCCTGCCTGCTGGCGCTGACGCCTGAGATGCGGCGGCATCTCAGCATAGACGCCCTCGAACATGTCGCGCACCGATGGTTTGCCACCGGCATGCAATGTGCCGTGGCTTTCCGCTTCCTTCTGGGCCGAAATGACCGTGTCCAAAATCTCCGCTTCGGTCTGCTTGTGCCGCTCCTCCGACCATACGCCTTTGAGAATGAGGTGCGCCTTCAACCGCAGCACAGGGTCGCCGAGCGGCCAGGCGGAGGATTCTTCCTTGGGCCGGTAGGCGGAAGGATCGTCCGAGGTCGAATGCGCGCCGACGCGGTAGGTAACGTATTCGACCAGCGTCGGCCCGAGATTTCTTCGCGCGCGCTCCGCCGCCCATTTGGCGACGGCGTGGACCGCGAGATAGTCGTTGCCGTCCACGCGCAGCGCGGGAATGCCGAAACCCAGCCCGCGCGCGGCAAACGTGCCGGAGCCGCCGCGGGCGATGCCCTGGAAGGTCGAGATCGCCCACTGGTTGTTGACGATGTTGAGCACGACGGGTGCGCGGTAGGTCGAGGCGAAGACGAGGGCGGCGTGGAAATCGCTCTCGGCGGTCGAGCCGTCGCCGACCCAGCCGGCGGCGATTTTCGTGTCGTTGCGGATAGCCGAGGCCATCGCCCAGCCCACCGCCTGGATGAACTGAGTTGCAAGGTTGCCGGAGATCGAAAAGAAACCGAAATCCTTCGCCGAATACATGATCGGCAATTGCCGGCCCTTCAGCGGGTCGCGCTCGTTCGAATAGATCTGGTTCATCATCTCGACCATCGGATACTCGCCGGCGATCAGCAGGCCGGCCTGGCGGTAGGTCGGGAAATTCATGTCGCCGGGCGCGAGCGCCTTGCGGAAGGCGCAGCTAACGGCCTCCTCGCCCATGTGCTGCATGTAGAAGGAGGTCTTGCCCTGCCGCTGTGCCATCTGCATGCGCGCGTCGAAGGTGCGCAGCGTCATCATGTGGCGCAGGCCTTCCAGCAGTTCGGCATCACTCAGCGTGTCCGCCCATGGGCCGACCGCTTCGCCGTCCCGGTTCAGCACGCGAATGATCGAGTAGGCGAGGTCGCGGATGTCCTTCGGGTCGACGTCGATCTCGGGACGCGGGACGGAGCCCGCCTTGGGAATCGGCACGTTGGAAAAATCAGGCGTGCCGCCCGGCCGGACCTCGGGTTCCGGCACATGCAGGCTGAGTGGAGCGCTTTCCGCCATGACCCGTCCTCCCCAACGCATAAAGGCTCGTTACCTTAACCTGTGCGCAGATCACCGGGAATTGCAACGCGGACGTCGAATTCGGATTGCGAACGATGGTCGGAACTTTATCTGACCCCAAGTTATTTGATTCTGGCGGAAAGTTCTTTTCAATGATGGCGCCTTCTCGGCAATTTGCGATTGGAGTCCCTGTGGCCCGGTGCAGCAAAATTGCGCGCCGGCCGGAGACTGCCGCTTGAGCACCGCCGATACAGCGTCCGTACGCCCCCTCGACCGATCAGCTTCGCAGCGCGGCTTCCTGCGGAAGCTTCGCCTGTGGACCGGCCAGATCCTGTTCGTATACGCACTCTCGCATTTTATGAACCACGCCTTCGGCATCCGTTCGATCGAAGCGATGGAGTGGGCTTCGAAGGTTCTGCTCGATCCGTGGCAAACGCTCCCAGGACGGATTCTGCTCTACGGGTCGCTGCTGATCCATGCCGGTCTTGGCCTGCGCGCCTTCTATCGTCGCCGGCATCTGCGCATTCCCACGGTGGAGGCGATCCAGCTCTCGCTCGGCCTGGCTATACCCCTGCTGCTGATCGCCCATGCCGCGGGCGTCAGCTATGCGGAAAACGTCGAGGGTCTGAGGATAGACTATGCGCGCGTGATCTACGCCTATTGGGTCGCCGATACGGTGTTTGGCCTGCCGCGCCAACTGCTGCTGCTGTTCGCCGTCTGGATACATGGCTGCATCGGCATACGCTCCTGGCTGCGAACCAAGCCGTGGTATGGCCGCGCCGTGCCGGCGCTGACGGCGGCCGCCACACTCGTCCCGGTTTTGGCGCTCCTCGGTTTCATCAATGCCGGGCTGGATATGCGCGATCTCGCCGCCGCCAGCCCACCGGTTCTTTCCGCCGACGTTGCCTATGTGCCGGGGTCGGTGCAGGCGGAGAAGGCTGCCTCGGTCGGCCGGCTCGTCGATCGCTTGACGCTCGGCTACGCCCTCCTTCTCGCCGGCGTGATCGGTTTGCGCGCAGTGCGCGACTGGCATGCAGCGCGCTTCCGCTCGGTGCGGATCACCTATCCCGGCGGCCGCGTGGTCACTGTGCCGGCCGGATATAGTGTGCTGGAAGCGAGCCGATGGGGCGGCGTTCCGCATGCCGCCGTCTGCGGGGGCAGGGGGCGCTGCTCGACCTGCCGTGTCGACGTGATGGCCGGCGGTGACGCCCTGCCGCCGCCAGGACCGGACGAGCAGCGGCTGCTGTCACGCATCGGCGCGCCGCCTTCGGTGCGGCTCGCCTGCCAGATCCGTCCGGAAAGCGACCTCGCCGTGGTGCCGCTGGTCCATTCGGCAACCGCTGCCCAGCCGCGCGGAGGCACGCCCGGCCTGCCGACCGGCGGCCGGCGCGAGACGGAGGTGGCGGCGCTGTTCGTCGACTTGCGCCAGTCGACACGGCTTGCCGACGACCGGCTGCCCTACGACACGCTGTTCATCGTCGAGCGCTACATCAAGAGCGTGTCAGCCGCGGTGCGCGAGTGCCGGGGCCGGGTCACCAATGTGGCCGGCGACGGCATCATGAGCGTGTTTGGTGTCGACGGGTCCGCCAAGGGCGCGGCGCGCGACGCCTTTCGCGCGGCGCTCCGGATCTGGGACGGCATTGACGCGCTCAACCGGGAACTGGGGCAGGAACTTTCGGAACCCCTGCGTGTCGGCATAGGCCTGCATGTCGGCGTCGCGGTGGTCGGCGTCGAATGGACCGGTGCCATGGAGGATATGCCGTTTCTCGGCGACACAGGCAATGTCGCGGCCCGGCTGGAGGCACAGACGAAGCGGCTCGACGCCACGCTGGTGGCCTCGAAGGAAGCGGTGCTGATGGTGATCGACGGCGACGGGCTGCCCGACTTCTCCGCCGTCATGCTGCCCGGCAAACAGGAACCGGTGGAAGCGGCGAGGTTTCGCGAGAGTGGGGAGGTGCGCGCGCTGTTAAGCGAGAAGGCATCGGCTTGAGCGAGGCAGTGCATGTTGCCGTGATTTCTCCAGCCGTCGTTCGTGCAAACCTCACAAAGAAAAAAGCGGAGCAAATTGCCCCGCTTTCGAGATAGTTTGAATTTGCCGCCGTTTAACCGGGCATGATCGCGCCTTCCAGCGTGGTCAACTGGTGCAGGAATTCCTCGGCCTTGGTGCGGGTGGCGTGGTCCTTGGCGTCGGCCAAATCCTCGCGCGCTTCCTGAATGCGGCGGGCGATCTCGGACTTGTCGATGTTCTTCACCGAAACAGCCGATTCGGCAAGCAGCGTGCAGCCGGTGGGCAGGATGTCGGCGAAGCCGCCGAACACGACGTAGCGTTCCTTTTCGCCGGATGCCGCGTTCACTGTCACGACGCCCGGCTTGATGGTGGTCATCACAGGCGCATGGTTGGCCATGACGGTCATCTCGCCTTCCGTTCCCGGAATGACGACGGAGTCGACCTTTTCCGAGACAAGCAGGCGCTCGGGGGAGACGAGTTCGAATTGGAAAGGTTCAGCCATTTTCAATCAGGCAGTAGGCAATGGGCAGTCGGCAGTCGCGCCAACCATGCCCTTTGTTCCCTACTGCCTACTCCCTATTGCCCACTGCCTCAGGCGGCTTCAGCCGCCAGCTTCTGTGCCTTCTGGACCGCTTCCTCGATGGCGCCGACCATGTAGAAGGCGGCCTCCGGGAGGTGGTCGTATTCGCCGTTCACAAGGCCCTTGAAGCCCTTGATGGTGTCGGCGAGGTCGACCAGTTTGCCCGGCGAACCGGTGAACACTTCGGCCACGAAGAAGGGCTGCGACAGGAAGCGCTCGACCTTGCGGGCGCGTGCCACGGTCAGCTTGTCCTCTTCCGAAAGCTCGTCCATGCCCAGGATGGCGATGATGTCCTGCAGCGACTTGTAGCGCTGCAAGGTCTGCTGCACCTGGCGGGCGACCTGGTAATGTTCTTCGCCGACGACCATCGGGTCGAGCATGCGCGAGGTCGAGTCGAGCGGGTCGACCGCCGGGTAGATGCCCTTCTCGGCGATGGCGCGGTTGAGCACGGTCGTCGCGTCGAGGTGGGCGAAGGAGGTGGCAGGCGCCGGGTCGGTCAAGTCGTCGGCGGGCACGTAGATGGCCTGCACGGAGGTGATCGAACCCGTCGTCGTGGTGGTGATGCGCTCCTGCAGGGCGCCCATGTCGGTGGCGAGCGTCGGCTGATAGCCCACCGCCGAAGGGATACGGCCGAGCAGCGCCGACACTTCCGAACCCGCCTGGGTGAAACGGAAGATGTTGTCGACGAAGAACAGCACGTCCTGACCCTGGTCGCGGAAATATTCGGCGACGGTGAGGCCGGTGAGGCCGACGCGGGCGCGGGCGCCCGGCGGCTCGTTCATCTGGCCATAGACCAGCGCGGCCTTGGAGCCGTCGCCGCCGCCCTTCTTGTTGACGCCAGATTCGATGAATTCGTGATAGAGATCGTTGCCTTCGCGGGTGCGCTCGCCGACGCCGGCGAACACCGAGAAGCCGCCGTGGGCCTTCGCGACGTTGTTGATCAGTTCCTGGATCAGCACGGTCTTGCCCACGCCGGCGCCGCCGAACAGGCCGATCTTGCCGCCCCTGGCGTAGGGCGCCAGCAGGTCGAGAACCTTGATGCCAGTCACCAGGATCTGCGCTTCGGTCGACTGGTCGACATAGGCAGGAGCCGGCTGGTGGATGGCGCGGAACTCGGTTGCCTTGACCGGCCCGGCCTCGTCGACCGGCTCACCGATGACGTTGATGATGCGGCCGAGCATTTCAGGGCCGACCGGAACGGAAATCGGGCCTCCGGTATCACTGACGGGCTGGCCGCGCACCAGGCCCTCGGTGGAGTCCATGGCGATGCAGCGCACGGTGTTCTCGCCGAGATGCTGGGCGACTTCGAGCACAAGGCGGTTGCCGACGTTTTCGGTCTCCAGCGCGTTCAGAATCGCCGGCAGGTGATCCTCGAACTGCACGTCGACGACGGCGCCGATGACCTGACGGACCTTGCCCGCCGCGCCGACGGTTGCCTTGGCCACCGCCGCCGGGGCGGACTTCGTCGCGGCCTTGGGCGCAGCCGCCTTTGCCGGAGCCTTCGCCGCGGCCGGTTCCTTGGGGGTCGCTGCTTTCGCCATTTTCGTTACCCTTTTCGTTCGAATGTGGTCCGCACCTTACCGGCTAAGGCCGGCTAAGATGCCTAGAGCGCCTCGGCGCCCGAAATGATCTCGATAAGTTCCTTGGTGATCTGCGCCTGCCGCTGGCGATTGTAGGTGATCGACAGCTTGTTGATCATGTCGCCGGCGTTGCGCGTCGCATTGTCCATTGCGCTCATCTTGGCGCCCATTTCACCCGCCGCGTTCTCCAGCAACGCACGGAAGATCTGGACCGCGATGTTGCGCGGGATCAGGTCGGAGAGGATTTCGCCCGGCTCCGGCTCGTATTCGTAGACGGCGCCCGCGTCGCCGTTGCCGCCATTGGCGGGCGCCGCGGCCGGGATGAGCTGCTGCGCGGTCGGGATCTGCGAGATCACCGACTTGAACTGCGAATAGAACAGCGTGGCGACGTCGAACTGGCCTTCCTGGAAAAGGTGGATAACCTTTTTGGCGATGGCGTCGGCGTTGACGAAGCCCAGCGTCTTGACCTCGCGCAGGTCCACGCGGTCGATGATCAGATTGCCGTAGTCGCGGCGAAGGATATCGAAACCCTTTTTGCCGACGCAGATGATCTTGACCGTCTTGCCGGCTGCGATGAGCTTGCGGATATGATCGCGCGCGAAACGCGCGATCTGGCTGTTGAAGCCGCCGCACAGGCCGCGCTCTGCGGTGCAGACGATGAGCAGGTGCACGTCGTCCTTGCCGGTGCCGGTCATCAGCGCCGGGGCATCGCCACCGCCGCCGACCGCCTGAGTGATGTTGGCAAGCACGGTGGCCATGCGCTGCGAATAGGGGCGCGCGGCCTCGGCCGCCTCCTGGGCGCGGCGCAGCTTCGCCGCGGCGACCATCTGCATCGCCTTGGTGATCTTCTGCGTCGCCTTGACCGAGGCGATACGGTTGCGGAGGTCTTTTAGCGAAGGCATTCAGCCAGTCCCGTCGGTCTTAGGCGAAGGTCTTGGAGAACTTGTCGATCTCGCCCTTGAGCTTTCCGCGAAGGTCATCCGAAAGGGCCTTCTCGTTGCGAATCGCCTCAAGCACGGCCTTGCCGTCGGAGCGCATATGCGCGAGCAAGCCGTCTTCGAACTTACGCACCTGATTGATGGCGAGCTTGTCGAGATAGCCGTTGACGCCGGCGAAGATCACCGCGACCTGCTCTTCCGTCTTCAACGGCGAGAATTGCGGCTGCTTCAGCAGCTCGGTCAGGCGAGCTCCGCGGTTGAGCAGGCGCTGCGTGGCGGCGTCGAGGTCGGAGCCGAACTGCGCAAAGGCGGCCATCTCGCGATACTGCGCGAGTTCGCCCTTGATGGAACCTGCAACCTGCTTCATCGCCTTGACCTGCGCGGCCGAGCCGACGCGCGACACCGACAGGCCGACGTTCACGGCCGGGCGTATGCCCTGGAAGAACAGGTTGGTTTCGAGGAAGATCTGGCCGTCGGTGATCGAGATCACGTTGGTCGGGATATAGGCCGACACGTCGTTGGCCTGGGTCTCGATGACGGGAAGCGCGGTCAGCGAGCCGGCGCCCTCCTCGTCGTTCATCTTGGCGGCGCGCTCGAGCAGGCGGCTGTGCAGGTAGAACACGTCGCCCGGATAGGCTTCGCGGCCCGGCGGGCGGCGCAGCAACAGCGACATCTGGCGGTAGGCGACGGCCTGCTTCGACAGATCGTCGTAGCCGATCAGCGCATGCTGGCCGTTGTCGCGGAAATATTCACCCATGGTGCAGGCGGTGAACGGCGCCAGGAACTGCATGGGAGCCGGGTCCGAAGCGGTGGCTGCGACGATGATCGAATATTCAAGCGCGCCGCGCTCTTCCAGCACCTTCACGAACTGCGCGACGGTCGACCGCTTCTGGCCGACGGCGACGTAGACGCAATAGAGCTTTTCCTTCTCCGGGCCGCTCTGGTGGATGGCCTTCTGGTTCAGAATCGTATCGAGGATGATGGCGGTCTTGCCCGTCTGACGGTCGCCGATGACCAGTTCGCGCTGGCCGCGGCCGACCGGGATCAGCGCGTCGATGGCCTTGAGGCCGGTCGACATCGGCTCATGCACCGACTTGCGCGGAATGATGCCGGGCGCCTTGACGTCGACGCGCTTGCGCTCGGTGTACTTGATCGGGCCCTTGCCGTCGATCGGATTGCCGAGGGCGTCGACGACGCGGCCGAGCAGGCCCGGGCCGACCGGGGTGTCGACGATGGCGCCGGTGCGCTTGACGGTGTCGCCTTCCTTGATGTCGCGGTCGGCGCCGAAGATGACGACGCCGACATTGTCGGCTTCGAGGTTGAGCGCCATGCCGCGGATGCCGCCGGGAAATTCTACCATCTCGCCGGCCTGGACGTTGTCGAGGCCATAGACGCGGGCGATGCCGTCGCCGACGGACAGAACCTGACCGACCTCGGAGACCTCGGCTTCCTTGCCGAAATTCTTGATCTGGTCCTTAAGGATTGCGGAGATTTCCGCGGCGCGGATGTCCATCAGCCGACCTCTTTCAGTGCAAGCTTGAGCGAATTGAGTTTTGTTCTGAGCGACGTGTCGATCTGGCGCGAGCCGAGCTTGACGACAAGTCCGCCGAGCAGCGTCGGATCGACGGTGACGGCGATCGAGACGTCCTTGCCGGCGACGCCCTTCAGCGCTGCCTTGAGCTCGGTTTCCTGGGAGGCGGTCAGCGCATGCGCCGAGGTGACTTCGGCGGCGATTTCGCCCCGCGCCTCGGCGGCGATGCGGCGGAATGCCTTTATCATGGCAGGAACGGCGAAAAGCCGGCGGTTTTTTGCGACGACCTTCAGGAAATTGCCGACCAGGCCGGCAATGCCAGCCTTGTCGACGATCGCCGAGATTGCCTTGAACTGTTCGTCGGCCGAGAAGACCGGGCTTTTGATCATGCGGGTCAGGTCTTCGCTGCCCGACAACATCTCCTCGAAGCGCCCGAGATCGGCTTCAACCTGCGGTACCGCGTTCGCCTGGGCGGCGAGATCGTGCAGGGAAGCGGCGTAACGTTCGGCGACACCGGAGACTGGCGAGCTGGACTTTGCCACGGATGGTCTTTTCTCTTGGTCTGAAAGGCCGCGAGATTATCGGCGCGAGTGCTGGACTCTGGCTAAATCTTTGGCCTTATTGCATTTTCCCGTCGACCGACCCCGCGCAAGGCGCTCCCCCGTCCGACAGTCGTCCGCCGTCTAGCATACGCATACGAACACCGCAACACGTTGCCTGGCAAGGTTCAGAACAGATTGTCGCAGCCGGGCGGAGTGTTTGCCAGCCGCGACGGATTACAGGACCAGGCCGAATGCGAAAGCGAGCGGAAGCGCGGCGAGCGCCACTTCGACGAGCAGCGAAATCCAGTTGTAGAACGTGTTGCCGCTGTCCGACAGCATCGAGACGATGCGGCCGAAAGCTGTGAACAACCAGGAGACGCCGAGCGCCATATAGAGGAATGGCTGTGCGCCGAGCAGCAGACAGCAGAGGCCCAGGCCGAGATAGAAGCCGGCCATGGTGGCGCGCGCCTCCGACACGGCTTCCGGATGCGCCTCGGTGGTCCGCAGGCGCAGAATGCGCATCGAAATCCGCGGCGCGAAGAACAGCAGCAGGCCGAACAGCACGGTGAGGGCGGCGCTCGACCACGCCAGCCACTCGCCGTTGCTCATCGGCCATGGGAATGCGAGTTCCATTTTGCCCCCTCCGCTTCGCGTTCGCGCATTGAAGATTGCGGGAGGCGGATGTCAAGCGCCGGACGGAGCCGAGGGGTTGGTTGAGAGTATCTGTCGGACCGTGCTGTCGGCCATGTAGCGATTGCCGGCGGAGGTGTGCTACGCTTGATCCCACTCGTAAATGAATGAGAGTCAGATGTCGGCGGCATCCGGGACGGTCTCGCGCGATTTTATCAAGCGGCCCGCTTTCGTTGCGGTGGCAACTGCGGTGGCGCTCATTGCGGTGGGTTTGCTGGATATCACGCGCCTCCACCTAAGCCGTTGGCTGCGGACGTATTCCGAGGCCGATCTGGTTGCCGCACGTGTGTATGTCGATGCATTGCCCGCCTCAGCCGCGCCAACTCTGTTCGCAACGGATTTGCGGACGTTCCATTCCTATGGAGAACGTGACCTCGCGAAACGCGGGATCAAGGATTTTCGGGCGCGTCCGGCGGACGAATCCTGGCCGTTTCCCGGTCGTGGAGAAAACATAGATGTTGTCGTCCTGCCGGGTTTTTCGAATGCTTCGGCCGCCGAGCGACGAGAGATTATGGCCGGCGCAGATGTGCCTCCACGTACGCTCGCCGCCCTGTCAGGTCTTACGCGCCCTGAGGACGGTTGCCATGCCGGCAAGAATGCTCCCTTCGGGTGGAACGACGACGGGACCGTTCTTGCCGACCCTGTGATTTTGATGACGGATCAAGAAGTGCGCCGTTGCCTCTTCGCCGGCTTGGCTTTCGTCAGCGGCTTTCCGATGCGGGACGACAGGTTCAATTTCGTGGAAGTGCCGTCGACGGCGGCAATCGAGATCATTCTGGATTACATCATGCGCTGTGCGCGCGATGGCATCACGCAAGAGCAGCCTGCCCAACGGTCACGCACCGGGATAACCACCAGACCCTCGATCTCCTGTGTCCGCGATAGGGTCGATGCAACGATCAACGACCTGCACGGTTGAAGCGCGCCTCGCGTCCTATTGTCATGGAAATGCTGAGAGCCGGCATTTGCCAAAATTTGCTAATGCGATCCTCCAGAAGAGCTGTTCTGTACCGCCCAATTTTCTATATTATGACCACATGAGACTACAAGGATGGCGCCTATGAAGACGATGCAGGTGCGCGAGGCAAAGGCCAGCTTTTCCGCACTCGTTGAAGCCGCGGAGAAGGGTGAGCCGACTATTATCACCAAACACGGCAAACCCACCGCCATGGTCGTGCCGATCGAAGCGGCGCGAAAACTCTATCCTGACGACAATGACCGGTTCATCGATTTCCTGATGACATATCCCGGCGGGATCGAACTCGAGCGAAACGAAACGCCGTCGCGAGATTTCGAGTTTTGAGCAGCTACCTGCTCCATACTTCTGTATTGTCGCTGTTTGCGCCGGATCGCCCCGGCCTGCCGCCGGCTTTCAAGGCGTGGCTTTCCACAACCGGCAGACGGCAGACTTGGTACGTTCCGGCGATTGCCGCCGTCGAAATACAGAAAGGAGTAGCCAAGTTCAGACGCGCCGGTGGAACGGCGCGGGCGGCGCGTCTCGAGCAATGGCTTGAGGATCTGCTGTCCGAGTTCGGCGAAAGGGTGCTGCCGATCTATGCCACTACAGCCAGAACCGCAGGGAACATGGAGGACTCGGCTACGGCTCGCGGGCGCAATCCCGGCCTGTCGGACGTTCTGATCGCGGCCACCGCCGCCAGGCACAACCTTGTCGTCCTTACCGCAAACAGCCGGCATTTCGAAGCGCTCGGAATCGAGCATTTCAATCCGCTTACAGTCTGACGAATTCCTGCGGCGTGTTTGTCATCCTTCACAAAAAACTCTGCGGATCGATATCCACCTGCACCCTGATCGAGCCGCGCGGCTTTGGGCCAGCGGCCAGCAGCGCGCGCAGAAAAGCCTGCATGTCGGATCTTCGCTCGCCATGGGCCAGTAGGCGAAAACGGTGGCGGCCGGCAACCAGCGACAGCGGTGCCTCGGCCGGGCCGAGCAGGCTGATGTCCTTCGACTGGGGTGCGGCGCGGCGCAGTTGGCGGGCGTGCGATTCGGCGTCTGCCTTGGTTTCGGCGCTGACGACGATGCCGGCCAGCCGGCCGAAGGGCGGCAGGGCGGAGCGCTCGCGCTCGGCGATCTCGCGTTCGTAGAAGGCTTCCGCGTCGCCCGAAACCAGCGCGCGCATCACCGGATGATCGGGCTGGAAGGTCTGCAGCAGGCCGATGCTTTTCTTGCCGGTTCGTCCGGCGCGGCCGGTCACCTGGCTGAGAAGCTGGAAGGTGCGCTCGGCGGCGCGCGGGTCGCCGTTCGCCAGGCCGAGATCGGCGTCGACCACGCCGACCAGCGTCATGTTGGGGAAATTGTGGCCTTTGGCCACCAGTTGCGTGCCGATGACGATATCGGCCTCGCCCTTGGCGATAGCGTCGAGTTCCAGCCTGAGCCGCTTCACGCCGCCAAGGATATCGGAGGACAACACGATGGTGCGTGCGTCGGGGAAATGCCCGACCACTTCCTCGGCGATGCGCTCGACGCCCGGGCCGCAGGCGGCGAGATGGTCGAAGGTGCCGCATTCCGGGCAGGCTTCCGGGCGGTGCTCGTGATGGCCGCAATGGTGGCAGACAAGCTGGCCGCGAAAGCGGTGCTCGACAAGCCAGGCCGAGCAGGACGGGCATTGGAAGCGGTGGCCGCAGACGCGGCAGAGCGTCAGCGGCGCGTAGCCCCGGCGGTTCAAAAAAAGCAGCGCCTGTTCGCCGCGCCCGACCGTGGCGCGCACCTGGTCGATCAGTACGGGCGACAGGAAACCGCCGCGCGCCGGCGCGGCGCGGCGCAGGTCGATGGCGCGGATGTCGGGTAGTGCAGCGTCGGCATAACGCGACGACAGCGCGATGCACTCGTAGCGCCCCTGGCTGGCGTTCACCCGGCTTTCGACCGACGGTGTGGCGGAGGCCAGAACCACCGGAAAGCCGCCGATATGGGCGCGGACCACAGCCATATCGCGGGCGCTGTAGAAAACGCGGTCCTCCTGCTTGTAGGCCGGGTCGTGCTCCTCGTCGACGACGATCAGGCCAAGGTTGGGGAACGGCAGGTAGAGCGCCGAGCGCGCCCCGGCGACGACGCGCACCTGTCCCTCCGCCACCTGCCGCCAGACCTTTTCGCGCATGCGCGGCGGAACGTCGGAGTGCCACTCCGCCGGCTTTGCGCCGAAGCGGTCTTGGAAGCGCTCCAGAAACGCTTGCGTCAGCGCAATCTCGGGCAGCAGGATCAGGACCTGTTTTCCGCGCTCGACCGCGGCAGCGACGGCCTCAAAATAAACTTCCGTCTTGCCGGAGCCGGTGACGCCGTCAATCAGCGTCACACCGAATTTGTTCGCCTCCACGGCGCGACGCAGTTCCATCGCCGCCTGCTGCTGTTCGGCGCTCAGTTCGTTGGAGCCGTAGGACGGGTCGGGCGCCGGCACGACAGGGCGCGGCGGGATCATCTCCATGGCGAGCACGCCCTGCGCCTTCAGCCCGTCGATCACGGTCGACGACACGCCGGCGGCGTGGGCAAGCCCGGAGCGGGTCCAGGCCAACCCGTCGTCGGCCAGTTCCAGCACGCGCGCCCGCGCCTCGGTCACGCGGTCGGGCTCGCTGCCGGTCTTGCGCAGTCCTTCGATCCAGGGTTCGGGGTCGAATGCCTCCGGCGCGCGAAGAATCATGCGGGCGACCATGCCGGGGGCGGCAAGCGTATAGTTCGCAACCCAGTCGACGAAGCGCCGCATCGGTTCAGGTACAGGCGGACAGTCGAACACATGATCGATCGGCCGGAGTTTCCTGGCATCGACCGCGCCGCCCTCGCCGTCCCAGACGATACCCGCGACCATGCGCGGCCCGAGAGGCACGCGCACGATAGACCCGGGCTCGACCTTCATGCCGTCCGGGACTGCATAGGTGTAAGGCGTTTCCGCCGGCATCGGCACCAGGACCGGTACCGCGCCGCGCCGCGAATCTTGTTTCATGATTACCGACCTTGCCCCAGGACGGGGTGCAAGGAAACGGGTTTGAACCTCGCGGCTCGCACCGCCGCGCTCCAAGGCTTGCCGCAGGAACTGCGCGGAGGGCTGCCGGAAACCGTGATCAAACCTTGGCCAGGTCGACGCCGCTCAGTCTGGCGACAATGTCGGAGAGTTTCGGCACGAAGTCGCTGCCATGCCCGGTCGACACCGCCGTGGCAAAGCTGTTGCGGACGGCTGCGCCGACCGGATTGGGGAAATTCGCCGACTGCGCGAAGGAGGCGAGGTAGGTCATGTCCTTGAGGCCGTTGGCGAGCGCGAAGCGGTGGGCGTTCTCGTTGCGGTTTACGACATAGTCGAAAAAGGTCTGGTAAAAACCGCAATCCATGCGGCCGCCACGGATCACGCTGTCGAAGGTTTTGGGCGACAGACCCGCCTTGGCGCCCAGCGCCAGCGCTTCGGAATAGAGCGCGGCGTAGCCCATCGACAGGAAATTGTTGAGCAGTTTCATCGTGTGGCCGGTGCCGACCGGACCGGTGTGGATGACGCGGCCGGCAAAAGCTTCCAGCACCGGCCGGGCGCGGGCGAGTTCCTCCTCGGTGCCACCGGCCATGACGTCGAGCGTGCCCTCGGCGGCCTCCTTCGGTGTGCGTCCCAGCGGCGCGTCGATCAGCGTGATGCCGCGCCCTTTCAATTCCGCCGAAAGCCGCACGGTGGAGGCCGGATCGGAGGTGGAGCAATCGATGATCATCAGGTCTTTGCCGGCGGAGGCCAGCCCGTCGGGACCGTTGATCGCCTGTTCAACCTGCGGCGAGCCGGTGACGCAAAGCACGACGATGTCGCTGCCTTCGGCCAATTCGCGCAGTGTCCTTGCCTCGGATGCACCGGCGGCGACCAGGCGGTCCACCGCCTCGCGCCTGCTGTGTGCGACGACCGTCAGCGGCCAGCCCTTCTTCAATATGTTGGCGGCCATGCCGGCGCCCATGTTGCCGAGGCCGATGAAACCGATGCGTTCCTTCATGACGTAGCTCCCTGCGGCTGCGAATGTGCGACACCTATCCCTTTCGGCGGATTAGGCAAGGCGGCTTCGATGCGTGGTGGCTTCGCGGGCGCCGCGACCGTGGGGGCGAAACGTTCGCCAGGGGGTTTTCGGCAGCGTGCAACGGATTAAAATCGATGCCGGAGATTTTCACCGAGTCCTCCCGCACCGTCGCCTCTCGCCAGCCGTTTGGGCTGTCTGTGGAAGATGTTTCCCTGCGATTGCGCTTCGGCCGGGTGGCTCGGCGTCATGGAGCGGAGCGGCGGAATGGGCCATCGTGTTTTTTCGGGTTGCCGGGCACAAGCGCTGGCTACGATGTTCACTGTCGTTTTGCTCAGCCCAGTGCTGGCGCAGGGGGGCGGCAAATCTGGCGACACGCTCTGGTCGGATGCGCCGAAGCGCGTCGACCGGCAAAAGCAGGACCTCGAAAGACTGCCGCCGACGAACGCCGAGCAGGCCGATGCCAAGGCCGAACGTTATACGCTGCATCTGAAACGTACGCTTCCCTATATCGTGATCGACAGCGTCAGCTTCATGCAGGAAGGCAAGAAATACCGGCTGGTCGATCTCGACGCGGTGCCGGCCGCCAAGACCTGCAAGAACCCGGACGGGCTGCGCTGGGCCTGCGGGCTGAAATCACGGGTGGCATTGAGCCGGCTGCTCAGGGCGAAACCGATCCGCTGCGCCCAGCTCGGTGAGAAGGATGGCTTTCTGCTGGTCGAATGCGTGCGCAACGAGAAAGATCTGGGCGGACAGATGGCCGCCGCCGGTTACGCGCTGACGCCCGTTGGCAAGGACCGTTACCGCGTCGAGGAGGATGAGGCGCGGCGGAAGAAAAGCGGAGTGTGGGCGGAGGCTACGGCTTCCAACTGAATCTTAGCCCGCGGACGCCAAGGCTCTTTGGCAGGAAATCACCTCCGGTCCAACAATTCCGACAACAGCGGATTTTCGGAAGCCGCGAACGGATTTACAACCGTGGCACCGCCCCAGTTGAACCCGTCCTTCATATCCTCCGACAGAAGCATCCGACAGCCGGCCCGCGCCACGGTGCAGAGAACCACGGCATCCCAGATGGCGAGATTGTGATCGGCCGCCAAGTCGCCTGCGGCTGAAAATCCGTCAGCCGTCGTTCCGAGAACAGGAAAGGTTTCAATCCATCTCCGAACCCGTTGACGCGCATATGACCTCGAATAGCCGCCACGACGTGTCAGGACGTCGTAGAGTTCTCCAAGAACCTGGACCGGAACGAAAGTCTCGTCGGGAGCGAGTTGGCCGATCAGTCCGAGCGCCTGCCGATGGCGTTCCTCGTCATTGATGCCTTCGGCACAAGCGAGGACGTTGGTGTCGAGGCCAACTTTCATCAATCGTCGTACAGATCGTCACGCGTCCAGGGCTCGGCATGCACGATGCGGCGGGTCTGGAGTTCCGCGATCAGCCTCCGCTTCGCCTCCTCGCGCGCATTGCGGTCTTCATTGACCGGCACGATCCGTGCAACCGGCCGGCCATGGCTGGTCACGGTATAGCTGTTGCCTTCGCGGACTCCGCGCAAAAGTCTCGAGAATTCGCGGTTGGCGTCGGCAGCGGATATCATCTCGTCCATGGCACGACCGCAATGTAGTGATATTGCCTATATATAGTGTAACTGTACCTTGCGCTCAAGCTCGAAACGAAAGAGCGCGGCCGGCCGGCCGCGCTCTTTCGTCGAAGCTGGAGATTATACCCGGCCTCAGTTCATGGTCGGAATGACGAACTCCGCGCCTTCCTTGACGCCGGACGGCCAGCGCGAGGTGACGGTCTTGGTCTTGGTGTAGAAGCGGAAGGCGTCCGGGCCGTGCTGGTTCAGGTCGCCGAAGCCGGAACCCTTCCAGCCGCCGAAGGTGTAGTAGGCGATCGGAACCGGGATCGGCACGTTGATGCCGACCATGCCGACCTGAACCTTGGACGCGAAGTCGCGGGCGGCGTCGCCGTCGCGGGTGAAGATGGCGACGCCATTGCCCATCTCGTGCTCGTTGGGCAGGCGCAGTGCTTCTTCGTAGTTCTTGGCGCGGACCACGGAGAGGACCGGCCCAAAAATCTCTTCCTTGTAGATGCGCATGTCGGCGGTCACGTCGTCGAACAGGCAGCCGCCCATGTAGTAGCCGTTCTCGTAACCCTGCATCTTGAACTTACGGCCGTCGACAACCAGCTTCGCGCCTTCCTTGATGCCGGTGTCGACGTAGCCCTTGATGCGCTCCAGCGCCTGGGCGGTGACGACAGGGCCGAAATCGGCGGAACTGTCGGTGGAGGGACCGACCTTCAGGCTTTCGACACGCGGGATCAGCCTTTCCATCAGGCGGTCGGCGGTGTCCTTGCCGACCGGCACGGCAACCGAGATCGCCATGCAGCGCTCGCCGGCCGAGCCGTATCCAGCGCCGATCAAGGCATCCACGGTCTGGTCCATGTCGGCGTCGGGCATGATGATCATGTGGTTCTTGGCGCCGCCGAAGCACTGCACGCGCTTGCCGTTGGCGCAGCCGCGCGAATAGATGTATTCGGCGATCGGCGTCGAGCCGACAAAGCCGACCGCCTTGACGTCGCGGTCGTCGAGGATGGCGTCCACCACTTCCTTGTCGCCGTTGACGACGTTGAGCACACCAGCCGGAAGGCCGGCTTCGATGAACAGTTCGGCGATGCGCAGCGGCACGCCCGGGTCGCGCTCCGAAGGCTTCAGGATGAAGGCGTTGCCGCAGGCGATCGCCGGGGCGATCTTCCACAGCGGGATCATGGCGGGGAAGTTGAACGGCGTGATACCGGCGACCACGCCCAGCGCCTGGCGCATGGAGTAGACGTCGATGCCGGGGCCTGCGCCGTCGGTGAACTCGCCCTTCATCATGTGCGGCGCGCCGATGCAGACCTCGACCACTTCCAGCCCGCGCTGGATGTCGCCCTTGGCGTCGGCGATGGTCTTGCCGTGCTCGCGGGCGAGGATGTCGGCCAGCGAGTCGTATTCGCGATTGGCGAGTTCGAGGAACTTCATCAGCACGCGCACGCGGCGCTGCGGATTGGTGGCGGCCCAGGCCGGCTGCGCTGCCTTGGCGTTCTCGACGGCGGCACGCAGTTCGGCCTTGGAGGCCAGCGCGACGGTGCCCCGCACCGTGCCGTCCATCGGCTGCATGACGTCCTGCTTGCGGCCGCTGGTTCCGGCGACACGCTTGCCGCCGATGAAATGCCCGTACTCGATCATGGTTTCTCTCCCTGATGTATCGTTGCATTCTCCCGCTTCGGCGGGCAAATGGCAACGCGAGGGAAATCGCAGCCGTTGTGCAGGAAATGTAGAACGACATTGCCGGTCATGCGAAATTCTGCATAGATGCCGCGCTATGAACTGGGATGACGTCCGCATTTTTTTGGCAGTTGCCCGCGCTGGGCAGATCCTCGGCGCGGCGCGGCGCCTCGACCTCAACCACGCCACCGTCTCACGGCGGGTCGCAGCACTCGAGGAGGCGCTAAGGACAAAACTCTTCCGCCGGCTGACCACCGGCAGCGAGCTGACGCCGGCGGGGGAGCGGTTCCTCGCCGTCGCCGAGCGCATGGAAACCGAGATGCTCGTCGCGCGCTCCGAGATATCGGGGGAGGGCGAAGATGTATCGGGCACAGTGCGCATCGGCGCGCCGGACGGATTCGGCGTCGCTTTCCTCGCGCCGCGCCTGGGCGCGCTTACCGCGCTACATCAAGAACTCAAGATCCAGCTCGTGCCGGTGCCGCGTTCCTTCTCGCTGTCGCGGCGCGAGGCCGACATCGCCATCACCACCGAGCGCCCGAGCGAGGGCCGCCTGGTGGCGTTGAAACTGGTGGACTATACGCTCGGCCTGTTCGCCTCGAAAACCTATGCGGAGGCCAATGGCCTGCCGGCGTCTCCGGCCGAGCTCGCCGCTCATCGCCTCGTCGGCTACGTGCCCGACCTCGTCATCAATCCGACGCTCGACTACGCCGCCGAGTTCAGCCCCGGCTGGAGCGCCGGCTTCATGATTTCTTCCGCCCTCGGCCAGGCCGAGGCGGTGCGATCGGGCGCCGGCATAGGCATCCTGCACACCTTCGTCGCCCGCGCCATGCCCGAGTTGCTCGCCGTCGCGTCGATCCCGCCGATCCGCCGCGCCTATTGGCTGGTCTATCATGAATCGGTGCGGCCGCTGCGCCGCATCCAGGCGGTCGCCGGCTTCATCACCAAGGCGGTGGAACGGGAGAGGGCGCTGTTCGTGTGAAGTTTGGTTCGCTGACGGGCATCGTGACCAGGCGTTATTTCGAGCGCCGGCGGCTTGTCGCCGGCTTGGTCGCCTGATTGGCTTCCGGCGCGGCCACGGCTTCCTGAGCCAAGCGCAGTTTGCGCAGGCGATCCGTCTTGGCGTCGCGGGCCTTGGTTTCGGCCTCGGTAATCGTCCTGGCCGCCATATTGGTGCGGGCCGCGCGATCCTGATTGTCTTTCTGGCTCATGGTCCTGGCCTCCGGCAGCGTTCGGCGCTGCCAGCCGAAAACAAAAAAGGGCCGGACGAGCCGACCCTCCCGTTCCCTGTCGCTTCGGTGCCGATACTTCATCGGTCACCGTTGCGAGATGGGATATTTAGGCAGCCGTCAGGCTGTCCGCCGACATTTTGCCGGACTTGCGGTCGCGAACGAGTTCGTAGCCGACCTTCTGGCCTTCGTTGAGGCTGCGCATTCCGGCGCGTTCGACGGCGGAGATGTGGACGAACACGTCCGCACCGCCTTCATCAGGCTGAATGAAGCCGAAACCCTTGGTTCCGTTGAACCACTTGACCGTACCTGTGCTCATGACGATTCCTTTCAATCGTTCGTGAAATGGTCCGGCGGGCAAACGCACGCCGGATTATTTTTGATCGATTTTGGAGAAGAATTCGCCAGAGCGCGCTTCTGCAGCGCTTGATAGACAAAATCGGCTAGCAACATCGATTCAAGATACATAGGGTTTGCGAGGGAGAAAGTCAAACAGCGCCCGGCGGAGTTCTTATCCAGTCGAGGGGACCGACGGTTTCGACTGGATTGTTCACGGCGGCTCGCCGTTTCGACCAAGCCGATGCCTTCCCTTCTGCAAATATTTGCAACAGCCAAGCCTCCTATGTGCTGCTATTCCGCCTCCGGCGAGCCCGAGGAAGATGAAACCGGCGATCAGGCTCTCGTCGTTCCAGATCATCGATAGCGGCTCAGCGCCAGTTCCCGCGCGTCGATGTCCGGCTTCCTGCCCGAAATGATGTCGGCCAGTACGCGGCCGGAACCGCAGGACATGGTCCAGCCCAGCGTGCCGTGACCGGTGCTGAGGTAGAGGTTGGGATAGCGCGTGCCGCCGATGATCGGCGGGCCATCCGGCGTCATCGGCCTCAGGCCGCACCAGAATTTGGCGCCTTCCAGGTCCGCGCCAGCCGGGAACAGGTCGCCGACCGAATGCGTCAGGGTCGCCTTGCGCCCGTCGTGCAAGCGCAAATCGTAGCCGGAAATCTCCGCCGTCCCGCCGGCGCGGATGCGGCTGCCGAGCCGGGTGATTGCAACCTTGTAGGTCTCGTCCATGACCGTCGATTGCGGCGCGCCGGCCTCGTCCTTGATCGGCACGGTGATCGAATAGCCCTTGATCGGATAGACCGGCAGCGACAGGCCGAGTGGTTTCACCATGATCGGCGAATAGCTGCCCAACGCCAGGACATAGGCGTCAGCAGTGAGAAGCCCGGCGCTGGTGGCCACGCCCGTGATCTTCCCGCCCTCGGCGACGATCCGCTCGATCGTCGTGCCGAATTTGAAGGTGACGCCGCGGCTCGCCACATGCGAGGCCAGCCGCTCGGTGAACATCTGGCAGTCACCAGTCTCGTCGCCCGGCAGGCGCAGCCCGCCGACGAACTTCCCCTTCACCTTGGCCAGCGCCGGCTCGACGACGATGCAGCCGGCGGGGTCCAGCACCTCGAAGGGAACGCCGAATTGTTTCAGCACCTCTATATCGCCGCCGGTCCCGTCAAGCTGCTTCTGCGTGCGGAAAAGTTGCAGCGTGCCCTGGCTGCGCTCGTCATAACTTATGCCGGCCGAGGCGCGCAGGTCGCGCAGGCAGTCGCGGGCATATTCGGCGATCGGCACCATGCGCGCCTTGTTGACCGCATAGCTCTTCGAATTGCAGTTCATGAGCATCTTGAACACCCACGACCACATGGCCGGGTCGACCAGCGGGCGGATAACCAGCGGGCCATGCTTCATCAGCAGCCATTTGACCGCCTTGACCGGGATGCCCGGGCCGGCCCACGGCGAGGAATAGCCGGGCGACACTTCGCCCGCATTGGCGAAACTTGTCTCCAGCGCCGGCCCGCTCTGTCGGTCGACCACCGTAACCTCATGGCCGGCCTCGGCCAGGTAATGCGCCGCCGTCACGCCGATCACGCCGCTGCCGAGAACAAGAATCTTCATCGTCGCCCCTCGCATTTGACCCCTTCAATGTGGCGCTGCCATGTGAGGCTGAACGTACCGGAATGGCAACGACTTTGTCGGCCGGGCAGACTTCCGGACGACAATGTGGGGCGGCTATCAAGGATCACCGAAGCTTCTTGTGTTGCCGACGTTCATTCCACTGGCGGCCATTGCTGGGCGGCGTGCAGCGCCCGCAAGATTGTCACGGCGCGAAAGTCCTCAGCGTAGACAACCACAAAGTTGGTCCGCACGTTCATCTCGCGTGTGCCGGCCAATTAGGCCTGGGCGACAAAGCCTTGGGTGCTCCGGCCGCCGCGCCACCTTGGCTTCGATGTCGTTCTTGCGAGGCTGCGCGGCTCTGGGATTGTCGTCGGAAATGTAGTCGATGATCGACAGGAGGCCGCCGCGCGCCGTAGCCTTCCACTCAGGCGCCGGTCCGGGCACGGATTTTCCTGTCAATCCGCGCTTGGGCCTCATCCATCACCTGCTGGTGCGGAACGGAAGGTCTTTTGTCCGCAAGGGCTTCGTCTACCTTGGCGCGAAACCAGCGGTCGTAGACCGCAGGGTCCGATGCGAGGCCGGCAGGCAGGCCGCCTTCCTGGGCGACGCGGGTCAGAAGGATGCGCACCGCGTCGGATATGGTCAGCCCAACGCCGGCCAATGTCTCCGACGCAGTTGACTTCAATTCCTCATCGACGCGGACGTGCAGCATCGAGGTCTTAATCGAGGTCTTATTGGTCATCCTCGTTCTCCATGCTTCCTACATCAACTTGTATCTCAATTGAGATACGGTGCAAGCGCTGCCTGGGCCCTTACCCCGGCGAATTTTCGACAAATTGCTATCCGAATTTGAGTGATGCGGGTCGGGATTATGGTTGATGGTTCGTTAACAAAGGCGGGTGTAGACTTCCGTCCTTGCGAACCCAATGCCGGGACCATGGCTGACAGGACGAGACGCATTGCGGAGAGGCTTTGCCGCGGCTTGGCAAGCGCTGCCATGCTGCTGGCCGCCTCTATGCCGGCTTCGGGCCAGCAGACCTCGGCCACGCCTGCGTCGGGTCAGGACGCGCAGGCGGCCGCTCCCCAGGCGGAGGCAAAACGCGCCGAATACGAAACCGTCAACCGGGAGATCGAGCTTTCCGCCGACCGCGTCGAAAAGCTCGCGGCCGAGATCGCCGGGGTGAAGCAGGATTATGCCTCGATCACGGCGGCGCTGATCCAGGCGGCAAAGACCGAGAAGAAGCTCGGCCAGGACATCGAGGAGATCACCGGCCGGCTGGATGGGTTGAAAGGCCAGGCCGATATCGTGCGCGCCTCGCTTGCCGAGCGCCGCGGCGTGCTGGCGGAAGTGCTCGGCGCTTTGCAGCGCATGGGCCTGAACCCGCCGCCGGCGATCCTGGTGAAGCCGGATGACGCGCTGTCGTCGGTGCGCAGCGCCATCCTGCTCGGCGCCGTGGTGCCGGAACTGAGGCACGAGACCGAGATTCTGATGGCCGACATGGCCGAACTGTCACGGCTCACCGGTTCGATCGAGGCCGAGCGCGGACGGCTGACCGCTTCCGTCACCGATCAACTGGCGGAGCAGCGGCGGCTCAGCCTTCTGCTGGAGGCCAAGCAGAAGCTGCAGAGCGAGACTGAGACCGAACTTACCGCCGAGCGCCTGCGCGCCGAGGAGCTTGCCGCCAAGGCAGGCAGCCTCAAGGAACTGATCGCCGCGCTCGACAAGCAGGCGGAGAAGGACAAGGCCCTGGCCGATGCGGCGCGCGCCGCCAAGGAGAAGCTGCTGGCCCGCGATGCCGAGATCGCCGCCTTGCCGGAAAACAACCGCACCATCGCGGCACTTCCGTTCGAAGCGTTGCGCGGCCAGTTGGCAATACCCGTCAATGGCAGGTTCAAGCGGCGTTTCGGGGGGAAGGACGATAACGGCGGCGTGATGCAGGGCGACACGGTTGCGACACAATCGGGCGCCATCGTCACCGCTCCTGCCGATGGAAATGTGCTCTATGCGGGGCCATTCCGCTCATATGGACAACTCTTGATCCTTGATGCGGGCGACGGTTATCATGTCGTTCTGGCAGGGATGGATAGAATCACCGTCGCGCTCGGGCGTTCGGTTCTGGCCGGGGAACCGGTCGGTGCGATGGGAGAGGCCAGGGTGGCGAGCACTCTGGCAGAGAATGCGGCTGATGCACCGGAACTCTATGTCGAGTTCCGCAAGGATGGAAAACCCGTCGATCCGTCTCCCTGGTGGGCGGAGCGTCTTTCTGGAAGGACAGGAAATGGTACGTAAATTGTCGCTTCTGATTGCCGGTGCGTTGATGGGCGCGTCCGCCATGAGCCTCGTCTACGGCAACGTCGGAACGACGGCGAACGCGGCAGGATCGGATACCTACAAGCAGCTCGCCATCTTCGGCGACATCTTCGAGCGGGTGCGCGGCCAATACGTTACGCCGCCCGACGAGAAGGCGCTGGTCGAAAGCGCCATCAACGGCATGCTGACATCGCTCGATCCGCATTCGTCCTACATGAATCCGGAAGCTGCGAAGGACATGCGCGTCCAGACCAAGGGCGAGTTCGGCGGCCTCGGCATCGAGGTCACCATGGAAAACGAACTGGTCAAGGTGATCACGCCGATCGACGATACGCCTGCCGCCAAGGCGGGCGTGCGCGCCGGCGACTTCATCTCGGCCATTGACGGCGACGAGGTGCGCGGCATGACGCTGAACGACGCGGTCGAGAAGATGCGCGGGCTCGTCAACACGCCGATCAAGCTGACCATTTTGCGCGAAGGCGCCGACAAGCCGCTCGACATCACGATCGTGCGCGACATCATCAAGGTCAAGGCGGTCAAGTACCGGGTCGAGAACGACGTCGGCTACATGAAGATCACCTCCTTCACCGAGAAGACCTACGACGATTTGGAAGCCGCAATCGCGGCGATCAAGAAGCAGGTGCCGGACGACAAGCTGAAGGGCTATGTGCTCGACCTGCGCCTCAACCCGGGCGGCCTGCTCGACCAGGCGGTCAGCGTGTCCGACGCCTTCCTCGACCGCGGCGAGATCGTCTCGACGCGCGGCCGCGACCCCAAGGACGTGACCCGCTTCGACTCGCGACCCGGCGACGACATCGACGGCAAGCCGGTGGTGGTGCTCGTCAACGGCGGCTCGGCCAGCGCCTCGGAGATCGTTGCCGGCGCCCTGCAGGACCATCGCCGCGCCACCGTGGTCGGCACGCAGTCCTTCGGCAAGGGCTCGGTGCAGACCATCATCCCGCTCGGCGAGAACGGCGCGCTGCGCCTGACCACGGCGCTCTATTACACGCCGTCCGGCAAATCGATCCAGGGCAAGGGCATCACGCCAGACATCAAGGTCGACCAGCCGCTGCCCGAGGATTTGAAGAATGTCGACACGACGCGCGGCGAGTCGGATCTGAAGGGCCACATCAAGGGCGCCGACGAGAGCGACCAGGGTTCCGGCTCGGCCGCTTATGTGCCGCCGGATCCGAAGGACGACGTGCAGTTGTCCTATGCGCTCGAGCTTCTGCGCGGCACCAAGACCGATCCCGCCTTCCCGCCGAACCCGGACAAGGCTGTCCTCAACCAGTAAGCGTTCCGAAAAAGGCGGCGAAGAGAAATCTTCGCCGCCTTTTCCATCGGCGAAGCGTATCCGCCGCAGCGCGTGCGAATTGGATTTGGCTTCGGTAGCCCCCACGAAAGGCTGCCGCAAGCTTCCGATGGCACGGTGCAGCCGACGGGATTTGCCTGATATTCGGCAAAGGGGTGCGGTTTGTCGGTCACGCAGAGGGAAATCGAACGTCCGCTGGGGCAGGGCCTTGCGCCCGCCGGTTCCACCACGGGACGCCTCACCACGGGCGCCATCACCTCCGGCCTTGCCGTTCTCGCCGTCATCGCCGTTGCCGGTTCGATCGCTCTGCGCGAGCGTCCGTTCCGGACGCCTGCTCCGGTCGTGACGACGACGCCGGACGTCGCGGCTTCCGCCGCCGATGCGACCGGGCCAGCCAACTCCACCGCTCAGCCCAGCGGCGGCGCAAAGATCATCCAGGTCGACCCGGCCGACAGGCCGGCGAATAGCGGCGTCGTGGTGATCCGCGATCCGTCAGCGATCGGACAGAACCTGCGCGTCGCGCATTTGCCTGATCCGGCGCTGATCGAGCGCACCGATGTCGGTCCGCTGCCGATCCGCGCAGCCGACGGAAGAAGGCCCTTCGACGTCTATGCGCGGCCATGGTCCGGTGCGCGGGGCGCGCGGGTTGCCATCGTGCTCGGCGGCTTCGGCATCTCGCAGACCGGCACGCAGGCGGCGATCGAGCGTCTGCCGGCGGAGATCACCATCGCGTTTTCGCCGCAGGGAAACAGCATCGGCCGTTGGATGCAGGCCGCACGGCAGAAGGGCCATGAGATCGTCATGCAGGTGCCGCTGGAGCCGTTCGACTATCCGAACGTCGATCCCGGCCGCAACACGCTGACGGTCGACGCCTCGGCCGACGAGAACATCAAGAATCTGCGCTGGGCGCTTTCGCGCACCACCAACTACACCGGCGTGATGAATTTCATGGGGGCCCGCTTCTCGGCCGATGGCGAGGCCATGCAACCGATGTTGGCCGAACTCGGCAAGCGCGGCCTGCTCTACCTCGACGACGGCTCGTCGGCCCGCAGCGCCGCGCCGGAACTTGCGCTGAAGAACGGCGTGCCCTTCGCCGCCGGCGACGCGACGCTCGACACCGACCGCGACCGCGGCGCGATCCTGAAGAAGCTTGACGAGCTGGAGCGCACCGCCCGCGCCAAGGGTTATGCGATCGGCACCGGCTTCGCCTTCGATTCCACCGTCGATGCGGTTGCAAGCTGGGCCAATGAGGCCAAGAAGCGCGGCATCGAGATCGTGCCGATCTCCGCGCTGGCGAGCGACCCGGAACGGTAGGGCAGGCGTGGCGTTTGACCGTCTTTGGCGCCCGTTCATAAAATTCCGAGATTGAGGGTATAGGTCACGATCTCGGCCGAATGCCCAAGGACCATTGCGATGCCCAAACAGAAAAAACCCGTCGACCCCGAATCCCTGCCTTATCGGCCCTGCGTCGGCGTCATGGTGCTGAACGCCGAAGGGCTGGTCTGGACCGGCCACCGCATCGCCCAGCCGGACAGCGAATTCGCCGGCACGCCGATGCTCTGGCAGATGCCGCAGGGCGGCATCGACAAGGGCGAGGAGCCCTATCCGGCGGCCCTGCGCGAACTCTATGAGGAGACCGGCATGCGCTCCGTGTCGCTGCTGGCCGAGGCGCCCTACTGGATCAAATACGATCTGCCGGAGAATCTTGTCGGCGTCGCCTTCAAGGGAAAATACCGCGGCCAGACGCAAAAATGGTTCGCTCTGCGCTTCACCGGCGATGAGCGCGAGATCGCCATCAACCCTCCGCCCGGCGGCCACGAGCCGGAATTCGACGCATGGGCGTGGAAGCCGATGGCCGAGCTTCCCGACCTGATCGTGCCGTTCAAGCGGCATACCTATGTCGAGGTGGTCTCCGCCTTCCGGCACCTGACCACGTGACGCGAGCGCTGTCCGCGTCTGGCCTCGGAGCATTGCGGAGACACGCTGTCACGGCTACTCATCCCCCATGAGGTCGAGGAGCGGATTTGGGTCGTCCTATGTCTTCGAATGCACGGATACAGAACGGCGATCGCACTGATCTCCAAGCTTGCGCCGCTGAAGATGGGTCGACCGGTCTTGCCGCCGCCGGCGCTGTGCTGACCATCGATCTCGGCGCGATCCGTGCCAACTACCGACTGCTCTGCGAGCGGCTCGGCGGCGGGCGCTGCGCAGCGGTGGTCAAGGCCGACGCCTACGGGCTCGGCGCGGAAAAAGTCGCGCCGGCGCTGGCCAGGGAAGGCTGTGATACCTTCTTCGTCGCGCATCTCGGCGAAGGCATCGCGCTGCGGAAAATCCTCGGCGCGTTGCCGGAAATCTTCGTGCTCAACGGCCTGCCGCCGGGCTCAGAGGAATTTTGCGCGGCGGCGGGGCTCGTGCCTGTTCTCAACAGCGAAGCGCAGCTTGCGGCCTGGCGGGAACATGCGTCGCGTGCTGGAAAAACCCTGCCGGCGGCGGTGCAGGTCGACAGCGGCATGGCCCGGCTCGGCATGCCGCCCGAGGAGGTCGACCGGGTCGCCGCCGATCCGCATGCCTTCGACGGCATCGAGCTGAAACTGGTGATGAGCCATTTTGCCCGCGCCGACGAACCCCATGAAGCGTCCAATGCCGAACAGCGGTCAGCTTTCGAGGCGCTCGCGCAAAAACTCCCGCCGGCGCCGCGCGCGCTCGACAATTCGCCAGGCATTTTCCTCGATGCCGGCCGCCATTTCGACCTGGCGAGGCCGGGCTGCGCGCTCTACGGCATCAATCCTCAGCCCGGCGGGCGAAATCCGATGCGTCCGGTGGTCAAGCTCGAGGCAAAGGTCATCCAGACCCGCGAGGTCCCAGCCGGCACGGGCATCGGCTACGGCCACGCCGCCAAGGCTCTCGAGCCGATGCGGCTCGCGACAATCTCGCTCGGTTATGCCGACGGATGGCACCGCCGCGCCACATCGTTCGCATTCTTTGCCGGCAAAAGACTTCCCTTCGTCGGCCGCGTGTCGATGGATTCGATCATTCTCGACATTTCCGCGCTGCCGCCCGGCTCGCTCGCGCCCGGCACGCTTGTCGAACTCATCGGCCCGCACCAGAGCGTCGACGAGGTAGCGACCCAGGCCGGAACGATCGGCTATGAGGTCCTGACCGGTTTCGGCCACCGGTTCCACCGGGTGTATCTGGACAAGTAGCCGCAGTCGCCTGGCGGCTTGAAGCGAGACGATTACCTTTTTGGTTCGGATTGTCCGAGATCAAAAAGCCGTGCCGATTTACATTCCGTGCGACAGGCCCGCTCACTTCGAGAGTGAGCCTGTTTCTCGCACTGGACCCGGTCAAGCTGCGTCCTTCACCCGGATCTCTATCTCCAAATGGGCCGATGCTGCAATGTTGACCAGCGCGTCGGGCGAGAATTTCGCGAGCTTGCCACGCAACAGATCGTTGGTGCGGGGGCGCGTCAGACCGAGGCGCCTTGCGGCTTCCTCCTGTGGCACCGCCCATTTCTCTACCGCCTTGCGGATTTCATAGAGCAGCGCCGATCGTGCCTTCAGGTTTGCGGCCTCCTGCTCCGTATCGGCAAGTGCGTCCCACACGCTCTCGTAGGTCTCTGCGTTCATTGTTCGCCTTTCATTTTCGCAGCCGTTGCGACGCAAGGTCGATATCTCTTTGCGGTGCAGCTAAACCCGATGATACGGGTGCCCCGATAGAATCGTCGTCGCGCGGTACAGTTGCTCGGCGAGCATGATGCGCGCCATCTGGTGCGGCCAGGTCAGCGCGCCAAACGACCACACAAGTGCCGCCCTATCGCGCAGGCGTTCGTCGTGGCCGTCCGGCCCGCCTATGGCGAAGACCGACTGGCGCCGTCCCTCGTCGCGCAGTGCTCCGAGTTTTTCGGCAAACTGAGGCGAAGAGAAATTCCTGCCACGCTCGTCGAGCAGGATCAGCGCCGCCTTGTCGTCAAGGAAAGCAAGCAGCCGATCGGCTTCCTCGCGGCCACGCTCGGCCGCACTCACCGCGCGGCTTTCGGCGATTTCGGTCAAACCGGAGAATTCGAGACCGATCCCCGGCCCGCTCTTTGCGAAGCGGTCGAGATAGCGCGCGGCCAATTCCTTCTCGGGGCCGGCCTTCATGCGGCCCACGGCATGGATCGATATCTTCATCGCATCCGCCTTACAGGCGAAAGCTGCTCGCCGCCAGGCTGCGTCAGGTCATGAGCGCAAGCCCACCCGCGGCGTCAGTGCAGGGTCTCGTCACCCAGATCCGGCGTCTGCCACATCTTTTCGAGATTGTAGAATTCGCGGACTTCGGGGCGGAAGACATGCACGATGATATCGCCCGAATCGATCAGCACCCAGTCGGCGCCGGCCAGGCCCTCGACGCGGGCATTGCCGAAGCCGGCGTCCTTGAGCGCCGTCAGCAGGTGGTCCGCGACGGCCGCCACATGGCGGTGCGAACGCCCCGACGCCACGACCATGTGGTCGGCGAGGCTGGACTTTCCCTGAATGTCGATTGAGACGATGTTTTCTGCCTTGGAGTCGTCAAGACTGGCAAGGACTGTTTCAAGGGCGCGGGACACGGAGTCATATCCGCTGATCCCGGCCGGCGAAGGCATTGGATATGCCTTCTTCCGTAGTGCTGTTCTCAGTGTCTTTCCTTTCGCGACAAGAACAACCAAATCATCCGCCAAATCAGCGGACACCTTGAAGATAGGCGCAGCAGGGTGAAGGTTTCAAGACACCTTCGCCTCCTCATTTTTGCGGTGCGTCATGGGGTATGCCGGTGGGTGCGCAGACAATGCCGTCCAGGGAACGCATCCGCCGCCCACAAGTTTCGGTCGCATTGCAGCAAATCGGAGACGGGATGATGGATGGCATGGCGCAGGAAGCATTGACGACGATCGGAACGGGCTTCGGCGCCGTCTGGGCCCTTGCGATAGCCTATTCCTTCTCCGTGCTCGGCGCGGTGGTGCTCATCATCATGGGTTATATCGTCGCCGGCCTGGTGGAGCGCGGCATTTCGGCCGGACTCTCCCGGTTGCCCGGCTTCGACAGCACTTTGCGCCATTTCTTCGCGACCGCGGCGCGTTATGCGGTTCTGGTCCTGGTGGTGGTCATGGTGCTCGGCCAGTTCGGCGTTCAGACGGCCTCCATCATCGCGGCCATCGGCGCCATCGGGCTGGCCATCGGGCTGGCGCTGCAGGGCACGCTGCAGAACATTGCGGCCGGCATCATGCTTCTGGTGCTCCGCCCTTTTCGCATCGGCGAGCAGATCGAGGTCGGGTCGATCGCCGGCGAGGTCGAGGAAGTGGGGCTGTTCGCGACAAAACTGCGGGCCGCCGATGGCATCTACATCCTCGCTCCCAACTCGAAGCTATGGAACGAGCCGGTCCGCAACTCCAGCCGCAACCATGTTCGCCGCAACGACATCGCGGTAAACATCCGCTACACAGACGACATCGACAACGCCCAGCGTATCTTGACCGACCTCGCCAATTCCGACCAGCGTGTGAAAAAGCAGCCGGCTCCGCTTGCCTTTGTCAACGTGCTCAATGACGCCTCCGTGCAGATGACTTTGCGCTACTGGACCTCGGACACGGATTTCTTCCGCACCAAACTCGATCTGACCAAGCTTGCCCGCACGAGGCTCGCCGTCAAGGGCATGGGCTTTCCGGATCCCTATCCCGCACCGGCGGCGGCAACCGATCGGGACTTTGACGAGGTGGGAAGGAAACCGGGCGACCCGCAGCGCCCGACGCGGCAATGAAGACGCCGCATCCAACTGCGACGATGCCTGTGTTCTGTTTTGCGAAGTAGTCTGTCGGTCAATTTACTGTCGCATGGGGGCGAGTGGGCCGTTGATCTGGCCCAAAGCACGATGGCGCGGCGAGGCCATCTGCTGTAACCTCGACGGTATGGTCAACCCAACGGGAGGAGGCCATGGACGTTGCCAGGTCACGGGTTCTGGGGCCGCTCGCCGGCACCCTGTTGCTGCTGTCGCCGCCGCTGACTGCCGCTGCGCATGCCCAGCAGGCGGGCAGCGGACCGCCGGTGAGGATTGCGGTGTTCGATTTCGAACTGGAGGATAAGAGCGCCGGCGCCGGCATAATCGCCCAGGACGAACACGATACCAAATATCTGGCCGAAGCCACCCAGAAGGCCCGGGACATGCTGTCCGCGGCCGGCTACACGATCGTCGACACCAAGGGTGCCGATCTCGACGCGGCAAAGAAATTCGGCATCCGCAATTGCGGCGGATGCGAAGCGCCGGCCGCGCTGAAGCTGGGCGGCGACCAGGCGATGCTCGGGGTCGTCACCCGTGTCAACCGCACCGAATACACACTTTTCATCCGCGTCCTCGACGCGCGTAGCGGCGAGCAGGTATCGAATAACTTCACCAACCTGCGCATGGGCGCCAACTATGCCTGGCCGCGTGGCGTGAAGTGGCTGATGGACAAGCAGGTGCTTGCGGCGAAATAGCAGGGCCAACGTTTGACCGTCGGATGATCGTCGTGGTGGATTTTTGGTGATCCGAGGCAGCCGGCGACGAGGTCGCCACAGACTGAGCGTCGTCTCGTTCGAAGGCGCCGGAGGCCGGCGGCGGTCAGCGGGGCGATCGCGCGTTCTCTGTCGCAGTCAGACGATGCAAGCCCGTCGGCCGATTGCGCGGGTGCGGCAGCGGCTTGGCAGCGAAATTGGCCGCTTGGGCAAGTCCGCGAGGGCCTTGCGTCAGGTTATTTGACGACTCAACGGTGTGAAACTCCGACAAGATGCTGATTTCGTTCTATTTTACGAACTTGCCGCAGCTTCCTTCAGAAAGACGACCTATTGTTTTTGCTCGGTTTTTCCGGCTCGGATCGCCGTCGACGACAGCAATGAGCGTGGACCGTGGATGAAGGTCCACGCCGGCGCTTTCATGCCAGCCAGCCGCGGCGCGTCGGCTTCGTCGACGCGCGCATGGTCGAAGGTTTTTGCGACCACCGACGACAGGAACGCCAGCGTCGATCCCGGCCGGTCGACCACAGCTATCGGAAAAGTAAGGACAATTTGCCGCCAGCGTTGCCAGCGGTGGAAGTCGCGCAGATTGTCGGCACCCATGATCCAGACGAAATCGATGCCCGGATTGCGTGCCTTGATGTAGGCCAGGGTGTCGGCGGTGTAGCGGAAATTCTGTCGGGCCTCGAACGCGGTCACCTTGACCCTGGGGTTGCCGGCAACCCTTTCGGACAGCGCGATCCGTTCGCCGAGCGGCAGAAGTTCGTTCTTGTTTTTCAATGGGTTGCCGGGCGTCACCAGCCACCAGAGCTGATCGAGCGCCAACCTCCGAAGGGCAATCTCGGCGACCAGCGCGTGGCCGGCATGGGGTGGATTGAACGATCCCCCGAACAATCCGACCTGCATGCCTTTCTCGGCATGCGGCATTCGGAGATAGTTTTCCGCAACCGTCGCTCCCTCGCTGGGGAGATGGCCGGCAGGCGCTAGAGAGGGGTGCGAAGCGATGTTCAATTTTCTTTTGCGATCAAGATCTTAGCTGGCCGGTCCCGCGCACGCGGTATTTGAACGAAGTGAGCTGTTCAACGCCCACCGGCCCGCGCGCATGCATTTTTCCGGTCGAAATCCCGATCTCGCCGCCGAAGCCGAACTCGCCGCCATCGGCGAACTGTGTCGAGGCATTGTGCAGCAGGATAGCCGAGTCGACCTCATTGAAGAACCGCTCAACTACCTGATTATCCTCCGCAATCACCGCTTCAGTGTGATGCGACGACCATTTTTCGATATGCTCGATCGCCCCGGAAATTCCATCGACGAGTTTCACTGAAATGATCGCGTCCAGATATTCGGTCGCCCAATCCTGCTCGGTCGCCGGCTTCGCAGCGGGAAACAGCACGCAAGTCTCTGAATCCGCACGGATCTCACAGCCTGCCTCGGCCAACGCGGCGAGGATCGGCACGGCATGCGTCTGTGCCGCCGCGCGGTCGATCAAAAGCGTCTCGGCCGAGCCGCAGATGCCGGTACGTCGCATTTTCGCGTTTACAACCAAGGATATAGCCATGTCGAGATTTGCCGACTTGTCGACATAGACATGGCAAAGTCCTTCCAGATGCGCGAACACCGGAACCCTCGCTTCCGACTGAACCCGCGCCACCAGGCTCTTGCCGCCGCGCGGTACGATCACGTCGAGATTTCCGGAAAGCCCTTTCAACATCTCACCGACAGCGGCCCGATCCGCCACCGGCACCAGTTGGATCGCCTCCTCTGGCAGGCCGACTGATTTCAGCCCCTCGGCCATAGCGGCATGTATCGCGGCGGAAGAGTTCAGCGAATCCGAACCGCCTCGCAAAACCACCGGATTCCCTGCCTTCAGGCACAAAGCGCCGGCGTCGGCCGTCACATTGGGCCGGCTCTCGTAGATCACGCCGATGACGCCGAGCGGCGTGCGCACCCGTTCGATATGGAGGCCGTTGGGCCGGTCCCACTCGGCGATCACGTCGCCCACGGGGTCGCGCAGGTCGGCGATGGCCCGAACGCCGTCGGCCATGCCGCGGATGCGGGCCGAAGTCAGCTTGAGGCGATCCATCATCGCCGGCGAAAGCTTTGATTCCTCGCCGTTTTTCATGTCAATCGCGTTGGCGTCGAGGATTTTCTGCTCGTCGCGCAGGATGGCGTCCGCCATGGCAACCAGGGCCTGGTTCTTCTGGTCCGCCGGGGCGATCGCCAGCGGGCGCGCCGCGGCGCGCGCGTTGCGGCCGATATCGGCCATGGTTTCTTGCACCGATTGGCTGTTGTCCGCCTTGTTCAGCATAGCCGTCATTCCGACAATAGATGCGGCTGTAACACTAGCGGCATTGGCGGGGCAACGGAATTCCAATGCGGTTGTTGTCGAGGGGCAGCATGCTCAAGGCACAAATATTCGCAGTTGGCCTGGCCGCGGCTCATGTTCTGGCACCAAGCCTGGCGGCAGGCCAAAATTATTGCGACGACGAGATCGAACCTGGCGAAAGCCCGGACGGCAAAGTCATGACGATGATGTCAATGATCGCCAGGCATCTGTTGGCCGAAGAATTCTGCGGAGCCAAACCCGAGCCGCTGGCGAAAGTGTTCGTGGTGGTCGAGTTGGCTCACGGATGCGGACCTCGGTCCAAGCTTGAAGCTGAGGCCGGATTAAAGGAGCGCCAAATTGCCGACCCAAAACAGCGGCAAGAATTTCTCGAGATCATTTTTCCTGAAATAAAGTCTCTTTCGAAACCAGAGGTGGTGACGATCATGGAGAAAGAGCTTGGGGGATGCTCCGATTTGCTGAAAGAGCGTCAGGAGGTCCTGAAAAGATACAGCCAATAGGGACGCGGTTTTGTTCGAAAGGGATCTTTCGGACAAATCAATTGGCGGCCGCTCGCGCCATCGAAATCACCAGATCGTCGCGATGCACCATGGCTGAGCGCGCCTCGTGGCCGAGGCGCTCGGCAATCTCGGCGGTCTTCAGCCCAGCGATGCGGATAGCGTCCGAAGCATCATAGGCGACTAGCCCTCGCGCGATCTCGCGGCCGTCCGGATCGAGGATGGCGACCGTGTCCCCACGCGAAAAGGCGCCGCTCACCAGTTTCACACCGGCTGGCAGCAGCGATTTCCCCGACAGCAGCGCGCCGACCGCGCCGGCGTCGATGGTGAGCCGTCCGGCCGGCTCCAACTGCCCGGCGATCCAGGTCTTGTAACCTTTCACCGGGTTCGCGCTCGGCCGGAAGAAGGTGGCGCGTTCGCCAAGCTCGATTGCCGCCAATGGGTTCTGCCGTGTGCCGGCCGTGATGATCATCGCGGTGCCGGCGAGCGTCGCGATCTTGCCGGCGTCGAGTTTCGTGCGCATGCCGCCGCGCGACAGTTCGCTGGCCGCCGCGCCCGCCATGGCTTCGATCTCCGGCGTGATGCGGTCGACGACCGGGATGAATTGTGCGCTGGGGTTGCGGGCAGGGGGCGCGGTATAAAGTCCGTCTATGTCGGACAACAGTACCAGCAGGTCGCCGCCCATCATTGTCGCGACTCGCGCGGCCAACCGGTCGTTGTCGCCGTAGCGGATCTCCGTGGTGGCGACCGTGTCGTTCTCGTTGATGACCGGGATCGCCTTGAATTCCAGCAGTTTTGAGATGGTGGCGCGGGCATTGAGGTAGCGGCGGCGCTCCTCGGTGTCGCCCAGCGTCAACAGGATTTGTCCCGATCGGAGGTTGTGGCGCCCAAGCGCCTCCGACCAGGCGCTGGCCAGCGCGATCTGGCCGACGGCGGCGGCCGCCTGGCTTTCTTCCAGTTTCAGCAAGCGCTTTCCCAATGACAGGATGGTGCGGCCCAGCGCTATTGCGCCGGAGGAGACGACGAGGATTTCAGCGCCACCTTTGGCAAGGTCGGCGACGTCGTCGGCGAGCGAGTCCAGCCATCCGCGCTTCAGCCCCGTCTCGCGGTCGACCAGCAGGGCAGAGCCAATTTTCACGGTAATGCGGCGGTAGGATTTTAGGGAGAGGGTCATGCGGTCCTCGCAACACTGGAGGACACAACGGTTAGCGCCCTACGTTGCCCCTCTCTGTCCTGCCGGACTGCCTGGCACGAGCCACGGGTCTCGGCCCGTCCTTCAGACCCCCCAAAAGGCGGGAGATTTGCCGGCCGCTTCGATGACACTCGTCCTGCGAAGTTGGCGATTGGCGAAAGTCGCCACGGCAGCGGGCCAGGCAGTCCGGCAGGACAGAGAGGGGCAACGTAGAACGGCACGGCTGACATTCTGCAAGCCTAATCCTGCCACCGCGCATCCAGCACAGCCGGTGTGCCGGCCTCCCGGGCTCGCTCGATCTCCACCATCAGCGCCCGCAGCGCCGCCTCGACGCCCTCGCCGGTGACGGCGGAAATCACCAGCGGCGCGCGGCCGGCCGCCCGCTTCAGCGCGGCGACTTTCTTCTTGCGCGTACCCGCATCCAGCGTGTCGGCCTGGCTCAGCGCCACGATCTCGGGTTTCTCGGCTAGGCCGTTGCCATAGGCGGCTAGCTCGCCGCGCACCGTCTTATAGGCTTTTCCGGGATGCTCCTCCTGCGCCGAGACCAGATGCAGCAACACCCGCGTGCGCTCGACATGGCCGAGAAACCGGTCGCCGATGCCGACGCCTTCATGCGCGCCCTCGATCAGGCCGGGAATGTCGGCGATGACGAATTCGCGCGCGTCGATGCGCGCGACGCCAAGGCCCGGATGAAGCGTGGTGAAGGGATAGTCGGCGATCTTGGGTTTTGCCGCGGTGACGGCCGCCAGAAACGTCGACTTGCCGGCATTGGGCAGGCCGACCAGGCCGGCATCGGCGATCAGTTTCAACCTCAGCCAGATGGTGCGTTCCTCGCCGGGCAGGCCAGGATTGGCGCGGCGCGGCGCCTGGTTGGTCGAGGTCTTGAAATGCTGGTTGCCGAAGCCGCCATTGCCGCCCTTAGCCAGGAGAAAGCGCTGGCCGACGATCGTCAGGTCGCAGATCAGCGTCTCGTTGTCCTCCTCGAAAACCTGCGTGCCCGCAGGCACTTTCAGCGTCACGTCGGCGCCCTTGGCGCCGGTCATGTTGCGCCCCATGCCGTGCACGCCGGTCTTGGCACGAAAATGCTGCTGATAACGGTAGTCGATCAGCGTGTTCAGCCCGTCGACCGCTTCCAGCCAGACATCGCCGCCACGTCCGCCGTCGCCGCCGTCCGGCCCGCCGAACTCGATGAATTTTTCACGCCGGAACGACAGCGCACCGGCGCCGCCGTCGCCGGAGCGGATGTAGACTTTGGCTTGGTCGAGAAATTTCATTTTCTTGTTTTGTCGCGTCTGACGAAGCGCCTGCTCTAGCGGAAAGTTTTGTCGGGCGCGAGGGCGGAAACGATGGCGATAGGCGAACCCTCCCCCTTGCGGGGAGGGTCGCGGAGAAAACCTGGCGGCACGCGAGGTTTTTGAAGCGGGGTGGGGTAGCTTGTGAGGTGCGCCAAGCTGAAGCGACCCCACCCCGTCTCGCCCTACTTCACTTCGTTTCGTCGGCTCACCGACCCTCCCCGCAAGGGGGAGCGTAAGGCCGGCTCAGTTCCGCCCCCAACTCCGCAAACTCGCCCAGGTTCGCCGGTCGAGCCGGTAGCGCTCGATCGGCACCTGGCCTGCGACCAGCGAAAACATCATTCCCTGGCCGGCATATTGGAAGCCGCATTTGTGGATGACGCGGCGCGACGACGGGTTGATCACCCGGCATGAGGCGTGCAGCACATTGATCGAGGTCGCTTCGAAGGCGAGATCGACCAGCGCGTGTGCCGCCTCGGTGGCGAAACCCTGCTTCCAGAACGGCTCGCCGATCCAGTAACCGAGTTCCAACCCGCGGTCGGTCACGTTGAGGCCGGCGCAACCGATGAAGCTGCCGGTGCCGGCAAGCGTCAGTGCATAGGCGGCGCCGGAGCGGCGGCTCGCCTCCACGGCGATGAAAGCGCGGGCCTCGGCCTCGCCATAGGGATGCGGCATGCGCGCCAGCATCTCGGCGACACGCCGGTTATCGGCGTGCGCGGCGAGCGCGGCAACGTCGCTCTCGCGCGGCCGGCGCATTACGAGGCGCTCAGTGACCAGGATCGAACGGTCTATCGCCAGGCTTTCGTCTTCGCAGTCTTCCTTTTCGGCAACCATGTCAGTCCTCCAGGCAAAGAAAAAGGGGAGATGGCGGCCCATCTCCCCTGATCCTTTTGCTGGCTGCGCCAGACACCGGTTCCCGAGATGGGGCGCCGGTGTTGTGGTGCGGATCCGGCTATTCCGCGGCGTCGGCGATCGGATTGACCGATACGTAGGTTCGTCCGTTGGCTTTTTTGTTGAAAGCGACCACGCCGGCTTGCAGCGCAAAAAGCGTATGATCGGTGCCCATGCCGACATTGACGCCCGGATGCCACTGGGTGCCGCGCTGACGCACGATGATGTTGCCGGCAATGACGGATTCGCTGCCGAACTTTTTCACGCCGAGGCGCTTGGATTCCGAATCGCGACCGTTGCGCGTCGAACCGCCAGCCTTTTTGTGTGCCATTTCAAACTCCTTTGCGCCCGTTCGAAGCGCCTGATCTCATTCTAGGGCGCTTGCCGCGCCGCCGAAAGCTTTTTTTGGCGATTACTTCGCCAGTTCCTTGGCCTGCTCGCGCCAGTCGCCGATCTGCTCGGCGCTGAAGGGCATGGCCGCATCGATGCGGGCGATGTCCTCATCGGTAAAGGCCGCGATCTGGGCGAAGGTGGTGATGCCCTGTTCCTTGAGCTGGGCGGCGGCCACCGGGCCGATGCCCTTGATCACCTCGATGTCGTCGCCCTTGCCTGCCGGCGCGGTGAACAACGGCACGGCAGCCGGAGCCGTCTCTGCCTTTGCCTCAACGGCCTTCTTCGACGGCTTGGCGCCGCCGGTCAGGATCTCGGCGATGCGCACGGTCGTCTCGTGCTGGCGCTGGCCGCGCTTGCGGCGCGAGTTCTGGCGACGCCGCTTCTTGAAGGCGATGACAGTGGCGGCGCGACCCTGCTTGAGCACTTCCGCGGTGACCGTGGCGCCCTCCACGAAGGGAGCCCCGAAGGTGGCGCTTTCGCCTTCGCCGAAAGCCAGGACCTGGCCGAATTCCACGATATCGCCGGCGTTGCCGTCGAGCTTGTCGATCTTGATGACGTCATTGGCGGCAACGCGATACTGCTTGCCACCCGTCTTGATGACTGCGAACATTTTTAGCCTTTCGCTGTTCGGTCCGGCCTTTCGAACGCCGCGGGGCGGTCTGGCCGTCTTTTTATCAGTCTTGAGGGTTCAAACGAAAACCAGCGCGGAGAAGACCCCGCGCCGGAATTGGTCCGTCCGTAACCGAACCGTCACATGGAGTCAAGGCGGAGCGCCGAACTTCGCGTCTCTGCTTCAGTTTCCCGCGGCGTCACCGGTTCCGCCGAAGGGCGAACGCTTTCTTTCAAGCCCGGATGAGGAAACGGTGCGTTCCGTGCCGGTCGCAAATACTGCGCCGGCTGGGTGCAATGCCGCAGATAGGGCCTTGTAACCTCGAAGACCTGCCGTTATCTAGTGCCGCGCCGAAAGGCGGACCACGCCCCGCGGAGAGGTGGCAGAGTGGTTGAATGCACCGCACTCGAAATGCGGTTAGAGCCGTGCCGGCTTGTCCCACTCAGTCCCTACAAGTGGTTTCTCGTCAAAGGGTTAGGGACGGGGCTGGCGTTTCTGTCCCGCTTCGTCCCGTTGCGTGCTACCGCGTTCGGTAGCAAAATGGTAGCAGCGTGTTCTCGTGATGTTCAGGCGTCTCCTGTCATTCACTCAATCAGGATGTCGGCCTCTTTTGCTGCCTCGGCGAACGCCTTCTGAGCCTTGGCGAGCGCCATCCGGTCGTTCGCATGCTCGATGGCTTCCATGACCGCCTCGCGTGCCGCCCGCTGCTTTGCACCGCCCTTCGTAGGCCACTTGTACAAGAGGATATCGGCAGCCTGGAGATTGTTGTTCACATGGATGACCGTCACGCTGTTTCGCAGCATCACCGGCACCGGACTATCCCACCAACCACGCGCAGCCATGGCACAACGCTCAACTCGGCTCAGGCGGATCAATGCGCTAGCCGGTGAGTCGTTGCAGTATCAAATGGTAATGCACCGCCAACGCGTTAGTGATTGTCTCGGCTGGTCGGATGGCGCTGATTTCCCTCTCTCTTCATCAGCGGATGATCCGGCAAAGGCCCGCCGCTGCTGTCACGGCGGCGGGCTTCTGCGGATGGCAGCTACGCACCGCGCTGAAGGTTCCTCGCCTCGCGGATGAGCGATGACCAATCCGGCCCGAGCATATCGATAAGTTCGCTGGCACGCGCCTCGCTGATGCCGGCCTCTTTCACCAGACGCTTTACAAGCAGGCGCCTAACTTCGCCGCTGACCCAATCACCCGCCTGCATTCCCACTCCTTACAAAATAGGCAGCCCGCCGCGCGGATTGAGGGCGCGCCACGCGGCAGGCTTGACTTTGGCGAGGGTGTCGGCTCGCCTCAGATTTCGTCAAACTGCTAATCAGGCGCCGTGTTCCCGATCTCTCGAAAAAGGGCCGCCGACTGACAGGGGAAGCATCGGCGGCCAGTTGCTACGATCTGGAGTGGGCACACAGATCGATCGTAGCGGGCTCTGAATCAACATGCCGATCGTGCTAATGTTCCTCCCTGCCCTGCCTTTCAGCCGTCAGCCTCGCGGGCGCTTACCAGATGTCGGCACGCCAAGATATTCACCGATCTCGTCTACGGTTTCCTCAACTGCGACTTTCCGGTTCTCGCCTAGAGAATTATCAAAGACCAGCAAAGACCCCTCGCCACGGGGGAAAACATCCGCAACCCATTTTAGGTTAATCAAAAAAGGTTGGTTATTTTTGGTAAGCTGAAGCCACATCCTCTCTACCCATCATGCTTTCAGTGGTCCCTCAAAGTCTTTCTGATAAAGGCGATGTGGCAGACATTTCAATCAGCGCGGGTGACGGAATGTCACTTCCGCCAAACCGTTGCTAAAGTGCCGCACTACCGGCGTTTTGCGTTTTGACGCAATCTTCTCAGTTGCAACCCGCAGTTTCTTTTTGGGATAGCTCGCAGTGGCTCCATTCACTCCAGAGTGGGCCGCCCCGGCAGGCTTCAGCTTCTATGCCCCTGCTAATCCGGTCGGGTTCTCCGCCAGCCAGGACGCCAGCATGGAAGACACGCCCATCATAACTGCGGATCTTGTGATCGCGACGCTCCTCATTCTCGCGCTAGGAGCCGTGGCGTTTTTCGATATTGTCCGCAACGCTACTATCTAGCAGCGGCTCACGCTCAACCGGGATGGATTTTGAGGCCGGCGCTATCCGGCCAACAATACCTTCGAGCCGATCTGCTAGTGCCGTCGGATCGATGATACCCTGCCGAAACAGGCTGATCACTCGCAGCGCGGCCCTTTCTCGATCGAGGCCAGATAGGTCGTGCCTGGCGCAATAATCCTCCAGCGCTGTTGTGAGGACTGCAAGTTCAGCAGGAGTTACGAAACCATGACGGTCTGACATGCCAATTTCCCGTGGTTTGGGCGAAAGCATGATAGACTCTTTCAAGCGCCCCTTGCCGTGCAGGAGTGGCGGCGACTCGATAGTTGTAAGCGTGTTCGGTACGGTAGGCTATTAACAATGACAAGCCCGGCCACGTCGCCGCAGCCTGGCCAACCTCCCGCCGGCGGGAGGTTCTAGTGTCGCCCGCCCCCGAACCAGTAAAGCAAAAACAGGAAGGCCCACAGGGCCAAGACGATTGCGATAAACGGCAACCATTCCACCACCTGGTCTCCACGACAGGAAAGGCCCGCCGGTTGCGACGGGCCTTCTCTGGAACCGCGATGGAAGGAAGGAAAGATCGCGGCTCGAACTTATTCGTTGAACGAGGATGCCGGCGAGAGGTTCCAACGCGTCCGGGCCATGAAATTTCCCGCCGGCGCGAAGGTTTAGTGCAGCACCGTCCGCCGCTCCTCCTCGCCCTCGGCAGGCGCCCTCACGCTGTCACTGATCGCCTGCAACAGCACCCGGTTATTGTGGTCCAGCCCCTCGTTTGCCTGCTGCACGCCGCGCCTGTCGCCCAGAAGGAAGCCGAAGGCGAAGGCCAGGACGATGCCGGCGGCGATGGCGAGGTAGGTCAAGCCGCCACCTCGACCGCAGGCTCGTCGTCGGGGAGCATGGCGTTGAACGCCTTCCACGCTGACTTTTCGCTTCGGTGCTTGCCGGGGATGCGCACCCACGCCTCTTGCGCAATCCGTCCCCATTGCGGCTTGTATTCGTTCGGATGGACGAACAGCCAAGCGGTTCGGCAGATGCAGGTTTTCAGTTCCTCGTAAGGAACGTCCACCATCAACACCAACCATTGCCCTTTCGGCTCGCCGTTGCCGGCAGGGTGCGGGCCAAGGGCGTGCCAGCCCGGCGGAGGTACGTCGAGATAAAGTCGTGCATGTTCCAGCGGCTTAGGCTTGTCGCTCATGACACACCACGCAGGTTGCGACCGACGAGCAGATCCAGTTCGGCCCAAATTTCCGCATTAGGCTTCGCGTCGCGTGAGAATTCATAGGCACCGTAACCCGTGACGGCTATTATCTTCGCGGCGAGGTCCATAATGGTCGTGCTCGGCAACGCTACCATCTGGCGTTCAAGTTCACTCGACCGGCGCGTATAGCCGTCCATTTCCTCGTCGGAGCATTCGAGGTTGCAGGTATGCCGATGAAGCTCATCCCACTCCTCGAAAAGTTTCATGATCGCGGGCGACGGGCCGCATCTGCTGCTGTCCTCGAACCCTATGGGATATTCCCGGCTCCCCGCCGGATAAATCCGCGCCACCCAAGGCCCACTGCCCTCTAGGGCGTCGTTCCAATCGGCGAGCGCATACGACAGTTCCCGCGATATGCGGGTGACACGATCAAGTGGATTGGCCTCCGCCACGGCATGTGTGGAAGGCGCGGCGGAAAAGTTTTCCGCTGCATCCCCTACAGCGATGGCAGGCGTAGCTGCGGCCACGGCCAGGGCGGGCGTGCTGGCGAGCATAGCGCGCCGGGTGAGTTGTCCTCCGATAGTCATGTTGGTCTCTCTCGGTTCGAACCGGCTTATCACGGCCGGCGGAGCAAAATTCTGGTGTGGAATTATGCGCCTTTCATCGGTGGCGGACCGACAGCCGGGGGGTGATAACCTGCCGAGAGACAGGCCGAACGATTTTAAGCCTCGCGGCTCTGGACATGGCGTTCGCCCCCGGCCATATTGGTCGGGACGCGCGACCGCCAAGTCGCACGTTCATTCAACCGCTGCCCAACGCTGCCAGGCGCCAGGGCAATTCCTGCCAGGGAATATGCGGTCTATCTCGGTCCGGGTTATCACGCCCACGGACATGCTGTTCCTGTTCGCTGAAAACGTCAAGCACCTTCCCCGAAGGGGAAGATGGCTTGTGCGATCGGTACCAGGTAAAGCGGGACGGGCGCGAATGCGCTTCCAAGCTGCGTCGAACGCTCAGACTGGCGAATAGATCATGACACGGGAAATTCCGAAGATCAGGAAACGGCCTGACCCAGACTTATGGTTAGAGGTCGAGCTGACGAGATGGGAGTGGGAATATTATCTCTCGGTGCCCCTGTTTGAAGGGACAGAACCGGCTTCAGAAGATGACGGGCTTTCCTTATTTGGGACGACGCTGCTAAAGCCAGCGACAGCCCCTTTAGATATAACGGTACGGTGCTTGACGGTGCCTCCACCAAAATTGCAATTGGAGCACGTTGGTGAACTATGGCGGATCAAAGGTGGTTTTGAAGGCGTCATCGTCGTGCCGAACACCGTGATGCATACGGTCGTTTCGATGTTCTCAGGGGATCATTACCGACAGCTTGATTTGGCGCTTTCGAGGGTCGGCCGGCGGCAATACTTCATCTCTAGCTATCATTTTCGGCACGGACGGCCCAGGCCAGTCGCGATGAAGGATGGGAACTGAACCTAGCCCTTGACCAACGCCTTCCCATGACCCGAAAGCTGAATATTTCTGCTCGCCAAGTAACAGCAATCTGCAAAGGCGCTGCGAAAGCCGGGTTTCTCGCTGAGATCAAGATTGGTGAAGTGGTGGTGCGTTTGGTTCCTGACGACGGCCCCCTTTCCCGAGAACACGTGCCCGAATTCGACGACGGACTTTATCAGGAAAGTTTGCACGAACTAAAAAAGGCTCAGGGGATGGATGAGCCGTTGAGCAGATATGAGGAGCAAGTCCTCAGCTTCATTGCAGCAAACGAAGGCAAGCGCTTTTCCATAAATGAAGTTAGGGGAGCTGGTCCAACCACGACCGAGCGACTTCGCAAACGTGGCTTTGTTGAGTGTAGCTATCGGACACACAAACCCATGCGGATTGACGAGATATGGGCGACTGAAGCGGCAGTGAGATTCTTACGGATGCAACAGCGCCACTATAAGCGCTTCATCGTTCTGTAAGAGGGAATCAACATGGCTCGACAAGGGCCATCATCTCGCCTGTTCACCCGGCGGCCAGAGCGGAGCAGACGGAACCTCCCTCGAACCTGACAGTTTTTCCCGGTCTCAGGAGGAACACGATGTCAGATGACCCCCGTAAGCAGGACAACCGCGACCGATCGCAGGTGGCAGGCGATCAGGAATGGGAGGTTGGGTACGTTGCCAGCAAGTTTGGCCTGTCCACCGACCAAGTGCGCGATCTAATTGAGCGTTTCGGCAACGACCGTGACGTGATCGAGCGCGAGGCAGAGAAGCTCAAGGCCCAAACGAGCAGGCCGGGGGTATGAACGCTCATGCCGATATCGTGCGAGAAGTGGAACGGAGCCTGCGCCTGTTGGGCGTTACAGACGCCGAGATCGCGGCTATGGAGTACGCATACGCTGAGGACCGCAGAAGATGCTGGCTGGCGCGAGCGGTGCCGAAGCTATGATGGTGTTGCGTGAAGGTCAGGCGGCTTGTTGATCGACGACCACATCGGCTCGGCGCAGACGCTCCCACTCCCAGGGCAGCAATTCGTACAGACGAGAGGCAGGAAGATCGGCGATACGAGCCAGGACGTCGGCGA
>NZ_JBEBMH010000022.1:0-97399 GCF_040081985.1 Mesorhizobium yinganensis | reverse complement strand
TGCTTCTCTTCGAGGGTATAGGACTTGCGCCGGCGTGCGGGCGCTGTCTCGCCCCGAAGATCCCCGCCAATCATTCCGTCCAACGGGATCGTGTCCATTAAGCCCCACTCATGGACACCATCTTCAGCATCCCGAGCCCGATCGTTAGCCGATCCGAACACCACTACGGAAGGCGGTCATGACCGGGCGCTTACCTCTGCCGTGCCATTCGCGCAAGATGTGCGGTGAACCGCCGGAAAGGCAAGCTGTGTTTCGTAAGACGAAACCACCATGGCAGAGGGGTGCCACGCACTCCGTCTGCACTCCCCTGGCCCGACCGGTAACGAGCATTGTCGTAAACGGCACTCTGTGGGAGTCATCCTAACGGCGTCGGAAGCCCTCACGTATCATCGTCGCAATTAACAGCGCTATCGACGCCGTCTCCACGAAATGCAAGGTAGGATCAATCGCAACGTGATCGTCGCGATGGAAGCCCCCGACGCTAGACGGCAAACAGGTCCCTTATCGCTTCAGTCTGTTGCTTCGTTGGACGGCCAGCCATACGCTTTTCGCGCGGCCTCTGAAGAACTGCGTCAAATTCGAGGTCAAGCTGAGCGGCGCGAACGGGCATCGCAGCTGGCATCATACTCACCTGCGGTCTGAGCCGCCACTTGATAGGAAACTGTAGTGCGACAGGCTCGCTTGAAGGTGTGTAGCGCGCCTTGATGCGCGAACGATCGCTTTGAAGTTCCGGCGCGGCTTCGCGACAATACTTATCGAGCTCGCAGAACAATCCCTGGCAATCGATCGCATGCAGAGGGCGGCCAAAGAGGCCGTTGAAAGGAAGGTCAAGACGTGCGAACTCGCGTTCCTGCTGCTCCGTCATCCACAAGATGACGTCCTGGGGCGAGTAGTCGCCAATATCGAGAAACGCCTTTTTGATGCCTCGCAGGGCGCCGGGTCCAGCCTGCGTGTAGTCGTTTTCGCTGAAGCTTAAAAGGTCCGAGTAGTTGAGGTCCACGGCCGTCTGATAGGCCATGAACGGCCCCATCAGCGGGTAGGATTGCAGGAGTTCGACGACTGACCTGAGCGAGGGGGCGTGAAGGAGCCTTTCAGCGAGTTCGTCCTCAACGAACATGCGCTTAAATAGCGCCACGTGATTGCGATGCTTTTCGTCGAATCCAAAGGCCTTATTGGCGCAAAGGATAAACGCGCCGGTATATAGGCCGCCCTGCTCGGCCTTGATCATATCGAGAGCGCGCTCGAACGAGCCGTCGCGCAGGTGCTCGATCCGCGGCGCGCCCAAGGTCTCTCGAAGTCGGCGCCAAGTCGCGATTTTGCTGAACGTACGAAAAGCGACGATGCGAAAAAGCCTATCTGCGTCAGCAGAGCGCTCCCCATCGCATGCCACGCTTGCGATCATGTACTGGGAAACGCGGTCGGCAGCGCGAAAGACGTTACAGAACTTATACGTCTTAAGAATCGGATCGTCGGTCCACGGCTGCGCGCGTCCGGAGAGGCGCGCTTCAAACATCGCGTGGCGCCGCGACGCGAACGTCCAATACAGTTCGTAGATGCCCTCACGCGGCGTGGGAGCGATACGTCGCGTTGTATAATTGGTCATGGCATCCTCAAGAACACGCCGGTATCGTGCAGGTTGAAGTAGCGCTTATCCTCCGCAAGCCGCTTGGCGGCGATGCGTTCCCCAATCGTGAACAAATGACGATCACGACCGGTCCAGTGATCAAAGACGATGGCACCGCCTTCAACGACGCGATCCGCGATCACGGAGACAATGGCGTTGGCCGACGTGAAGTTGTCGGTGTCTACGAATGCCAAAACGATATCCTCGGTTCGCAGCCGATCGACGGTCTCGACGACGTTGCCCACGACCACCTCGACGTTGCGCCCTTCGAAAACCCGTTTGATCATTGCTTCGTCCAGATAGACGCAATCGGGATGATGATACAAATCCAACGCGCTGCGCGGGTCGGGAAATCCACTGAAAGTGTCGAACCCGTAGACTTTCCAGTGGGCGCCCAGCCCTTCGATGAAGCGCGACATCAACATCGTCGTGCCGCCCTTGAACATACCGAACTCGGCCACGACGCCTTGCAGCTTCCGCGAGGCTGCAAACTTCAAGCACTGATAAATGTGAACGAGCGAATGGGGATAACCGTTAGCGAATGACGGGATGAACAAGTCTCGCTTCACCTGGTCGAACAGTTCGTCCCGGAACGCGAAATGGCCACTGCCCGCGATCAAGAGCCGAACCGTGGGTTCGACGACCGCCGCCACCGCCTCAAGCAGCAGCTCTTTACCGTCGTCCGACGCGATGACCACGATATCCGGCTTCGCCGCGGCAAGCGCGCTGATCGGCTTGTCTCGGATGTCATTGGCAAAAATGCCGAGATACGTCACTTCTTGGCCTAGCGAGTTCACAACTGCTTCAAGATCAAACGCAACGGACGTCCGGCCCGAAAGTGCCACACGAGCCCCGCGTGGACGCGCCGCTACCTCCTCTTTGAGAAGTGAGACGAGCTTTGAAAAGTCTTCCGGTTTCATGATGCGGTCTCCTGCCCGATGAAGCGGACGACGAGCGGTGGATGGGTGATGAACAGCGTCGCCAAGAGCGCCTCGGCCTCTTTCAGTAGCGCATCCAGAATCGATATCCGCGGACGTGGCTCGCTGCTGCTTTCGGTTGCCTTCCAAAGCGCCTCAAACAGCTGCGCGATCGAGGCGATCTGCGCTTTCGAATCGCCAGCGTTGTCGAGTTTGAGGCGATCAACGAGTGCGTCGAAGTTTGCGTCAAAGTCACTCAGCGGCGTCGGCGCTCCTGATGCTAGGAGCTTGCCAGGCTCGTCTCGCTCGGCGAGCCACAGCCGGTATTTCAAGGTGTACACGTAAAAGTCGACTGCGGTGTCGAGCGCGCTCTCGTCGGAGAGGCCTTTTACTCCCCTCGCGTACTCCTCCAGCCGATCGACCTTGCGGGCTACATTCGGCAGGATACTGATCCGTTCGCCGCGTTTTTTCCAAGCGCGGCCATATACTCGATCTTTGGTCGCATGGAGCGCCTTGATGGCGGCGCGAAACCGATCGGCGAGACCACCACCCTGCAGGCACGCCGCAAAGAACGCCGCTATCCCCTGTTGCGGGATGCCATCGCGCAGCCCGGGCCGTAGGCGCCCGAAATGCTGATAGGCGGCTGCAGTGTGGTCTTCATCCGGAAGTGCTTCAAGTTCCGCGCGCAGTCGCGCGTCGCTCCAACCGCTCTTAACGCCCCACTTGAGGCGCACAAGGTCAAGCCCGCTGTCGAGGAAGGCATCCCCCACAGACCGGCGCTCCTCCGGGTTTTCGCGCAGTCGTCCCTCCGCCGCAAACCAATCCGAGAGCCGCTGGTCGAACTGTTCAAAGCTCGTGGAGAACGGCGCACTGCGCACATGGTCATATGCCGTGACGCCGTCGAAGCGCTCAACGATCTGCACGGCGGTGTCAAAAAAGGGCTGATATAGATGGAACGAGCTTGCGAGGTAGGTCACCGGGCCGACCGCAGCCCCTACCCAATTCGCGACGCACTCCTGGAGCACGCTCCATTCAAACGCGTTGATTCCCGAGAAGCCCCACAAGGCGTCGTTGCTCCGCACAGCAACGTTCATCGAAAGCACGTCGCCACGCACCATAAGGCTTAGCCAGTTGTTGCAGGGAATGTCCTTGCTCTCAATAAAATCGATCGCCGGATCGAAGAGGCTTATGACGGCACGGCGTGATTGCCGACTCTCAATCAGAAGCCGCCGGGCCTGCCCCAACTGATCAACGCCGCCCGGCCAGTTGCGTAGCCTCGGCCCGTAGCCCGCGCGCCAAACCCGTCCGTCGTCGGAGTACTGGGGCGCCTTAGGGCTGTAGCGTTCGAGCCACTCGACGTCGTTGCGGCCCGCTAGCACCCACATCGTCTCCGCGAACTGCAAGATCGGGCTAACGTCACGCTCCGGTAGGAACAGGTACCGCTCCGCGGGCCGCGACAGCACGGTGACCCGGCTCAAGAGCTCTTTCGTGGGATCGCCGCGGCCATCGACCAGGTCGCCATTTGACAGCAGATCGGAAAAACTCTGCGCGGTAGCAAAACTTATGTTTCGGTATACAGGCATCGCGACGCTCGGAAAGTGTGCGCAGGACTAGACGGCGTGTAGTAGGCGACCAATATCTGGTATATTCGAATCGAATTCGAGGAGCATTCATGCCAACGCAGCCGCCCCGTGTCTACGTCTGTCCGGTACCTGAACATCCCGGCGCCATTGCAACAATAAAAAATGCCGTGCTCGCTGCAAGCGGTGTGCTCGTTGGAGAAACCGACACGGACCTCGGCCCATATAAGGCCCGCGTGGCCGCCTGTGACATCGTGGTTATTTTGATCTGCCCCGAGACTATCGGCAGTGCCGATATCGCGGCGGTGGTGGCGGAGGCCACGCGGCTGGGCAAGCGCATTATCGGCGTGTGGCTGGATGAGACGGTCAAGGGGGAGCCCGACTGGCTGGCGCGCGAAGGTGACGGGGCGGTGCCACTTGATCAGGGCAAGATTGAAACGGTGATCAAGGGGGAGCGGCACTTTGACGACCCCAGAGGCAAGCCCCTCCCGCAGAAACCCACGCCGCGCCACAAAGGCCACTGAGGCCATGACCCTCTATTCCTACGTCGTGCGCTGGGATCACGGCTCCGCGCCGAACCCCTTCTACGGGGTGTGCTCGCTCGCGACGTGCAAGCCCGGCATACGCAAACATGCCAAGCTTGGTGACTGGGTACTTGGGACTGGCTCAGCCGAGCGGAAGATGGCGGACCATGCAGTCTTCCTCATGCGTGTCGAATCAGACACGACCTTTGACGAGTACTGGACGGGCTTCCCGCTTAAGCGGGCCGTGCTCAACGGCGGAATGAAGGTGCGATTTGGCGACAACATCTACCACCGGAACAAGAAGACGGGTGCGTGGATACAGGAAGATTCTCGCCACAGCCAGCACGGTGCCGTGGTCAATGAGACCAATCTAAAGCGGGATACGGGGACGACGGATCGTGTGCTGCTGAGCACTGAATTCGTGTATTGGGGTGATCAAGCACCGAAGATGCCCGCCGGCTTGGCGAAGTTCCATATCGGGCAGCCGTCGTATAAAAAGTTTACCGACGCCGACGCCGCGCCGCTCCTTACGTGGGTCGGAACGTTGAACCAATCGGGACGCGTCGGAGACCCAATCGACTGGATCGACGCGCACAAGTGGTAAGTTGCGAACTCCTGCCACCTGACGACATCATCGACCCAACCACAGCCTGAGCCATCGGCACAATGTCCTGAAAGCGGACGGTTGCGCTTCGTGGCCGAAGCTGTTCGTCGAGTGGCCGGATAGCAAGCTTCAGCGGCATCTGGCCCGCGATCCCGCTGAAATTGCACGTCCCTGTGTGTGAATCGGCACCGAACTTTGACCCCCGTGCGCCGGCCGCATAAGGCTTTGATTTGCCTGTAGGAATCAGGAAACCGGCGGGGTCACGATCGGCGCCGATGGTGACCCCAACGGCAGGACGAATTAAACAGACAAGTCATGTACTTGTTGGCGTTCAGAACGGGGTCAAATTTCGGTGCTGATTCACACTAGGGCAAATTCGTTGGCTCCCGTCCTCGCGACCAGGACTGCCCCGGTTCCCTGAGCCTGCGCCCGGTCTCCCTTCACGATTAGCCACAGTCCGGGCTGCGTCGAGAACTGCCGTTCGACGCCGACGGCGAACGACTGGCGGTTCAGACACCCGGTCGCAGCGTCGAAGTTGAGTAGCGGCAGTCCTTGCCCAGGGTCTCGCGCGAGCCATATCCCGTCAAGCGCTTGGGGGACAAGTGGATGAGCGCTTTCATCGCCACCCCTTGGCGCCCGCCTGCGCCGAATTGGTTAATTTGTCGATTTTCCTTCCGGTGATCTTGCGACAGGTGCGCGCGCGACTTTAGTGCGCTCCGAGATGAGACGTCGCTCCTTTTCGGCCAGTGCCGCAAAGAGGTGCAGCATGAAAGGGTCGGCATAGGCTCGGCGACGAGCAATGCATAGGTCCGGCAATGAAGGCAGCGTCGCGAGACAGTCGATCAAGCTTGGTAACAAATGACCGGACACTTTGTTTGTCGCGCCTCGATATTTTTCGTGGCGGCGTCTTCGGGTTGGGAGCTACTATCTAAGAAACCGCCCTTCCAATAATCTTTGCGTGACCAAGACCCACTCAATACGCTTGGAGGTTTCCTTGACGTCCACATTCAATGTCGGAAAAGCCGGTGGCTATGAGCAGTTGATGGGCCGGTGGAGCAAAAAACTGGCACCGCTATTTATCAATTTCGCCGGATTGTCTGACGGCGAACGGATTCTGGACGTTGGATGTGGGACGGGCAGCCTGACCTTTGCGCTTCCGAAAGCGGCTAACGTTCAAGAAGTTGCTGCAATAGATTTCTCGCCAGTTTTCGTCGACGAGGCTACCCGGCTTAATACCGACCCGCGTATCCACATTCAGCAGGGGGACGCGACCTCGTTATCGTTTCCCGACGCATACTTCGATCGAGCCCTAGCGCTGCTTGTTTTGCATTTCGTTCCCGAAGCAGGTCAGGCGATCGGAGAGATGCGACGGGTCGTCCGGCCAGGGGGCGTTGTGGCTGCAGCAGTGTGGGACCATCTGGGCGGCATGCCGGTTATGCGCATGATGTTGGACACGCTCGCGGTTATCGATGAGAACGCACGGGCACTCCGAAGCCGGTATTGTTTCCAACCCATGATCCAGCCGAATGAAATGAAGCAAAGCTTCATCAGCCAGGGACTCCACGACGTGGAGGAAACCCAGCTTTTGATCCGGATGGATTATTCTTCGTTCGATGACTATTGGGGTCCGATCACTTCGGGGGAGGGGCCGCTAGGGAAGTATGCAGCGGGTCTGGATCCGGCGATGCGAGCCAAAGCAGATGCGGCCGTTCGTGATGCCTACGAAGCAGGTCGCCCCGATGGTCCCCGTTCGTTCGTTTCGGTTGCATGGGCTTGCCGCGGGACCGTCGAGTAAGGCATAGGCTTCATTTTACGGTGCCTGTAGAATAAGCATGCCGCGTCTCGGATGCGGCGCTAGCGAAGCCAACGACCGCCCCGTCCGCTATTACGTGCGAAAGTCGGAAGCTGCACGTCCGCATCTGGCCCCAAATATGACATCGGACGATGAGGTGAGGGCAAGGCGCTGTGGCGCAAACGAAACGTGGCTTGATGACCGCATTCAATGTCCCTTCGCGGTCGTTTGCCAGTCATTGTCGGTGGGGCCGACGCGTACCTGGCGCGTCAGGGGCGGGCCAATCCCTGACAGCGGCCGCTTCGCGAATTTCCGAAGGCACCGCGCCGAAGCGGCGGCGGAACACCTTGTTGAAATAAGACAGATCACCGAAGCCGGCATCGAAAGCCACGGTGCTTATGTTCTGACGAGCCCGCCGCGGGTCGCAGAGCATGCGGTGTGCGCGCGCAAGCTTCTGGCCCAGCACATAATCCGTGAATGTCGTCCCTTCCGCCTCGAACACTATCTGGACCGAGCGCGGAGACACTGCATGGCGTCCAGCGACGGCGGCGATTGATAAGTCGCCATCGAGATTGGCTGCGATGTCCTCCTTGATCACTCGCAGCCTCGCCGCCCGCACGCCACGAACGCGCGCCTGCTCTTCCCCGTCACGTGTCGCGCCGAGTGCCAGCACCGTGAGGTCGGAAAGGTGCGTGACGAGGGTTTGTTGCAGTTCAGGTTGGTCGAGGGAGTGGCGGTCGCGCAGAACATTGCTATAGGCCATGAGCAGTTGCATAGCACCTGTGTCCGTCGGGACACGGCGAAACAGCACAGCGTCAAGATCGGCGACTTTGGAAGCAATCGCCTTATAGGGCACGCGAAAGGCCAATGACCGAGCGCCAGGCGGAATGCTGGTCACTCCTATGTCCTCGGTCGCCATCAGAACTGCATCGCCTGTGCCAAGGGTGACCTCGCGTCCGCGCTGGGATGCGACGCCGCCCTGCGCAAGGCTTACCCAAAGACACAAATCGTCGCTGTCGATGAGAGCGCGCGTGCGCCGATAATGCGCGCCGGAACACGCGACTTCGGCAATGCCGAAGCCGGGCAGAGCGGTTAGTTTGGCTTCCGACCGATAGCCTTCCTTCTGCAGCGGATCGATGTCGAGCTGAAACATGGTGCGGCCGTAGAGCTCGCGCCAATCGTCCAGCCGATTCCGAATGGGGATCGTCTCCGTGGAAAATTGAAGGGATGTGAAGCCGTTGGTTGGTGAAGCCACGCGTGACGTCCGCACCTTGCCGCCTGATTTCCATAGGGCACTTTTACCGCGAAGTCCGCAAAAAAATCCGGATTAGGTTCGCTCCAGCCCTACCTCCTTCGCGATAGCCCAAGAACCGGAGGACAAGATCTGATAAAAAGCAGCGTCCGAATTAGACTGTAAACATATTTACGTATCCCTGATTTATACATAGAAATATTTTACATTTGAAACAATAAATGCTGCATCGCAGCATTGTTTGGAAACACGCCAGTCCTATTCCTCCGCCCCGTCGGACGAGACGGCTCGGGTTTTGAAAACACGGCGCTCACAATCGTCCAACACCCGTTCACCACAAACAACCCAAGCCCGGGTGTCCCACACTCGGCATATGGGCGCTTGCGCCCGATGGAGAGAACTATGCCTGCGATCGTTTCCTTCGACTATGTGACCAACACCCCTGACCTGGACGTCTTCGACGACCAGTTGCTTGTTGCCAACGACGCCTCGTCGGCCACCCTGGCGAACGGCAATTTCATTAGCGTCTACAATGACGGCGACGGCGTTGTCATGGAGGCTCACGTCTTCACCGCCGGCGGCAAGGAAGTTGCCAACGAGACCGTGATCAACCTCGCAATCGCGACCTTCGATCAGTTCCGTTCGTTCGATACCGACGTTGCCGCCCTCAAGAACGGCAACGCGATTGTCACCTATACCGACGCAAGCGGGCCGACATCGGTCATTCGTGGGCAGTTCGTCGATGCGACAGGCAAGCCGGTTGGCGATGGCTTCGTGGTCAACCCTGGCCTTGCCGACACCAGCAGTTCCAAGGTTGCGGTCCTGGCCGACGGCGGCTTCGTCGTGACCTACCAGAACCGCTTCAACGGTTCGGCGACCGACAACGATATTCATTCCACTGTCTACAATGCCAACGGCTCAGTGCGTGTCGCCGACATCAACGTTGCCGGCAGCTTTGCAAACGATCAGGAGCCAGACGTCGTTGCCCTTGCGAAGGGCGGTTTCGTTGCGACCTGGACACGGGTCGGCGCCAACGGGGCAGGCGATACGCTCATGAAGGTCTTCGACGCCAACGGTGTCGCGAAGAGCGGCGAGCTTTCGATCGATGGCGGAACAGGCAACAGCAGAGATATGACGGCGACGGCACTTGCCGACGGCGGCTTTGCGGTTGCCTACACCGACAACGCGTTTGGAAGCGGCACCGACGATATCGGCGTGAAGATCTTTAATGCGGACGGCACAAGCCGCAGTGGCTTTATCCTTGCCAATGCCGGAGATACCAGCGGAACGCAGTCGCAGGCGGCGATCACCCAGCTTTCGAACGGCTTCATCATGGTGTCGTGGACGGACGTGGCTTCTCAGACGAGCCGCTTCACCGTCCTGGACTCGACCGGCAAGGTGATCCTTGCCCCTCAGGACCTTTTCTCAGCGTTTGAGAACATCACCGAGACGACGCTGACGGCGCTAGCCGGCGGCCAGATCGCGACGCTGGGCACCGGCCATGATCAGGACGGCAGCACCTCGATATCGGGACAAGTCGGCTCGGTCATTCGCCAGACCATCGGCGACGGCACGAACGAGACATTGTCCGGCGACGACCTGACCGACATCATGGTCGGCAACGGCGGCAACGATACGCTCAAAGGCCTCGGCGGCAACGATACGCTGAATGGCGGCATCGGCAACGACACGCTCGATGGCGGAAAAGGGCTCGACAAAATGATCGGCGGGACCGGCGACGACACCTACATCGTCGACAACGCCGCGGATAAGACTGTCGAAGCCGACAATGGTGGAACGGATACCGTTCTTGCCTCGGTCAGTTATGTTCTGTCCAATTTCGACAAGGTCGAAAACCTGTCGACCACCAACGCCGCCGGCACAGCCTCCATCAACCTGTTCGGCAACTTCCTCGACAATGTCGTCACCGGCAATGCCGGAAACAATCAGCTCGAGGGTGGATTTGGCAACGATACACTGAAGGGTGAAGCGGGTGCAGACAATCTGATCGGCGATGCTGGCAATGACACGCTGTTCGTCGACAACGCTGGCGATACCATCAATGAGTCCGTAGGTCAGGGTGAGGACATAGTTGCTTCCAGCGTGACCTACGTGCTCACCGCAAGTGCGGAAATTGAGACGCTGCGCACCACCTCCAACGCCGGCACCGCTGCAATCGATCTTACCGGCAACGAGTTTGCCCAGACGGTGCTCGGCAATGCTGGCGCCAACACGCTGCGCGGCCTTGGCGGCAACGACTTCGTCCAGGGGCTTGCCGGCAACGACAAGCTGCTAGGCGGCGATGGAGACGACAAGCTGTCGGGCGGGCTGGGTTTCGACAAGATGGGCGGCGGAGCAGGCAAGGATGTGTTCCTGTTCGCGGCACTCAACGAGTCGGGCATCGGCGCGGCCAAGGCCGATCAGATCACCGACTTTGCCACAGGCGACAAGATCGATATCTCCAAAATCGACGCAATCGTGGGCGGCGGCGACAACGCCTTCAAACTCGATGCCGGCGGCGCGTTTGTCGCCGGTGAGATTCATCAGAGCCTGTCCGGAGGCAATTTGGTGCTCGACTTCAACGTCGACGATGACGCCACAGCCGAAATGTCGATAGTTCTGATCGGCCAGACCACATTGATCTCAGCAAACGATTTCATTCTCTGATCGTTCTCGGGCAAAAACGAAAGGCGCGCGGCATAGTCTGTCGCGCGCCAAACCTTTGGTTCCCCGCGATATTGCTTAGCTAAGCGGGTTCGCGACCCCGGATTGTACCAATGTGGCGATCGCCGTTGCCTACCCTGAGGATGGCTGGCCAAGAGCCGGCCATCCGCTCCTTGAGCCAGGTTGGCCGGAACCATGCCTCGCTCGGTGCGTCATTGTTTCCAAACAGACAGGAGCATCCATGTCGATTAATGCGATCTTCGCCAATCTCAGCTGCTACAACCTAGAGACTAGTTCCGAATGGTATCGCACCTTATTCGATCGCGAGCCTGACGTCCGCCCCATGAAAGGCCTGTGCGAATGGCATCTCGGAGAGACGGCGGGATTCCAGCTGTTCGAAAATCCAGACAAAGCGGGGCGCGGAACACTCACCCTTATTGTTTCTGACCTTCAGCAGGAGCGCAAACGCCTCGCCCACGCCGGGATCGATGTTGGCGATATCGAAGAGGCGGATTATACGGTCATCACCCGCTTGTCAGACCCGGATGGCAACCTTATCGTGCTGGCCCGTCACAAACATTGACCCTTCTGTGGGCGCATATCGGCTTGACGTACCAAACTTTAGAAGGCACTAATGCAATCCGACAGGCCGGCACTTTGCGAAGATGGATTTGAGATCACGGCGGAGATGATCAAGGCGGGCGTCCGTGTTTTGCACGCCTCTGGGCGGCTTCAGTTCGAAGCCGAAGGAGCAGATCAGGAACTGGCCGTGCAGATCCTCCAAGAGGCATTGTGCGCCGTTCCATCTGATCAGTGATCCACCACAGCGTTGTCGCCAGCTCGCGAAATCTGACGCTTCTATCTTTGATTTCTGCTGTTGATATTTTCTCTCGCTCTTTGGTGAGATTGAAGAACGGTTCCAGCACCACTTCCTTTCCATCAACGTTAAGGGCGGTCGCGTGCGCGACTTGGTTTCGAAGCTGAGACATGCTGGTGCAGTAGTTGTAGAGCAGCTTCCAGTCTGTACGGATCGTGTCCGCTTCGTCGGTGTAGCTGTTCACCACGGCCATATGGAGCATTTGAAGCCGGGCTTCGAAGGAGCGAATGGCTCCGAACACTCCATGACTAACGGGCGGGTTGCCGCCGATAAGGGTGTGGAACATCAAGGCGAGGTGGAATTCCACCACGGCCCACTCTAATATGCATTCTCCGACCGCTGTTCTGAGGTTTTGGAACATCTCTTCGATCGGTTCACTCGGAGATTGAGCCATGCCGGAAACTCCCAAATACGAAGACCAGGCCGAATCCGACCGACGGCGCGACGAACTGGCAAGGCGGGTGCTGAAGATGCCGCCAAAGCCCCACGTTAAGCCGAAAGGCAAGGCGGAGTCGAAGCCGAACAAAGAGAAGCCCGCCGAGTAGGCGGGCCTCTGCGTATGATCAAATACGTCCCTTGGCGGAAGCGTATCCAACGTTGGCGAAAGCGGGTGGTGGTGCCTTCGCAGGAACCAGTTTGAGCGCTTCCGGTCGAAACGTGTCGTTGAACTTCTTCATCTTGTCGAACCACACGCACCACACGTGAGGGTCGCCATATCTTTCGCCGACCATTTCCACGGTCATCAACGGGCCGCCGGATTTGAGTTGGACAACCTGTCCTGCGGCGAATGTATCTTGGTCCATTACCATGTTCCTTTTGTTTGAACGTGGCAGAGCCGATGCCGATGAATACCCAATTACCGCTTCGCGACGGCTCACCCGGTTAGGTCGCGGACGGTGGCGGGAGCGAGTTGTGATAGGCTTCGCTCCCGCATCTACGTCTGTAATATCAGGAAGACCGTAAAGAGTCGATGGAGACACCAGATATGGGGAAACCTGTGGAAGATAACAGGAACACCGCTATATTTAGTGCCGCCTCCAAAGTGCAGATTGGGGACCGAGTTATGCTAAATAGCGGCGGTCCTGTCCTGCTTGTCGTGGACTACGAGGCGTTCAAGGTCGTGTGCGCAGAATCAAACGGTACGGAACATAAATTCCGCACCGAATGCGTTCGCCCAGTCACTTCGGTTTTCGACGCCTAAGGCGCGCAAGCTTCCTAGCCTTTTGCTTAAGCGTGACCGGCTTCGTTAGTCCGCCGATAGGTGAGGCGCTTGCCGACCATGCCCTTGATGGCCTTTTCGGCGCGGGCGGTGTCGTCGATGCCAAGGCCGATGCGATTGTTATAGCGGAAATCGAACTCGGCGAGGTAGCGGTGCAGATGCGCCTCGCTGACTTGGTGATACACGCCGTTGATGCCGCGCTTAAGGATGCTGAAAAAGTTCTCGGCGGTGTTGATGTGGATGAAGCCGCCGAGGCGAGCATATTCTTCCGCCGAATGGTTGACGGTGCCGTGGTTGGCGAACTCTTTGCCGATCTTCGGATAGACGGTGGCTTCGTCGGTCATCAACATGCTGGCGCGGCTGGCGTTCTTCACGATGATCGGGCGGAGTTCGGTGGCGGTTACGTTGGCGACATGGAATGAAGCGACGTGTCCGCTGCGCTCGATAAGCGACAGAACGGCTTTCTTCGGAGCGGGCTTACGATAGGCGCGGTTCTTAGCCTTGCCGCCGACGAAGCTTTCGTCCGCCTCGACAACTTTGTTCGCGCCGCCAAGACCGCCTGTCGCCTTGTGGCTATCGTCGCGCATGGCTTCACGAAGGCGGTGGCAAAGGAACCAAGCGCTTTCGTAGGTGATGCCGAGCATACGGTGCATCTGGTGAGCGGACATGCCCTTCTTGCTGGCGGTCATCAAATGCATAGCGGCAAGCCAGACGTTGATCTTGATATGGCTGCGCTCCATCACGGTGCCGACCGTCACAGAGAACGGCTTGCGGCATTCCTTGCACTTGTAAACGCCCGGACGGGTGGACTTGCCCATAAGCTTTGTGATGCGCGTCGGATCGGCATTGCCGCAATGCGGGCAATTAGGACCGAGCGGCCAATGAAGGCTTTCCAGATGCTCGCGAGCCTTGTTTTCGTCGGTGTAGATCGGGTCGGTGAGTTTCATAGGATTGCCTCTGACTTGAAGCCATCCTACGAAATAATCCGTGGTACGTCAAGCCGATAATTGCCCTTCTGTGTCAGGGCCTGGGGCGGCGAACGTTTCGTAAACTTCAACCTTGCATTTCCGCTCGCGGCATTGGCGCATAGGTATTGCCGAGGGGCTGGACACTGACGAATGCGAATCGGCACCGAACACGATTGTTCACAGTTCGCGCTCGTCCTCATTAGCGGACGGCTTGAGACGAACGGTGGCGGATCGATTTGCAGACCTTGAAAGATGGGCGGCGCAAGAAACAATCGTAAGACCGATGTGGTGGAAGCCCGGCATGCGAACTCCCACCCGAACGTCGGATGGGAGTTCGTCATCTATGCTACGCCACCGAGAAATCGGCGTTGGTCAACGCCAGGCCGATGGTCAGTGTGGCGAAGTGGATCCCGGCCGAGCCGCCGAGGCCGTCGGCGTCGTAAAACAGTTTTCCGCTGTGGCGGTCGTAGATGATGTGGTCGGAAGCGTCCTGCGCCAGGCCGGTGTTGTTGGCGCGGAACGCCGCCGCTGACAGCGTGCCGGTGTCGAGCGCGGTGAAGATCGCGTCGGACAGCAGCATGCGGTCGGCCGGCACGCTGAAGTCGAGGATCTTGTCGACATGGGCGGCCCCTAGCGTCGAAGCAAACACGAAGGTATCCGCCCCGCTACCGCCGCGCAGCGTGTCGATCCCGCCCTTGCCTTCGAGGCGGTTGGCGCCGGCATTGCCGGTGATCTGCTGGCCGAATTCGTTGCCGGTGAGATCGATAGCCGAGGTGCCGGTCGAACCGTTAGTTTGCAGCGTCTCGACATGAACGCCCGTGCCAAGCTTGTAGTCCACCGTAGCGATCACCGCGTCATTGCCGTTGCCGGCGGTTTCGACGACGACGTCGCCGGAGTTGAACACGCGGTAGATGTCGTTGCCGCCCAAACCTTTCATGACATCGGCGCCGCCGCCGCCGGTGTGCAGCAAATTGTCACCGGCGTTGCCAAGGATTTCCTGCGTGAGCTTGTTGCCGGTTAGGTTGATGTCGGAAAAGCCCTTCGTGTCGGTCGTCGAAAGGATCTCGATATTGTCGCTATCGCCCAGGGTGAAGCTTTCGGTGGCCGCAGCGCGATCGGCCGTGCCCTCGCCGACGACCTCGCTGATATTGTCGGTGCGCGTCACGATGTAGAGGTCGTTGCCGGAGCCTCCCACCAGAATGTCACTGCCAGCTCCGCCGTCCAGTGTGTCACCGCCACCACCGCCTTTGAGGAGGTCGCCTCCGTCGCCGCCGAGCAGTTTATTTGCGACGACATCGCCCTCGATGTCGTCGCTGAAAGCACTGCCGATCACCTGTTCGATATCATCGAGAACGTCGCCTTCCGCGTCGCCGCCACTGGCGCCCACCGCGCCGGCTGCGTTGGCGCGCAAGGTGGTTGTCGAGTCGGATGATAGCGAGAGAATGATGGCTGCCGACGAGGCTGAATAATCGGCGATGTCGATGCCCTCGCCGCCGTCCAGGCGGTCGGCGCCAGCGCCCCCGATCAGGACGTCGTTGTCGCCGTCGCCGGACAACGCGTCATCGCCAAGGCCGCCCTCCAGCCGATCGTTCCCGCCCAGGCCGCCGAGTTCGTCGCCACCGTTCAGGCCGCGCAGGCGATTGTCGCCGAGGTCGCCGGTGATCGTGTCAGCGAAGTTCGATCCGTCGAGATTTTCGACATCGACAAAGCTGTCCCCAGCCGCATCACCACCTTGGGCGATGGCGAACGCCAGGACGATGTTAACGCCGACCTCGGAGTCGATGTAGGTCGCGGTATCGACGCCGGCGCCGCCATCAATCGCGTCGCCGGATGCGCCGCCGACGAGGATATCGGCTCCTTCGCCGCCGAAGAGGATGTCGGAATCCGCTCCGCCGTCCAGATGATCCGCAGCGCCACCGCCGAAGATCGTGTCTGTGCCGGCGCCTCCGAAAAATTGCTCGCTCGCATCCGTCCCGAGAAAGCCGTCGTCGAAAGCGGAGCCGATGATCTTTTCGATGGAGGTATATGTGTCGCCCTGGGCGTCACCACCTTCTCCTACCGAGTTGGCAAGATCGATGAACACGGACGAACCCGAGGTGGAATAGTCGGCGGCGTCAAATCCTGCGTCGCCATTCAGGATGTCCGCACCGGCACCACCTATCAGGACGTCGTCCTGATCGCCACCGGACAGGGTGTCGATACCCGCGCCGCCATCAATCGTATCTTTGCCGCCCAGACCCGACAGGATGTCGTCGCCATTGCCGCCCTGGAAGCCATTTTCGGTGTTGTCGCCGGTGAGCGTGTCTCCGAAGGACGATCCCCTGAGGCTCTCGAACCCGCTCAGGATGTCGCCATTGGCATTGCCTCCGCCGATAGTCCCGTTCAGCAGGTTGATGATAACCCCGACCGTCGCGTCTTCATAACTTGCGATATCGATGCCTTCTCCGCCGGACATGTTGTCCGCACCGGCGCCGCCAATGAGCACGTCGTTGCCACCATTGCCGAGAAGAAAGTCATCACCGGCACCACCAATGATGGCATTGCCGCCGCTGTCACCCAAGATTCCGTCGTCGAAGCTGGATCCGACGAAGTTCTCAATCGACAATAAGACGTCGCCTTCGGCATCGCCGCCGGTTGCAGTGTTATTGGCCCGGTCGATGAAAACCGCCGCCGTCGAGGCACTGTAGTCGACGAAGTCGAAGCCGCTGCTGCCGTCGAGAAAGTCGCCGCCGCCAAGCCCGTGCAGAACATCGTTCCCGCCAAAGCCATTGATGATGTCGGCGAAGTCCGACCCCTTGAGAACGTTTCCGTTTCCGTCGCCATTTACTACAGTCATGATAGTCATTCCTTTTAAGAAGTTGATCTGCCGCGATGCGCGGCGGGTTGCTGCCGGCATGCGGCAGGGTTCGCCGTCCGGCACTTCGAACGGCGGCAAAATCCAGTTGGACGGGGGTGGCTATAGGTCGTGCGACTTAGGCCCGAAGTCGTGGTCAACGGTGACTAGGGCAAGCGCGCATCGCCGTGGCCTTAATCGTATGTTTGGTGAAACAGTCTCGCGCGTTGCGACCTCTCTTTGTCGCAAGGCCGCATCGGCGACGGATGCACCGTATCCCGCAGCGCTCAGATTGTTTCGTCAAGGACACGAGACGGCTTGTTCACGGCGCGCCAGCGCTGCAGTTCTTTCGAGGCCAATGTTTTTGACCAGCGGGTCCGCATGGCGATGCGCCAGTTGCCATTCCTGTCCGTTGCGGCGGTAGACTTGAGTAACCCGCAACGACCATTCCTGATTTGGCAGACCTCCGACTTCCCCGTATTGCCGTTCGACCATCACCAGCACGATCATGTCGCCGGTCACGTAGGATTGGATCACCTCCAACTCGCCACCGCCGTTGCGGAAGTAGGCAGCAAGCTCGGCGAGGTGCTCTGGGCTGTCGTCGAAGCCGAAGCTGGCCGGCCCACCGAAAGGCTGCATCAGCGTAAAATCATGGGAGAGCTTTATCAGCGCTGCCCACCGCGTCATATCGCCCGCCATGAAGGCCGCCGCCTGCTCCTCGGTGCGCAGAATGATGTCGGCAAGTGTGGCATCGCCTTCCGACGAGGCCTGCACTGCGCCGGCGGAGATAGGAGCGGCAAGCGCCAGCCCTATCACTGCGCGTCGCGAAATGCCGTTTGTTCTTCCTCGTTTCGGTTTGACGGCTGGAGCCGGCGCGCGGCTGATCGTGAACATTGGAAACTCCATCCATGTTAGGTCGTTGCCGACGTGGCGCCGAACTCGGCCTCTCCTCCCACTTCCATCGTCGTGATGCCAGTGATATGATTTCAGCAATATGCTGCACGAAATTGATCTATCGCGAGCCGACCTCAATCTGCTGGTGCTGTTCGACGTCGTCTTCGAGGAGCGCCATGTCGGTCGCGCGGCGGAGCGCCTCAACCTCTCGGCATCGGCGGTCAGCCATGGTCTCGGCCGCCTGCGCCTGCTGCTGGCAGACCCGCTTTTTCTGAAGACCCCGAAGGGTGTCGTCCCGACCCAGCGCGCGGAAGAGCTTGGCGATACGGTTGCGGATATCCTGTCACGTGTCAGAAGTGTCGTCGCCACCGCACAGCCGTTCGAGCCAGCGACCTCGACACGACGCTTCACGATCGGATCGCCTGACGGTGTGTCGGCCGTCTTCCTGCCGCCGCTGATGGAAAAGTTGTCGCGCGCAGCGCCGGGCATCGCCATCGGTATTCGGCAGTTGCTGCCTCGGCAAGGCGAGACATCACCCGTTATCGCCTGGAAGGATGCGTTGGCCGATCTTGAGGCGCGCGTGATGGATGTGGCGATCGTTCCCAATGATGAGTTTCCGGCCCGCTTCGCTCGCCGCCCGCTCTACCAGGAAGATTTCGTCGTGGCTGCTCGCGCCGGGCACCCCTTCGCGACTGATCCCAGCCTGTCCAACTACTGCGCCATGCAGCACCTGGTGGTTTCGCAAACTGGCGACCCGCACGGCTTCGTCGACAACATCCTGTCGGGGCAAGGGCTCTCGCGACGTGTCGCTTTGACGGTTCCGAATTTCATGTTCGCGCTTGCCGTGCTGGCAGGCACCGATTTGATATCGGCACTGCCGAGGCGCTTCGTTGAAATGCACGCCGCCCGCTTCGGCGTGGTGGCGATCGAACCGCCGCTGCCGCTCGGAACGTTTACGCTGAATATCGTCACGCAGCAGGTTGCAATGCGGGATCCGGGCATCGAATGGCTGGTCGGGCTGCTCGCTCCGGCACCCGCCACTGATTCAGATACCCTCGGTTGAAGTTCTCTCTGGGGAGTCTCGCTGTATCCGACGCACCCCCACCAAAAACCTTCAATAAGTTGGTTTCAGCTGCCTGCTACTCAAAACGGCAGTAGCGCGCACCTCCGACGGCGTAGCATCGAAGCGGCGGCGAAACACCCTGTTGAAATAGGACAGGTCGCCGAACCCCGCATCGAAGGCGATTGTGCTGATCTTCTGTCCGTCGCGCAGCGGATCGCACAGCATCCGGCGGGCGCGGGCAAGCCTCTGGCCGAGCACGAAATCGGTGAAGGTCGTCCCCTCCGCCTCGAACGCCAACTGCACCGAGCGTGGCGTGACGTGGTGGCGCCGGGCGATGGCGTCGACCGACACGTCGCCGTCGAGATTGGCGGCAACGTCCGCCATGATTGCCTGGAGCCTTGCCGCTCGCGCGCCGCGTTCACGCGCCTGATCGGCGCCGTCGCGGACCGCACCGAGCGTCAGCGCGGCGAGGTCGTGGACTTGGGTCGCCACGACGCGTTGCAGATTGGGCGTGGCAAGCATCTCTATCTTGTCCAGCGTCCCGAGATAGCCTGAGAGCAATTGCAGCGCCTCGCTCTTACTTGGAATCGGTTGGATCAGGCGGTCACCATAGTCGGGCACCAGCGGCTCGATCGCCTTGACTTCCATCTTCAGCGTCATGAAACGCGAGCCTGGCGCGATGGTCATTTCGACAGCGGCGCCGCCGGCGATGAACATCGCCTCGCCTTCGGATGAGACCGCCTCGCGGCCCTGCTGCGAGACGTGTCTGCTGCCCGCCAGATTGATGTTGAGATATATATGCTCGGGATCGATTTGCGTCTTGGAGCGGCGGACGCGAAGACCGGAGCTGGCGACCGATAGGATGTCGAGCCCTGGCATCGCCCGCGCGGTTGCCGTGAATTCGGCGAGTTCCCCGTCGGCCGGAGCAATATCGCACTCCAGCAGCGCACCCGTATAAACGTCGTGGAGCATCCCCAGCCGGTCCTTTTCGGGCCAGTCGGCGATTGAGAAGCGGTTCACGGGGACTGCGGCGGCGGTCTGCATCGGCTTGCTCCGCCGGCGGTATGCAGCGGCCGCGTTACAGGACGATATCGCGCGTGCGACGATTTCGTTTCAGCACTATTTCATCTCACGGGTAGCGGTCGCCGGCGCCGGACCGGCTTTCGTTCCAGTCCTATCTTTCCTTCGCTTGCGTCCAAGAAGCCGAACGCCGGGGTCTGTATCTCCTGCCGCCATCGAACCGCCGGTTCGCAATCTGATCAACCAGGAGTTACTGAAATGGCAATCCCAAGCTTCTTCGGCCCGGAATTCGTCGTCAACACGACGACCGCGGGCTTCCAGAGCCATTCGAGCGTTGCCGCGCTGGCAAACGGCACGTTCGTTGTCGTCTGGGAAGACGAGACCGATCTAACGGGCAACACGACCGTGCGAGCACAGCACTTTGACGCCACCGGCGCAAGGATTGGCTCGGAGTTCATCATCAACACAAATGAGCTGTCGGATGCGCGTAGTCCGACCGTGACGGCGTTGAGCAATGGCGGCTATGTCGTCGCCTGGGACCATCCCAGTGCCGACGACGGCGGCGACGGTTCGAGCGCTAGCGTGAAGGCCCAGGTTCTCGACACCAACGGCAGCAAGGTCGGCGGCGAATTCTTTCTGAACGAGCAGACTGCCCTCGGTCAGGACGATATGTCGATCAGCGCGCTCGCCGATGGCGGCTTTGTTGCATCCTGGAGCACCGACTCCGGCGGCGGCGACATCGACGTGCATGGACGCATCTTCAACGCCGACGGCTCGGAGCGCGCCAATGAATTTGCCATTGACGGCAGCCTCGGCTTCGAGGGCACGTCCTCGACGGTCGGACTGGCCGGCGGCGGCTTCGTCACAGTGTGGGAAGACGCCGGCACCGGCGGCGACGGCGAGACCGACGGCTCCGTCTCGCATATTCGCGGCCAGATGTTCGACGCCAACGGCGCAGAGGTCGGCGACGAGTTCGTCGTCAACAAGACCACGCTCGACCGGCAGTTCGCACCGACGGTCACGGCGCTCGCCAACGGCGGTTTCGCCGTGGCGTGGACTCACGTCTTCGACGCCAATGACACGGACGTGCGCCTGCGCATCTTCAGCGCCACCGGCGTGCCCCAGTTCAACGACGTGCTCGTCGACGGCGACTCCAACGTGAACGAAGGCAGCGTATCGATAATCGGCCTCGCCGACGGCAACATTGTTGTTGCCTGGCAGGACCAGGGCAGCGCGCTGGAGACCGACGGATCGTTCTCGCACATTCGCGGCAAGGTCATCAGCGGATCGACCGGCGGCGATTTGAGCGGCGAGTTTGTGATCAACACGACGACGCTGCTCGATCAGCGCGCTCCTTCGGTGACGGAGTTGGCCGACGGTAGGGTTATGGTGTCCTGGGAAGACAACAGCGCCGTCGGTCAAAGTGCCAACACCGATATCCGCTCTCAGATCATCGACCCGCGCACTGCGGCGGTGGATCTGGTCGGCACCGCCGCGGCTGACGATTGGGTCGGCACCGGCTTCGCCGACAAGCTGAACGGCAAGGGTGGAGCCGACAGGATGGCGGGCGCCGCCGGCAACGACACCTACTTCGTCGACAACGCCAAGGACGTTATCGTCGAGGCCGCTGGCAAGGGCGTCGATACCGTCGCCACCAATGTCAACTACGTGCTGACGGCCGGGGCGGAAGTCGAGACGCTGCGCACTACATCCAATAGCGGCCTTACGGGATTCGACTTGACCGGCAATAAGTTTGCCCAAACCATTATTGGCAACGCCGGCTCAAATGTGATCAAGGGCGGCGGCGGCGCGGATACGCTCCAGGGGCTTGGCGGCGACGACATCTACTTCGTCGACAACGCCAAGGTCGTAATCGTCGAGGGCGCGGGCCAGGGCACCGACATCGTCGCCGCCTCCGCCAGCTATGCGCTCGATGCCGCCGCGCAGGTCGAGACGCTGCGCACCACCGCCAATGCCGGCACCGTGCCGATCGACCTGACCGGCAACGACTTCGCCCAGACGGTCTTTGGCAATGCCGGGGCCAATACCCTGCGCGGTCTCGGCGCCAACGACGATCTGTTTGGGTTTGCCGGCGACGACAAGCTGATTGGCGGTGACGGCAATGACGATCTCATCGGCGGCCTCGGCTTCGACAAGATGGCCGGCGGCGCGGGCAAGGATGACTTCGTATTCTTGACGCTGGCGGATTCGGGCATCGGTGCTGCCAAGGCGGACCAGATCACCGACTTTGCCGCGGGCGACAGGATCAACGTCAGCCTGATCGACGCCATAGCGGGCGGCGGTGACGATGTTTTCAAGCTCGACGCGGGCGGCGCTTTCGTTGCCGGCGAGATCCACCAGACGGTGTCGGGCGGCAACCTCGTGCTCGACTTCAACGTCGACGCCGACGCAGCGGCGGAGATGTCGATAGTGCTGGTCGGCCACACGGCGCTGCTGTCGGCGGCAGATTTCCTATTCCTCACCTGAGCCCGTCCGGCTGCCCGCTCCAACCCGCGGCCTGACGACAGCAACGCTCGGCGACACCCTCGCCGAGCGTTGCCCGTTTGGGAGATTGCGAAAGGCAACACCAATGATGATCATTCGTCACTGCCAAACATGGCGAGAAAACTTCCGGGCCTGGCGGAGGTATCTGAGAGCGATCGAGCAGATGGATCGCCTGTCCGATCGGGAATTGGCGGAACTTGGTGTGAATCAGCACCGAACTTTGACCCCAGTCTGAAAGGCCACAAGTGCATGACTTTGCTAATGAATTCGTCCTAGCTTTGGGGTCACCATCGGCGCCGATTATGAACCCGACCGTTTTTTTGATTCAGACAGGCAAATCAAAGCTCTATGCGGCCTGCATACGGGGGTCAAAGTTCGGCGCCGATTCCCATTCCAGGTCTCGTGCGTGTACCCGAGCTCACCATGGGGCTGCGCCAGCGCCTCTTCTTTCGTCAACGTGACGGCTGAGACTGTCTTACCGGTGGCCTCGGTGATCTTGGCCGCCAGTCCTGGCAGGGTGACGGTTCCGGCAGCCAGGTCAATCTCGTGACCGTGGAATCGCTTCGGTTCGGCAAAGGCGGCCGCGGCGAAAGCGCCGATGTCTTTGGCCGCAATCCAGTCCATGCCTGTGTCCGCTTCGATTGCGGTCTCGAACCGACCACGTTCCGCAATCGAGGGATACATGTTGGAGACCATCGGCGGAACCAAGTTCTCCATAATCATGGCAGGCTTGAGGATCACCCAATGCGGGAAACCTTGCGTCTTGACCATATCGATCACAGCCGCCTTGTTGTCCCAGTACAGTGGCTCCCAGCGCCCTTCATCCCAACCACGAAGTTCTTCTGATCGCCCGCACGAGCGACGGAGGTGTGGACAACTGTGTCGACGCCCGCCCGACCGGCGGCCTCAATCAACGCCTTGCCGGTGACGATCTCGGTTTCGGGGTCAAACGGGCTGGATCCCATCTGCATCGAGAACAAGCCGCCGGCGCCAGCCAAGGCGGCATCGAGTGCAGCGGAGTCGCTCATGTCGCCTTTGAAAATTTCGACACCTTGGTCAGCCAGGGCCTGTGCTGCAGGTGACTCCGGATTGCGAGTGAGGGCTCGTACGGGGCGACCGGCTTGAAGCAGTGCGCGGATGGTGGCGCCGCCCTGCTTACCGGTGGCACCGGTGACGAGGATAGGACGGGTATCGGTAATGGAAGACATGGTAGACCTCTTGTTGGCGCTACGCGTTCTTGACGCGTGCTGACCTCCAAGTAGAGGCACCGAAAACGGAACGCAAGGGTTTCGATACCATTGAGTTTCGCTCTCTGATGACTTATATGAGCGTCATGATCGATCAAGCCATTCAACATCAGCATCGTTTGCCGACCGCCGAGCGCGGTCGGAACCAGGACAAGAGCCGCGATGATGCCATCATCCGGGCGACGCTCGAGCTGTTGGCGGAAGTCGGCCACGACGCCCTGACCATGACGGAAGTGGCGGCTCGTGCCGGTGCGTCGAAAGCCACCCTGTACCGGCGCTGGACGCAGAAGTCGGACCTCGTAGCCGATGCCGTTGCCACGCTTGATCCCATCGAGCCGCCGAAGTATGACGGCGCGTCGCTACGGGACGACCTGCTCAAGCTACTAGCTATTGCGGGCAACTGTGACGACCTTCCCGAAGCCGTGACCGCTACACGGGAAATGGCGCGCTCTAACCCCGAGCTCTATCAGACTCTCAGCAATCGTTTCGGCATGTTCATCCGCGCCGAACTGGCCGCGATAGCTGGACGATATGCGCTTGCGCCCGGCGTCGATCTCGACCTTATCGGCGACACCATTGCTGCGCTGCTGTCCCACTATGCCGGGCCGTCCGGCGCCTCGGTTTCACGCGAGCGCATGGTCAAGCTGGTCGACCATGTACTGCTAGTTTTGATCAGTAGCCCGCGTGCTGCGTAGTAAAGTATCAGCGAAGGGCACCTTTGGAACTCTGTGCCCGGAAACCAGCAAGTCCGCTTCCCACCCGAGGCTGTGTGAAAACTCAGCCTGGACCTTCCGTACGAGAATGTGGTTCCTGACGGAGCCTAGACTTAGAACATCGATCTAATCCGGGGCTGCCAGAAACAGATTTTGAGAACAGAATTTTACGATCTTAGGCGTGAGAAGCGTTTTCACACAGCCTCCACCCCATAGCCGCCGCTCCACGAGAAGGCGGACAGGCAGGTTCCGGGATTTCGTGAAGGCTGCGGGAAAGTCTGGAATCGGGCGCAAAGCTGTCGTAAGGCGTGTGCGATCTCATGTCGGCGCATGCATCACATGCGGCACCAACTGACATGAAGCGATAAGTTTCGATTTCAGGTGCCCTCGCCACTCCAGAGGTAAATCAAACTGCGGTGCCTCAAGATAATCGCTAAGGCCTTGAATTTCTTACATCGAGAACCTGGGTACTAAATCTGCCAAGTCCCCAGCTTTGGAGAATTTCCGCGAAGAGAGAGCGAAATCCGCGACTACGCGCTATGGCGCAGTTCACAGCTTTGATGAAAAAAGCCGGAATTCTGCGCCGTTTCGGGCGCCCCCTATCGGGGCGGAGAATGTTGTCGTTGAGTCGACTGGCGGAGGGAGAAAACCTGAAATCCAACATTCTCTGGGCTCCTCCGCGCCCCCTCTAACCTCCATTGTCGTCACATCCGATTGGAGAAAGTAGTGATCAAGACGGGGTCCTGGATTTCCGACCGCGCTTGGCTGGTGGCGCAATCTTTGGCGATTTTGGCAGGCGACCCAACCCCGAGTTTTTTGCAAGTTCGGACCGGACAGCCGCATATCCGGGCGCGACCATCGGATAGTCCGCCGGAAGGTTCCATTTCTTGCGGTACAGGTCTGGCGTCAGACCATAGCTCGTCGCCAGGTGACGCTTGAGCGACTTGAACTTGCGGCCATCCTCCAGTGACACAAGATAGTCAGGCGTGATCGATTTCTTGATGGGAACAGCGGGGACTAGTTCAACCGGCTCTGGCGCCGGCGCCGGGCCGCCTAGGCCGCGTATCGATGCGTCGATGTCTGCGATCAGGCGCGGAAGGCTCGCTACTGGAGTCGGATTGTTCCTCACGTAAGCCGAGACAATATCGACCGTGAGTTGCAAAAGCGAATCGTTATCCAGCATCTACGGTAGCTCCCATTGAAAATTAAGAACTATTTCGAAGCACAACGGCTCGCAAGTGCCGTCATCACTGCTCGCCACACGGATGCTCAACATGACCAGTGTTCCGATCACCAATTGCCATCACGGTCGAGCCGCCGCAGATCGTCGCCACGATCCGACTCCCTCGCCTCTATGGCCTGCGGCTTCGGGCGGCGGGGTTCGGGGACCGCGCGTTACAAGCTTCCAGCGCGTGCCGCTCATTCATTTTGACGTGCTGAAAAGGTCCGCGGTCGCGAACCCTTGCATTTCCCACCTCCGCAGTATGATCGCCCCGTCAACTTCGGCCGGCGGGGCTATTCTTTCAGAACCCTAGCTCGACGCGAGCCCGCGCGACGACTAGCTCACTCGAAATATGGCCTTTAGTCCAAGCCCGTCATCGCTGTCACGATGGCGGGCTTGTTATGACGGAACGTCGCGGCTGGATATAGGGTTTCTCGCTGAGGGTTCCTGCGATGAAAGGTCGGAAAGAGGTCGAGGGTTTCAGCCCTTGGGATCTCGACCAACTCCAGCAATGCTTCGACACGGTTCTCGCTGCCCGGCATCTGGCTAAGGGAAGCGAAGAAGCGGAAAACATCGCCTCCGCGCTGATAATTGCGTACCAGCAAGGCGTCCGGGATCGAGACGAACTTGTCCGCCTGGCTGTCTCTGCGGTCGAAAAGTGATGGTCAGCCTCGGCGCTTCAGCCAGTCAGCTTCTCGGCATCCGGTGGATCGGGGGCCCGGCTTCCTGCATAACCACGGAAGAAGCTGCAGCAACCACCAAGCTCAGCGTACATGCGTCCCGGCGTGAGGTCACAAGGACCATGTGAGAACTGCCGCAAATCCAACGAACACCGCGCCCCACATAATTGCGTCGAGCGCTACGCGTGCATTCCGGCCAATATCCGGGTCGATCCGATCAAGGCGTCGAGACGGCATAAAATTCATCGACCAGTCCTCCGATAGCGGCAGTCCCTCCTACGCGGATTCTGCTTCGCCAGAACATCATCGTCGGTCCAGACCCGGACGAACGGCCGGGTCTGGATGAAGGACGATGAAGACTTAGTTCATCACGTGGATGACCTTGCGTGTGCCCGGGTCAACCAGAACCGTCCTGTTGTCGATGACGACATAGTCGTATTTGGCATCCGGCACTTCCAGCTTGTGCAGCTCGACGGTCTCAGGCAGCGCCGTCCCGACGTTGAGTTCGACGCCAGGGAGGTTGATCGAAGCCAACGGCTTCTTCTTCACATACTCCCGGATCACCGTCTCCTGCTCCGGCTTGATGATGACATCCTGGGCCATCGCGGAGCCGGCAAATGCAGTCAGGGCCAGACCGGCGACTGCGCTCGTGAGATAAGCCTTCATAACAATCTCCCTTGTGAGGACTAGAACGCTTCGATCTCTTGTCGAAGCTGCCGTCCAAACGAAGCCCAAAGCGGCACGTTCCCGTGTGGGCCTTCAGGCCCATGACGGCTGGGACTAAAGGCGCAATCGTCGACTGCATTGGTCTCATGGTCGCAGGGTCAGGGAACGTAGCGGCGCCGTATCCCGTTGGCCCGGCACGCTAAAAGGAGGCAGTCATGGACAACAGCGTTCAACAGGCGCGATGGCTCTTCTTCCCGGTCATCGCCGTCGGCTTTGCGTTCCTAAGCCTTGGGATGATTGTCAGTTGAGTACCCAGATTCACAGATGCGCAGGTACCGTCCCTCACTGCGCTGACAGGCCCTTCGGCCACAAGCAAGCTGAAGGGTTGTTACCCGTCGCCGGGCCTCTCTCAATCTCTTCTCGGCGACGGGTGCACCTTGGAGGTTGGCGCATGTGGAGTCGTCGCCAGCAAGACCGCATTCACCACCTGCCCGAGATAGATCCAAAGTACCGTTGTCGCCGGAATGCAACTAGCTACACCTTTGGGTACTTGCTCGGAGGAAGAACATGGCGCCCGATCAAAGGTCAAAAATCGAGAAGGTTCGGTATCTACATGGGCTGCTTCGCGAGATGAAAGATATTGCCGATAGCGAGCGGATGGAATTTCTCTCGCATCTGCTGGAAATGGCTTACGTCGAATCTGGCGACATCCTGCGGGCCGATAACCAAATGAAAGTCGTCCGGACCTGAACCTATAACGGTTCCTTTAGCCGCCATTGCAGAATCATCGGGCGGACATGTAGAGATTACCGCCTCAGGCAACACAGCCCGTCGATCTGGCCATCCGGATCGGCGGGCTTTTTTCGTTTTTTCGAGGAACGTCGGGGGCGATCTAGCGATTTACGCTCATCGCGGCTTCGGAGGCAAACTTAGCTGCGCACGCTGGCTGCACGAGAGCCCGTCGCGTCTCCCTCGGCGCGACGGGCTCTTCTATCCGCGCCGCTTCAGCCAGTCCGCTTTAAATTTTAGGTCGGCCGCGAAGGTGTATTCTCCGTTGCCGTTGCGGACCTTCACCCAAAAGTCGCGCTGCGGGCCATCCGGAAGCTCGTCGTGGGCCATATCTGGCAGGGCTGCGACCGCATGTTCGGCTGCCATGTCCTCGTGATCGAGATCAATGCCGACCTCGTCACGGGAAATGTCCTCTCCATCGAACACGTCGAAAAAGTAGCGCGGCATGCAGCACCTCCGGAACCGGAGAGGAACTGCGGAGAGGTGGGGAGGTTCCGCTGCTCCGACGCCGGCCGGCGAAGCTTTTCGCGTTTGTGTGCATGTCGTCGGTGGCCGCGGGCGCATGCTCAAGGGCAGGTAAGAAGGCGCTGTGACGGGAGGACCGGCGCCTGCTCTCCGCGACGGGTGAAAAACTCGGCGCTATTCCATTGCTGTAGGCGCTCCAGCACATCGTCGTCCGGGAGCATGTCGCGGTAGCTGCCGATGATCGAGAGGATGTCGGATTTGCCGCCGGCTCGCGGGATCGCGTCATACATCGCACGCGGGTCCGTGGTGTTGACGGCCGCGATATCTGCCTCCGTAGCGCCGAGTTGTCTCAAGCCCCGTTGCACCTCGCGGACAATTTCCGCATGCCAGGTCAAGAGCCGAGCCTTCTCGCTTCACGCATCAGAACTTCGCGGTCGTTGCCGAACCGCTCGATCAGCAGATGTACCTGATCAACGCTGATGCCGGCTTCCCCTGCGAAATATTGGACTTCATATTCCTCGTCTGCTGCTACTCGTGAGCGGTCCCGGTTGTCCCGTTTTGATTTGTTGTCGTTCATATCAGATGCTCCAATCCTACTTGTTAGGCACATTTCGGTCGGGCGTTTCGCACGTCGAGCCGGTCGCCGCGCAGTTCGTTGGCCAGATTGAACCCGTCGTCTGCCGATCCATCTGGCAGCCGGCTGCCGACAGGGTTGCCCCTGCAAGAATAATCATCGCTATTTTTCGCATCGTTCCGGTCATGGCTTGCTCCTGGTCGAATGCCTCCGAACCACGAAGCAGCAACATGGTTCCCGATCTGCGATCTACACAAGGGAACAGATCCAAGTCATGTCGATTAAAATGCGAAAGGAGTGCTGCGTATGCCGAGCAAAATGGTCCCCCACCGACCCACGATCGCCCTCTCAATCCTTGGGCACCTGCGGCAACGGCGCGCGATGGCTGCGCTCCTGGAGCGGAGTCGGGTGCAGGCTGCGGCCCGTAAGGCGGGATCTGAGGCGAGGTTCCACCGCGTCACGGTTGACGGGCAGGAATACGACGCGCTGCCGCACGAGATCATCCTTCTGGACGCTGGTCGATCGCCGGACGATCTTGGCTTGAAGCCGGTCGGCAACTAGCCGTCATAGAGGTTCGGCGGCTTGCGCGGCGTTCCTTGGGAGCGACTGGCTTTCCTACCGGAGCAGCCCCAAAGGCTCCCATAAATCGATGGCTGCCAGGGCGCCGATGGCTATGGCTGCCACTAGGCCGGCGATGAGTAGCACAATAACCAAGGGTGATTCATCCATCCTGTGTTCAAATGCCAGCCGTGGTCAAAGTGAGCTTCTCCGCGATAGATAACCACACCGGTTTCGTCTCTCACCGCAATGGAAAGTCGCCCTGCAACCTGGTCGTCTAACAGTGCCGTAAGCCTTCTGACGGCCTCGCGGACCGCTGCATCAACATTGACATATTCCACACCAAGCGGGTCGATGTGCGTAACGCTATCTTCGCTGTGGTCGAAATAGAACCTGGGCACGGCTAGTTCTTCCGCTACGATCTACGGACTCTCCGGTCGACGCGCTCCTCTGGCGCGCGATCCGGAAGTCAGGTATCGCCTTGAACCACGCCGCCTCCACCTTTGTTCCCGCCCCCCGACCTGAATTCTCATATCCGCTCGCCGGAATCGGCCGGTCGGCGCCAGGTCCGTGCGCCGTCAGCCCCCAGTGGTACGGCTCATAAATGCGCCCGACGACATCGCGCTTCATCCGGCTTTCGTGTGCGCCGATTTGCCTTAGCCGCAACACGTCACTTCGAAGGACTCGCCGAAAGGGTGCCGACGCCCATATCAGAGCGACCGCAACTGTGCTATGGAAGTTCCGGCCATGCGAAACCCATGGCGCATCCTCCCCAATCTCATATGCCTTCCCGCCGTCTGTCGTACAGGTCGAGCCTGGATAGCGAAGAAAGCGACCTATGAACGAACTACACGCTAATGCGCGCGATCAATTTTTCGCCGCGATGCGCAGCCTTGCCGCCTCCGCCGACAGCATCCAGACGCGGTTGATCGAGGCGAACACGCACCTTCTGCTTGTAACCATCGATGAGTTTGGGGGTGACCTGGAACTCAAGATCAAGTTCGCAAAACTTCTGGACCTTCTGGCGGTCGATCAGGACGATATGGAGACGACCGCGCTTGAGACGGTTGCTCATATGACGGATTTTGAAGCCATCAAAGTTGCCGACCTGATTTGCGATTTTTACTACGACCTTGGATGAAACACGGAGGTTCAGTTGCCCGTCCCGGGCGCCGGGGCAGTGATGCCCCCAGGGCCATCGGCCGCAGGCAGGTCAATGGTCTCGCCCCAGATCGCAACCGCCCCCCAGACAACCCCCGCGATCAAGAGGGATATGATCAGAACAAATAGCACAGGTCGCCCAGGGCCGCCCTGCCGAGCCTTGTTCGTTAGTATCGTCTTTTCCATGATGCTTCCGGATGTTCGCGCCGCGCCGCATTCCTCGGTCAATGCCCGCTATGCGTCATGGTTCCTTTTCGCCTCCTCGGTCCCGGCCGCCCTTTCCCCGGTGACGGGTATTACGGCAGCCAAATAGGCTCCGCTAAAGGCAGTTATCGGACCCAATACTTTGGCAGGCGTATCGCTAGATGATCTGGAAATCGGCCGCTGTGAGGCTTAGCCCGACAGCAACCGACGCGAACTTCACGGCGGCGGCTCCGCCGAGCCCATCGGCATCGTAGAACAGTGAGCCGGTGTTGGAGTTGTAGATAATGCGGTCGTCGGCATCCCTTGTCGCCAAGATGTTGTCCTTGAATGCGGATGCATCGAGCGCCCCCAGGCCAAGCGCAGTGAAGATTGCGTGGTCGAGTGCGATCTGATCCTCGGCTGTATCGAAGTCGACGATCTTGTCTACGCTGCCGCCAAGTGCTGTCGAGAACACCACCGTGTCGCTGCCGAGGCCCGTCTGGATGGTATCGCTGCCGCCCTTGCCATCGATACGGTTGTCGCCGTCGTTGCCGATGATCTGCTGGCTGAACTCGTTGCCGGTCAGGTTGATGCCGTATGTGGCGTGCTGGCCGGTCGTGCGCAGCGATTCGATCTCGACACCCTGCGCCAATACATAGTCGACACCCGCTGCGAGACGGTCGAAATCGCCCTGTCCTTTCGCCTCGATGACAACGGCCGATGAGTTGTAGACGGTGTAAAAGTCGTTTCCCCCGCGACCCCGCAGCGTATCGGCGGCGCCAAAGCCACCGTCATGCAGCCAATTGTTGCCGTCGTTGCCGACAATGGCCTGGGCAAGTTCGTTGCCCTTCAGGTCGATGTTCCGCACAGCGCCATAGTTGGTGGTGGTCAGCAGTTCGATTTCCTGGCCCGCTCCGAGCGCGTAATCACCTCGCGCTGCGACGCGGTCGCCGCCACCGCCCGCCAGTTCGGTGACAGTGTCGCCGACGCCAACCACATAATAGACATCGTCTCCGGAGCCGCCTGTGAGACTGTCGTCACCTCCGCCGCCATCAAGAATGTCATTTCCCGCATCACCCGAGATATCATCGACGAATTGGCTGCCGACGATCGTGTCGTTACCATCAAGGCCATGAATCACGTTAAATTTCTGAGGATCAGAAGTATTATAATTATCTCGTATTTCTACTTCAATATAATTATCTATAGAATTTCCGCTGTAGTTGCCAAGATTGTTGTGGTCTTTAATTATCAGGTTCTCAACATTGTCGTAGAGAGAGACCGTGCGCGTCTCTGTAAGGCTTTGGTAGAGCTGCGTATCGATACCTTCGTTTTCATTCTCGAAGACTGTTATCGCGTGCCCAGCGCCTTTTCCCTCTCTGAAGACGTAGGTATCGTCTCCAACGCCGCCATAACACAGGTCTTCCACCGTACCGCCTAGGAACGTGTCGTTCCCGGCTCCCCCGATGAGAGTGACTTGGCCCGGCCGGAGAAAATTTTCGCTCAAGACATTGTCAAGGTCATTTCCCGTGGCTGTCGCGACCAATCCGTCGATTTCCGACAGCGAGACAATGGTCAGGTTTTCAACTGCAGGCAGGGAAGCAAGAGAGTAATTCAGGAGCGAGGTTTCGATCGAATCCGTCCCTTCACCCGCTTCCTCGACAACGGTATCCCCAAGGCTGTCGACTTCGTAACTGTCGTCGCCGAGGCCGCCGATAAGCTGATCAGACCCGGCGCCACCGTTTAGAAAGTCATCGCCAGCGCCGCCGTCTAGCGTGTCATCGCCGGCGCCGCTTTCGATAACGTCACCGCCGTCAAGCGCGCGAAAGATGTCGCCATCGGCATCCGTCAGGTCGGCGACCGTTCCGCCAGTAAAACCAAAGAGCGTGCCATCGGTGGCATCCGCGATTTCGCCTGCGTCAGTCCCGACAAACTCAGTCATTACCTGGTCGCCTCGCTTCTGCAGATGGCACGCGTTCAGTTTCAATCTTATGATGTCGCGCTCAGCTTGCACAATTGCAGTTGTCGCGGGTTGGCACACCAGCTCCAAAGGACGTAGTCCAGCTAAAGGGAAAGGCCGAGCATGTTGATGCGCACGGGGCGAGTGCTGCCGTCTTCATAATAACGCTTAAAGAAAAGGGCATCTTTGTCTTGCAGAAGTCGTCGCGCCTCTTTCAACATGTATCGATGAGCCGAGGTGCTGTTTGCGGACCAGGCGTTCATGACGATGCATTCGCCCGCAAGGCAGTCGCTGGATCTTAATCCGCGGCGGCTATTCAGCCAGTCTTCCGCATTGTTGCGGCTGGTAAGCGCCCACCCCGCAAATCCTTGAACGCGATGGGTCTCGTCGACTACAAAAAAATAGTGGTCGCGATTAATAACCCCAGCCAACAGTTGCGACAACTCTCCAAAACGAATTCGCATAAATGACGGCTTCGTCATGAGATGGCTGACCGCAAGCCCCAAAGCCAGCGCTCGCCATTCAGGTCGATACAGGCTTAGGGTGGGTTGTTGTGATGCGTCCATGTCGGTTGCCGGAACTCCTCCCCACACAAGCATCACGACTTACGACGTTGGTAAATGGCCTCCAGCGAGACTAGCTTACCGTGCCCGCCTCGCTGGAAGATGCCATTCGCAATCACAGGCATATCTCCCCCCACACATACTTATATTGCCTCATGCTTATATTGCCTCATGGGATCGGCACTGCAAAGCCTGATCGATGCCGCAATGAACGGTGGTCGCTTATTGCCAGACCGTGCCCTGCGCGACCGGTTCGGACCAGACATGCCGGCTATGCATGACGATCTCGTGCCAAGCTCCGCAGATGCATGGGGCGTGAAGAAAGTAGATCAGACGCTCAGCCTGCATTGGAATGAGAAGCGCCAGACGCAGGTGCCAAGGCCGAAGCGTCGAGACCTCGCACGCAACTGGCGTGCTAAGCTCTTGTCGTGAATTCACGCCGGCACGGTCATTTTCCGGGCGGGCATACACGGAGCGCGATCATGGCATGGCATTTCCCGCAAAGCGGCACGACGTCCCCCACACTGGTCGACGACGACGACGTGTTCATTGCCCAGCAGGTCTTCCTGAACGGCGTGATACATTCGGGTGTCACCGACGGCCACGAGGTCATCGTTGCCGGAACGGTCGCGAGCTATGGTGACGCGATCGTCCTCGGCTTCTATCCCGGAGGAGGGCCAAACAGTGTCACCGTGGAGGCCACCGGCCAGGTTCGTGCATTCGAAGGAAACAGCATACGCCTCTTTGGGGACGGCCAGCAGATCGTCAATCACGGTCTCATCGCACAGGAAGCGTCGGCGATCGTCGAAGCCGTGGCTGCTTCCTTCCGTTCCGACGGCCCCCTTCCGGCCACGAGTTCGAGCTTCATCAACACTGGAATCGTGAACGCCGACGCATCGCTGTCTATCACTTCGCCTCCGAAACGCTCACCGTCAGCAATTCCGGGACGATCGCGAGCGCTCAAAACTCCTTCGTATCCAACGGACCGTCGAAAGACCTCATAACCAACACCGGCAAGATGATCGGCGACGCCTTCCTGGGTGAAGGTGATGATCTTTATGACGGCCGGCTCGGGACCATCGACGGCAACGTGCTGGGCGAAGTCGGCGTCGACAAGCTCTATGCCGGCGCCGGCAACAGTCGCCTATTCGGCGGTGACGGCAACGACACGCTTATGGGCGGCACCGGCGCTGACTATCTGAGCGGAGGCAGCGGATTGGACCGGGCGTCCTATGCCTCGGCGACCAAGGCCGTCACTGTCAGCCTCGCCAACCCGGCGATCAATTCGGGCGACGCCACGGGCGACGCCTTCAACTCGATCGAGAACCTATCGGGGTCGAACTACAACGACAACGTCTTCGGCAACGCCGCGAACAACGCCATCAATGGCGGCGCCGGCAACGACGCCATCAAAGGCTATACCGGCAACGATACACTGACTGGCCACAAGGGAGCCGACATCTTTATCTTCAACACGGCATTGAATGCCGCGACCAATGTCGACACCATCACCGACTTAAACCGCGTTGATGACACGATCCACGTCGACAACGCCCTCTTCATCGGCCTGGTGATCGGGGCGCTACCTGACAGCGCTTTTAAGGACATCGCAATATCGGCCAAGGATGCCAGCGACCGCATCCTGTATAATTCGGACACCGGCAACCTTTACTTCGACAGGGACGGCTCAGGCGGCACTTACGGAGCAATCAAGTTCGCGTCGCTCGCGGGATCGCCCACAATCACCGCAGCCGATTTCGTTGTGATCTAAGCGATAAACCCAACTGCGAAGGGCCGCCGGCGACTTTGCTTCATTTGTTGGTAGGCCCACGTTTTGGGGAGACTGAAACGGAAACACGGCCGAGGTCTGAGTCTTTTGCAAGTGCGGAGCGCCGAACCGAATAGCTCGGCGCCACCAAGTCTCGTCTTCGCCCGCAGTCACTGCGACCTCCATTCGATCACCGGTGTGATCTCTATCTTTGCCCGATCGATACTTTCGAAGGCCTGATGACCTGAACGAAGCATCGACAATCGACCGGTGCCATCTTGCGGCTACCGCCGCCTTCGAAGCAATCTCGCTTCACGGACAAGGGATGTCCAGTTCGGGCCGAGCAGACCTACAAGTTAGGCAGCCTAGGCCCTGGCGATCCCAGTTTCTTTGGCGAGGCGAGTTGCGGTGGTAGCGCTTCGGCATGCTTTTGTTCATCGGCATCGGACGACATGAGGAAGTTCCTTGTTCCCTCGATGCCGCAACGACAAAGTCCGATCTGGGCCAATGCTCGAGCGCCAACCGTTTGGTTCATCGCTGGATGGTTAAGGACGGACTTTGCCTGTTCGAAGAGGCCCACCAAGTTTTGGCCCGGCTGCCCTTTGCAGCCGAGCGGATCGCGGTGGCCGAGTTCAAATCATGACCAAATCGGCGGCGGCGAGCGTCGGTGAAGCCGTTAGAACTGCGAACTTAGTCGCCCGATAAGTATCACCCCACGGTTCAATCAAGCTCCAAAGATCGCGCGGGGTGAGGCGGAACGATCTTCTCACGTATCGCATCCTCGGTCTTTGCAGATGTGGATTTGACGACTTCGGTCACTTTGCCGACGAGCGATGTGTCGCCAGTTTGACTCATCCCAACCCGGTCCGCTTCGTCTTTGACAGTCTGGTAAGCGTCAGCTGCAACTTCCTTTGCTCCTTCCACTCCCTTCTCCATCAAATCTTTCGCGGCTCCGCGGACTTTATCCGAATGCGCGCCGAGATTTTGATCCTCGAGTGTGGTCCGAGGCAGCATCGCACCGATGGCGGTTCCGACTGCCAAACCTAACGCCGCGATGATCAGCGGCTCATTTTCAAACAAGTCAGTTGCGGATTGGCGAGCTTTCGCTGCGATATCCCCAACACTGTTAGTCGCTCCGCCGGCGATGTCTTCAACCCATCGTTTGCCCTCCGAAAGATTGTCTCGAACTGCCTCCGATGTATCCGCCGCTATCGACTTCGCGGATCGGGCCGCATCCGACACCATATCCTCCAATGCGCTCGCCGACTCGCTAGCGGCTGTTTTGATGCTCGCGCTCGGTCCCCCGCTGCGCGAGGCAGCGTCGCCAACGCTCGAATTGCCGAAGTCAGGTCTGGCCGCTGGCCCATTTAGACCACTGCCCTGAGACGGTGCATGCGATGTGGGTCCATTTCCCAGCATGAGCCAAGCAAGACCCGTCCCGATCAACGTAAGCGGTAAGGGATTGTCTCGCACTTGAGCCTTCAAGTTGCCGAGTGCGGTCGCCCCGTCGCCGCCTGAGAAAAGGCCGGAGAACTCGTCTATCATCTGGCCGGGCGTCATTCGATTGCGGATCGACTCCGCAGTATCGGCCACACGGGCGCGCGCCGCTTCGGCATCACGTTCCAATTCGGCAGTGGTTCTCTCGCTCATTTGAGCTGCTCCTTCACCACGCGCACATCGCGCTTCAATTGTTCTTGTGTCCGTTCCGGCGCCAAATCCTCCGGCTTCATCGTGGCAGCTCCTGAACGCAGAAGCACCACACCCACAACCGCCACAGCTATTCCAACGAGCAGTGACGACCAGCCTGGTCCGAGACCGGCGTTGGCTAACGCGATGACCAGGGCTTGCAAGAGCACCATCAGGGCCGCGAGCAGGCAAATCGCGCCACCCAACACCTCGACAGCCCCGGTCCCAATCTTGCTTAGTTTGTCGGACATTTCCGACCGAAGAAGTTTGCCCTCAGTCTGGAGTAAAGTGGTCACCTGTTGAGCCAGATCGCCGATCAGCGTCACCAGACCGCGCCCGTCCGAAGAGTCGTTCATGGACCTGTCCCCACGCTCGGATTGATCCCGCTTTCATTTGGATCGTCGCTGAGGGGAGACTCTCCGCCCTCGGCCCAGTCTGACGCCGCGTCGTCTCGACCCTTGGACCCGGCCTGTGGCGATTGGGCGGGGACCGCGGAACTCTTGATGAAGCGGCCAAGCGCAAGGCCCGCGAGGACCGAGCCGGCGATAAGTGCTCCAGAATTTTCCCGTCCGAAGGTCCGAATTTCACCAAGGACTTCCTCGAACGGTTTGTCCTTGAGGGAGGAAGACAGCCGCTCTAACCCTCCTGCAGCGTCAAGAACGAATTTCGAAGCTGTTCGCTGGTCCGCATTTGCCAGATGCTCGCTTGCAGCCCGCAACGCCCCTCCGAATGCCTTCAAGTTGGAGCTGACGTCGCGCTGAGTGCCCTCGGCTTGCTCAAAAAGAGTTGCCTTTGCTTCCTCGGCGTATTCGCCAGCCTTCCTTGTCACTTCGTCTTTGGCCTCATGAAATGCCTCCGACGCCGTGCGCTTTCCTTCCTCGATTTTGGCGGTAACTTCAGCCTTCGCCGATTCGAAATCGGACTGTGATCCGGGTTGCCCTTGCATAGCGCTCTCCTAGTGAAGGCCGAGGAGGGAAAGTACTGCAAGGACCACTACAACCAGTCCGATCAAATAAATCACACCGTTCATTGCCTTGCTTCCTCCGTGTTCATCACAACATTCTGTGGTCCCGCATGTTCCGCCATTGTGAATATTTAGCTGTGACCGTGGACCGGCTCGCTCTGACGTCAACTCCAAATGGCCACCCTGCCGGATGCTGGCTGAGGTGTCGGCGGTATGGTCGGCGGTATGAACGTCCGGGAACAGCCCACCTAATCTTCTCGAGCCCTCAGACGTTGGCGAGCCGGATAAGTTCGTCCCGATCTCTGACCCCACGCTGGAACGCAAGAATGAGTGCGCTTGCAATTTCCTCCCACCTCTCCGATCGCGATTCAAGAAAGTGCTTTGCGACGATCACGTCGCAGCACTCCTGCAAGAGCCTGACACCATCGGGTCGGTTTCCTGAGCCTCGCGGCGACTCCACATGCGCCAACCTCCAAGGTGCACCCGTCGCCGGCAAGAGATTGAGAGAGACCCGGCGGCGGGTAACAACCCTTCGACCTGCTTCTGGCCGAAGGGCCTGTCAGCGCAGTGAGGGACAGGACCTGCGCATCTGTGAAACTTTGCACTCAACTGACGATCATCCTCAGGCTCAGGAACGCAACGCCGGCAACAATGACCGGGTAGAAAAGCCATCGCGCCTCGCGAACGCTGTTGTTCATGATCGCCTCTTTTTAGCGTGCCGGGCCAACGCACTGCGGCGCCGCTACGTTCCCGAACCATGCGACCATGAGACCAATGAATGGGACGATTGGGCCTTTGGTCCCAACCGTAATGGGCCTGAAGGCCCACAGGGGAACATGCCTGTTTGCGCCTCGTTTTGACGCAAGCTTCGACAAGAGATCGAAGCGTTTTAGTCCTTACAAGGGAGATTGTTATGAAGACTTATCTCACGAGCGCAGTCGCCGGCTTGGCACTGGCAACATTTGCCGGTTCCGCGATGGCGCAAGACGTCATCATCAAGCCGGAACAGGAAACGGTCATCCGTGAATACGTGAAGAAGAAGCCGTTGGCTTCGATCAACCTGCCTGGCGTTGAACTCAACGTCGGGACAGCGCTGCCTGAAACCGTCGAGGTGCACAAGCTCGAAGTGCCCGATGCCAAGTACGACTACGTCGTCATCGACAACAAGACGGTTCTGGTTGACCCGGGCACGCGCAAGGTCGTGCACGTGATGAACTGACCTTTTCCATCCCTCATCCAGAGCCGGGCACTGAACTGGCTCTGGACTGGCGTCGAGAAGCATTTTCCGCCTCGCGGCGTCGCAGACGTGTGCAGGCATTTTCATTTGCGCCATCTAGCGGTCGGTCCGATGACCCCAAAACTAATTAGACATCCAATTGAGACTGACCCGGATTTCGGCAGGAATGCGCGCGTGGCGCTTGATACAATATTGTGGGGCTCTGTGTTCGTTGGGTTTGCGGCAGTTCTCACATGGTGTTTGTGACCGCACGCCGGGATGCAGGCCCGCTATTTTTCCCGCCCGTTTCGATGGGAGGTAACGCGGCAACCAGATTTACCGAGCGTCTCCGCGCCGCCGGCGTGCCGGTCCAGACGCTTCTCGTCTTCGAAGCATACAATCCTACGCCAGTGCCCTGCAACGTGCGCCGGGCGATCGACATGTATGGTTCGGACGGGCTGTTTACCCTCTCGTCACGTTTGCAGCCCGGAAAGTCCTTCACCGGCCGGCTGGAAACCGTGGACTGGTCAAAGTTGCATAAGGACGGACGGCACGACCACCTCGGCGTGTCGAAGGAGCCGGCCGCACTGGAATACGTCAAGCACGCTCTAATCAGCGGGAGCCGGGTGCGCACGCAGCCTCCGTCTCCGGGCGAGGCCGTATGTCCGGCCGGTGCACCGAGTTCCGGGACCGAACCTGCGTCTCCTCCCCGAACCAAACATACTTCAGGGAGCACGACATGAGCATGTTTCTAACCGGGCTGAGCGGTTTCGCCGCAACGCTCGCGATTGCCGCCGGGGCCATCTACGTCACCGAGGCCAAGCCTCGAGCTGAATGGAGGGGTGGCAGCGGATCCTCCTGGACCGGCGAAGCTTCGGCAGCATCCGCCCAGCCACTCAAGCGTGTAGCTGCGAAACCTTCGTTCAAACCCTCCACAGTCGTGAAACACCCAGAGGTTTCGCCTGTCGACAGGATCACAACCGGCGCGCTTCCAGATCAAAACTCCGAAACTGCGCCCGAGCCCGACGTAGCAACAACGATGGCGCACGTACAATGGTGCTCGGAGCGCTATCGATCGTACCGGCTGGAGAACAACAGCTATAGGTCCTACAGCGGCAGCCAGCGGGAATGCGTCTCTCCCTTCACGAGCGGGTCCAGCACTCGCGAAGAGGAGGAGGTGGACCATGCGGATATCGGGATAGATCGACCGCATGGGCGATACGCAGTCGAGGAAGGCCCTGCGAACTTCCTCACGCCACGGCATATCGCCTCATGCTTTGCGCGCTACCGCTCTTACAATCCGGACGACAATTCCTACCAGCCTTACGGAGGCGGGTCGCGCCGGCAATGCGGCTAGCCGGCGTGAACTATATGCTCGCGAACGCCCTCGGCGCGCCGAATAGACGTAAGGGAACCGAGGGATGCTTCAAATCTTCAATGAACGAGGTAGATAATGCTCTCGCGACGATGTTTTTTTTCGAAGGCCTTTTCAACGCTGGTCCTCGCTGCGGCGACCGCCTGTCCCTATGTGCTGCAACTTTCCAATGGCGATGCCAACCTGTTGCCTGCTAGCGCCCAAGCCCAAAGCAATGGCAATGGCGGCGGCAATGGCAACGGTGGTGGGAACGGCAATGGCAACGGTGGCGGGAACGGCAATGGCAACGGTGGCGGGAACGGCAATGGCAACGGTGGCGGGAACGGCAATGGCAACGGTGGCGGGAACGGCAATGGCAACGGTGGCGGGAACGGCAACGGCAACGGCAACGCAAAAGGTGGGGGTAATGCTGCTGCCGACACACCCGGCACGGACGTGTCGAATAGTACCCCCGCTAAGGCCGACATCACGCACCGCAACGGCATGCGCGAGACAATCCGCAATGGCCGCTATGAAATGCGAGACGCGCAGGGCCGCACAATCATCAACCGGAACGCGACACAAAAGGATTACCGGCGTTTTCGCTTAGCCCGCTAGGCGAGGCGGGCGCACTGGCATCAGTGTCGAGCGAATTGCGAAGAAACATTGCAGCTTGGGTGCGGTTTTTTGCGTTTAGCTTCGATAATATTCTGGACATGTGATGCTTGATTGTCTTTTCGGTGAGATTGAGCTGCAATCCGACGGTCTTATTGCTCAGTCCCGAGCCTACTAACCTCAACACCTCGCGCTCGCGATCGCTCAATGTCACGATGGGATCAGTCACATTACCTGATCGGCTCGTACCTGCGAGTGCAGAGAGGAGATGCGCCGACATGCTTGGAGACACGTAAGTCTCGCCTTCGTTCACGGCTGAAAGAATCTCCGCCAGCGAGCGCGAACCTATACCCTTGAGCACGTAGCCCTTCACCCCGGCATTGAGCGCGGCGATAACATCGTCGCTGCTTTCGGACGCCGTCAACACGACGATGCATTGACAGGCATTGCGGGTCAGTATCGGTTTAATGGCGTTGTGGCCGCCGCCTGGCATTGAAAGGTCGATCAGCAAGATGTCGGGCCGTTGGTCCCCCGCAATGCGCAGGGCATCTTCGGCGGTGCAGCCGGCAGCCACGATCTCGAAGCGCCCCGTCTCGGCCAAACTGCGTATCACGCCTTCGCGAAACAAAGGGTGGTCGTCGACGACTCCGATAGTGATTGGCCGCGTCATGACGGCGCCGGTTCTTTGAGGCTAAGAGTGACCGTAAGGACTGTGCCTTTCTCCGACGTGTCCAGGTCAAAACTCCCACCCAGGCTTTTGACCCGTTCTCGCAGACCAGCCAGACCAAGGCTCCCGGGCGCAACCCCGTCGGGATCGAAACCCGGCCCTTCATCCGATACCGTGACGACGACCTTGTCCTTATCACAAGTCATCGTCACTATCTGGGAGGCGCCGCGACAGTGGCGATAGCCGTTGTTGAGCGCTTCCTGCAAGAAGCGATAAATGCAGATCCGTTCGGAGATCGGCAGCGCCGGAGTGACCGGGTCAAGCCGCTGCTCGACCTGCATTCCTGTGCGCCGCTCATAGGCGGCGATGGCGTGTCCAATAAGCTCCGGCAGGTCGGCCATCTCGATTTGTGGAAGCACGAGACCGTTGCAGATGTCGCGGATTTCCTGAAGCGCTTCCTCCAGGCTGGCGCGGATTGACGAAACCTCGCTCTCACGCTTGTCGTGTGGGATATGCTTGCCCAGTACCGTCTCGCTGTCGAGGCGCATCGAGGCCAACGCGACGAACTGCGTCGGGCCGTCATGCAGATCGGCCGCCAGCCGCCGCAGATAACTTTCATTGAGCGCCGTTGTGCGTTGCGTCGCGGTCTGTACGCGCTGGTGCAAGGCGCGGTTCTGATCAAGCAGTGTCGTCAGCTCTCCGACACGCCTGCTGAGGTCCCTGGCTTGCCGATCGATGGTGCGGCTGCCCCGTACCACAACGGCATAGAGGGCCAGGAAGAAGGCGACGGTCACGCCCGCCACCGCCAGCCAGCTTCGCAGCCGCGCATTCTGCAGCGTCGCTTCGAAGTCGTGGGCATACTCGTAGAACTCGATCACTGCCACCACATTGCCGGACCAAGGTTGTAGGATCGGATTGTAGATTTCGAGCAGGGGACCCGAGGGTTCCATCATATCTTTGTCGAGGATATCGAAGCGGTCATAGTTCGCCACCATGTTTCCCGCAAAGGCGCTTTTGATGTCGGGCGTCAGCACAAAGCGACGGTCAATCAACGACTCGTCTTCGGCATAGAGGATGGTCCCGTCGCGGGACCACAGGCGCATCGCCGCAAGACGCCGCCCGAGCGCGCCTTGTCCCAAGGTTTCATCGAGCGCCTGCCGCGCTGCGTCGTCCAACACCTGCGTATTGCGCATGTCGGGCAGCAGAGGAGCAATCACGCTGTCGACATAAAGGGCGGTCGTGGCGCCTGCATTCCGCGTAACCGCCCTCTCGATAAGTGTGGTAACTACGGCGCCGACCATTAACATGGCCAGCAGCGAGACCAAGCCGCCGACAACGAAGAACTGGACCGCAAGCGAAAGTCCGTTTACCCGGGCGGCCAATCGCCTGAAAAACTCGCTCCCTGGGTTGCCCAACCGGTGGCGCTCAGCGGTCCCCGTCCTGGAAGGCAATTGAACAATGCTCTGCCCCTGCCCAATCACCGTGGTCGTTGCCTTTTCGATCGTCTTAGCTGGAACAGAAATCGCCCTATTTGAACGGCTTACGCGACAGAGTGGTTCCACGCTTGCTTGATCGAGTGACGGGTATGCAAAAGACCTGCCGATGCTTGAAGTCGGGGCTAAGGTGACCGCACTTCGAACGTCCAGGAACCCGCGGAGCTCGCCTAATCATCTACTGGCCATGGCGGCATCTGGTGGGCCTCACGTTCCAACCGACGCACCGTCTCTCGGATGTGCTTCGGATCTTCATGCTCCAGGCCGACGACGTCGTTTCGCGTCTCCTTCAAAGCGACGATTATCTCGTCGAGCTTTGCATGGATTGCGGCGGTGTCACGATAACCTTGGACGAGCACAACGCCTGTGATGACAATTGCCGCAACGCTGAGACCGAAGGTGACGACATCAGTCCACCCGAGGGGGACGAGAAGCGTGCATCCGATCATCAGTACTAGAATGAAGTAGAAACCCGGTGGCCTGCTGAGGAAGTCGGCTGCTCGGAATAGATGTGGATCAGGGCGCATAGCTGTCGTCTCAAACGTTAGATTTCGGACGCGTGGGCTGACCGGTCTGGCAGGTCGGAGAGCCGGATAAGTTCGTCTCGATCTCTGACGCCACGCTGGAACGCGAGGATGAGCGCGCTTGCGATTTCCTCCGACCTCTCCGATCGCGAGTCAAGGAAATGCGTTGCCACGATCACGTCAAAGCACTCCTGGAGGAGCCTAACCTCATCGGGTCGAAATGCCTGTGCCTCGCGGCGACTCCACATGCGCAAACCTCCAGGGTGCACCCGTCGCCGAGAAGAGATTGAGAGAGGCCCGGCGACGGGTAACAACCCTTCAGCTTGCTTCTGGCCGAAGGGCCTGTCAGCGCAGTGAGGGACGGGACCTGCGCATCTGCGAAATTGTGAACTCAACTGACGATCATTCCCAGGCTGAGGAACGCAACGCCGACTGCGATAACTGGGTAGAAAAGCCATCGCGCCTCGCGAACGCTGTTGTTCATGATTGCCTCCCTTAGCGTGCCGGGCCAACGGAATGCGGTGCCGCTACGTTCCCTGACCCTGCGATTATGGGACCAATGCGTCATACGTTGGGCCTTTAGTCCAACCGCCATGCGTCTGAAGTCCCATAAAGGAACATCCAGCTCCGGGCCCCGTTGGTTAGCGCTTCGACGTGATCGAAGCTTTATCCTCCAAAAAGGACATTGCTATGAGATATTTCACAAGCGCTGTCGCCGGCCTGGCCCTAGCTACATTTGCAGGTTCCGCGATGGCTGACGAAGTTGTCGTGTTCAAGCCGGAACAGGAAACGGTCGTTCGCGAATATGTGAAGAAGAAGCCGATCGCTTCGATCCAGTTGCTAGGTGTGGAGCTGAACGTCGGCAACACGGTCCCGGACACCGTGGAATTGTACGAAGTGCCAGACCAGAAGTATCGCTACACGATCGTCGACAACCGGACGGTGGTAGTCGATCCCGCAACCCACAAGATCATCCATGTGATGGACTGATCGGGAGGGTTCAAACCTCGGCCCCAGGCCGAGGTTGGAACCCAGCGGCAACTCAATGGTGAAAAAAGAGGTCAGCGCGAACTTGTTCACCGCCGTTGACCTTCACGGTTTGATTCATGTCGTTGAAGAATCGGATACACCCAACAAGGGGAAGGTTTTCTGGAAGCGCTGTGGCGGGGGCGACATACCGGCAGGAGCCAAGCTCCTGAGCAATCGTGAGGTAACCTGTCCAAACTGTGCGACGATCTTGCAACGTGAGCGCCTCATACGATGAACATCCGGCTGTATCCCGCGCAGACCGAACCAATGCCGCTGCTTTTTGGTTATCGAAGCGCGAGAGATAAGTAGCATGAAACTATTTCTGGCCGGGCTGAGTGGCTTCGTCTTAACACTCGCAATATTTGCCACCGGGGCAATCTTCGCGATCTACTTGACCACCGCCGAGCCCGTTCCAGACTGGGAACTTAATAATGGGTCGCGCTGGGCCGTTGAAACGACCCCAGCCTATGCCGAGCCCTCGAAGCGTCTGCCTGCGAGACCCTCCACCCCCGCTGCCGTAGTAGGAAAAAATCTGGAGTCTCCGCCTGTCGACATGACTGTAACCGGCGCAGTTCCGGATCAAACATCCGAAACTCCCGCTGAGCCAGAACCCGCTGAAGCCATGGATATGGCGCACCTGCAATGGTGCAACGATCATTATCGATCGTATCGGCCTCAGGACAACAGCTACAGATCTTACAGCGGCAGACGGAAGGAATGCGTCTCTCCGTTCAATGCGGGATCCAGCAGTCCCGACGACAAATCATTTGACGCTGCGGAGCCGACTCTGGATGAGACCTATCTTGGGTACGCCGTAACCGAGGACGAGCCCACGGCCTACACCAACTCAAGACATATCGCATCGTGCTTCGCACGCTACCGATCCTACAATCCAGAAGACAACTCCTATCAGCCTTATGGACGCAGATCGCGCCGGCAGTGCGAATAGTCCATTGTGGCGTACCGGAGCGGCCACATCAACATTGTCACCTGCCGTGGCGGCGTTGACAGGCTCACGATCGAGAATAAATGCAGACGGAGCTTAGCGCCTCGGCTTCAGATACGCATCGGCAGGCCGACTACCGAACTCCCAAGGCTTCTGCTCGTGGGAGCGCAGCTTGGTGACTCGGCTGCGTGAGACCGGCGAAAGGCCGAGTTCTGCGGCGTATCTGTGCATGATCTCCAGTTGCTTCGTGGCAATCGCCAGCCAGGGGCTTTGCTGGATGTAGCCAGAGGGTAGCTTGATCAGCAGCGGCGTCTCGACCAGCTTGCGCTCGGCTTCGACCCACCGGCCATAAGCCTGGCAATAAGCCGCCAGCACCGCGCGGTCGTTGTCGCCGATGATGCCGCGCAGATGCAGGCTCGCGATGAGCCTTTTCCACTCGGTCTTGGCGGTCTGGCTGAGATGCGCAGGACAGGTCGGCGGCTTTGGTTTGCGCCTGGATTTCGAGCCGGGATCGTCATCGCCGTCGATGAGGTAGAGCTGCGGTTTTGGCTTGCGTCCACGCATCATGGCCTCCGGACAAGACGCTGCTTCAGCCGCTCGCTGCACTGAAGATCGTGCTGCTTGTCGACATCAGCGAGATACTGGAAGAAGCGTCGCAGCACATAGGGGCGAGCCAGCGAGGCCGTGGTGAAGATGGCCGCGATCAAGCCGTCGGTGGCCAGTGTCGTTTCGATGCCGAACTGGGGATAGGCGAGCCGCTGCACGATGATGGCGACGATATAGCCGGCGATGACGTTGGCGAGGGCCTCCATCAAAGAACCTGTGCGGGACTGGCTACCTATAATGGTGGTGGAAGTGTCATCATGACCGAACCTCGTCATGAGCCTGGCTTGCCCCGCCAAGCCGCTCGGCCCGCACTTCCTCAAAGCTCTGGCCGGTTGCCTCCAGTGTCGCGGACTCGCCGGTAAAATCCTGCCAGCGGGTGATGGTCACATCGACATAGGCAGGGTTGAGTTCGATGGCATGGCAGACACGGCCTGTCATCTCGGCGGCGATGATGGTGGTGCCCGAGCCGCAGAAGGGTTCGTAAACGGCCTGGCCGGGCGAGGAGTTGTTCTCGATCGGCCGCTTCATGCATTCGACCGGCTTCTGGGTGCCGTGACCTGTCTCGGATTTCCTGTGCGGGATCTGCCAGACCGTTGTCTGTTTTCGGTCGCCGGACCAGTGGCCCTTCTTGCCCTTCCTGACTGCGTACCAGCAGGGCTCATGCTGCCAATGATAGTCTCCCCGGCCGATCACCAGCCGGGTTTTATCCCAGACGATCTGCGAGCGGATGGAGAAGCCGCACGCCTCCAGGCTTTCGGCCACGGTGGCGGCGTGCAGGGCGCCGTGCCAGACGTAGATGACATCGCCCGGGAATAGCGCCCAGGCTTCACGCCAGTCGGCGCGGTCGTCATTCAGGACTGTGCCGCGGGCAAGGTCGACACCGGCATGGTCTGGAAGCTGGCTGCGCCAGGTCGGATCATAGGCAACGCCATACGGGGGATCAACCACGCACAGGTGCGGCTTCACACCAGATAGCACCTGCTCGACGTCGGTGGAATTGGTGCTGTCACCGCAAATCAGTCGATGCTTTCCAAGAACCCAGAGATCACCCGACTGGTTGACCGGTTGCCTGGGTGTTTCGGGAACTTCATCGGGATCGGTGAGGCCTGCCGTGCCGTGGGCAAGTAGTGAAGAGACCTCCTCTTCGCCGAACCCGGTGAGCGCCAGGTCAAAGCCCATGCTCTGCAGATCGGCCAGTTCGACGCCGAGCAGATCGATGTCCCACCCGGCGTTCAGGGCCAGCTTGTTGTCGGCAATGATCAGCGCCCGCTTGTGCGCCTCGCTCAATCCGGCAAAAGCTCGATCACCGGCACGTCGGTCATGCAGAGCTTTCGCGCTGCCAGTAGTCGCCCATGGCCGGCAATGAAGCCATTGTCGCCATCCACCAGGATCGGGTTTGTCCAGCCGAACTCGCGGATCGAGGCGGCGATTTCGGCGACCTGCCGCTCCGAATGCGTCCGAGCATTGCGGGCGTACAGGATCAGCGTCGAGACCGGGCGATACTGCACCGCCAGTTGCCGGTCAAACCCCAGTTTAACCCCAGACTTTGTCGAGTGGATCGCGGCGCTTTCGCCACCAATGCCAAGGCCAGAATGGCTGATTTCTGCGGTTTCGGGCGGGATCGTCATTGGCAGATACCCCTTTCCCAATTTCGAGGCAGTGAAAGCGAAGGGGCCGGCCGGGTCTAGGGCTCGATCCCTACCAGCTCTTGACCGCCCCCCCCCGGGGTCATCGGCGGTGTGCCTTACTGGCCAGGGGGATGGCTACGAACCGATTCTATCACGGCAGCTAAAGTCATGATATCCTGACATTTTCCGACATTGGTACGCAGGGGGACGATGATGAGCAGGAGTTCGGCGCCGCGCTATGATCAGAGGTGCGCTATCGCAAGCCACCCGGCCCCGAAGCCCTCATTGGCAACGAATGGCAGTCGGCCGACAATTGCTCTCGTACCGCCTAACGGAGTCCGCGAACGATTGACAGCAGAAGACGTCAGCGCGCTGACGGAGGCAGACGTCACGCAAGGCCTTGCCGCACGGCAGGGTGACGGCTGTTTTTTAAGAGCTGCAAGATGACGTCGACCAGTGCTTCGTCGGGATAAGGCTTGCCAAGAAGTGGAACATCGTCTGGACGCTCTTTCATCTCCGTCTCGTCTGCATAGCCGCTGATGATGATCGCCGGCCAGCCCGGACGCAAGTTGCGGGCGTAACGTACTACGTCTAGGCCGGATAGCAGCGGCATGGCGAAATCCGTGATGATGAGGTCGAAGCGGTCCGGATCGCGCTCGATTGAAGCAAGGGCCTCGGCTCCGCCGGCGGCCGCGAGGACCTTAAAACCGCGATCTCGCAGCATTGCTGCGGTGATCTCCCTTAGGCTTTCGCTGTCATCGACGAGCAAAATCTCAGGTGTTGCTTTCTCCTGTTCTAGACGAGGCGGGTCCGGAGCCGGGGGAAGGGTTGCAACAACGGGAGTGCCGGCTTCGTTGGAGCGGGGCAGCCAGAGTTCGACCCTCGTGCCCTGCCCGACCTCGCTCTGGATATGCAGCCCTCCTCTCGACTGCTGCGCGAAGCCATGAACAGTACTCAAGCCCAAGCCAGTTCCCTTGCCAACTTCCTTGGTCGTGAAGAACGGCTCCACGACCCTGTCGAGCAGTTCGGGTGAGATGCCGACGCCGGTGTCTTCAACACTGATTACTACGTAGTCCCCGGGTTCCATGTTGGACCCGGCTTCAACCCGACCGTTTCGTGCGTCCAATGTGATCGTGCCTCCTTGAGGCATTGCGTCTCTGGCATTGAGGACGAGATTCATGATTGCTAGTTCGAGCTGTCCCTTGTCGGCATGCGCGGGCGCGGTATCTGGGTTTATTTTCCAATTGAGCCGAATGCGCCCGCCGAGCACCGGCTCCAAAAGCCCCTTCAGAGTTGCGGCCAGAGCGGCAAGATCGATCGCAGTCGGCCTCAACTGCTGGCGCCGCGAGAAGGCGAGCATGCGGGTAATAAGCTCGGCACCCTGCTTGGCAGCGTGGCGCGTCATCTCCAGCACCTGCCGCGTATTATCTGGCAGATTTACCTGACGCTGTATGAGCGACAATCCGCTGAGGATCGATCCGAGCAGATTGTTAAAATCGTGGGCGATGCCGCCGGTCAACCGGCCTACAGTTTCCATCTTCCGCGCCTGCGCCAACTGCTCTTCGATCTGTCTCCTCTCGGTGACGTCCAGAAGTGTGCCAAAGAGCGCCCGCTGCTGATCTCCACTCGCCGGTGCCAGGACTCCCTGATCCAAGAAAATCTTCCAGCTTCCGTCTGCAGTCTGCCAGCGGTATTCGCAGCTGTAGCTACCTTGCCCAGCGGCTTCGCGATGTGCCTGGGCAACCCCGTCCCGATCTTCTGGGTGAACTCTGCTCACTCCGAAATCCGGTTCGGAGAGGAAGCGCTCAGGCGTGAAGCCGGTAACAGCTTCAACACTGTCGCTCACGAAAAGAGGCGCGAACGGTTCCTCGGTCGATCGCGAATGAAAGACAATGGGAAGGGACCGCAGGATGGCTTCCTGCTGTTCCTTGCTCCGGCGTAAGGCGTGCTCGGCTTCGAGCTTCTCCGCCTGTGCCTTCAAAGTCGCCTCGAGCAGCCGCTGTTCGCGCCCAGCTTTCTCCTCGATTTCACGGGTCTTTTCATAGAGGTCTACGAATACGGCCACCTTAGAGCGCAAGATCAGCGTGTCGAACGGTTTGAAGACGTAATCTACCGCGCCGGCATCGTAGCCGCGCAGCATGTGGGCATCTTCCTTGTTAATCGCCGAGAGGAAGATAATAGGGGTGCGCTTCGACCGCTCCCTTTGTCGGATCAGGCTTGCCGTCTCGTACCCATCCATGCCCGGCATGAGGACATCTAGCAGTACGACAGCAAAGTCTTCCTTGAGCAGGCAGCGCAGCGCCTCCTCGCCGGAATTGGCGCAAACGACTTCACCAACCGGATCCAGCACCTCCCGAAGGGCAAATAGATTGCGTTCGTCATCATCGACCGCGAGGATGCGCGTTCGACCGCGGGGCACGCCGACCATTGGCATGATGCCCGATTTGCCGGATCGAGGCAGGCGCCCCGCGACTGAACGCGTCATGCGACCACCGTCAACAGGGAAGTCTCGCCTGTGGCCACAGCGCGACGTACACGCGACCTGCCGATCCATACCCGAAGCAGCGCCATGAGGAGGTCTAGATCGACCGGTTTGGCAATATAGTCGGAAGCGCCGGCTTCCAGGCACTTAACGCGATCTCCTTTCATAGCCTTCGCGGTAACCGAAATCAGCGGCAGCTCCTTCAGTTGTGGCCGACGCCGGATTTCCCGCATCGTCTCATACCCATCCATCTCGGGCATCATAATGTCGATTAGCGCCACATCCACATGGGACGTTTGTTCCAGGATACGGATGCCATCCTGGCCACGTTCGGCATGAAGCACTTCGATGCCGCAGGTCTCGAGCACGCTGGTCAGCGAGTAAATGTTGCGAATATCGTCGTCTACGATCAGAACGCGCGAGCCAGTCAGATCGCTGGTGCCGGCTCTTTCCTGATCAGCCATATCAACGTCTTCAGGAACTTCGAAAAGCGCCGACAGTTCTTGCCCGATAAGAGATTGGCTGTGCACGCGCCGGGCGGACTGGAGTTCGGGGTGGTCGGCAAGTGCCTTATCAGTTGCCTCCGACGCCTCATTAAACATGAGGAGCTTGGCCGAACTCGGATGGAAGCCGGCCAGCGTCTGCTCGTTCTCCACGGCCGAGCGACCTAGCCCAACCACCACAGCATCGTACCGGCCGACTTCGTTCTGTTCGGCATTGGCCGGGAGCGTTCCCAGCGCAATTACGGACGTGACCCCGTCGCGCACCGCCTCAACGATAGAAAGCCGGCGGTCTGCATTGCTATCCAGCACCAAAATGTTGCGCTGGACCCGCAGCTTGCGTTGGATATCCTTGAAGACGCCGACGAGTTCTTCCGGCTCGACCGGCTTCGTCCATACGCTTGCCGCACCCTTTTCGGCCAGCGCACTCAGGTTCTCCCCGCCCGAGATGACATGGATCGGGATGCGTCGCGTCTTCGGGTCGTGCCGAAGCAGATCGAACAGTACCCAGCCGTCGATATCGGATAGGCCGAGATCGAGCGTGATCGAATCCGGCATGAAGCGCCGCGCGAGCGCGACCGTGCCGGCGCCCGCAGTCGAAAGGATGCCCTTAAGGCCGGCATTCTGTGCCAACTTCAGCAGGAGCGATCCGAATGTCGGGTCGTCCTCTACGATCAGGACGACCCGATCGTCGGGCGATATGGAGTCGCGGTCATCCGCGAACTCGACCGCGATTTCAGCGCCGACAGGTTCGCTCACTACGTCAACTTGCGTCGGGACGGAGCCGCCCGCAGGACCCGCCACGCTCTGAGGTCCGTCCAGCGGAATGGTCAGCGTGAAGGTCGAGCCCCTTCCAGGCTCGCTCTTAACCTTGAGCTCGCCACCCAGCAACCGAGCGATCTCGCGGCTAATGGAAAGTCCGAGCCCGGTTCCACCATATTTTCTGCTGGTGGTGCCGTCGGCTTGCTGGAAAGCCTCGAAGATCAGTTTTTGCTTTTCAGCGGGTATGCCGATGCCGGTATCATTAACTGCGATTGCCAGCGCAGGACCGCGTCGTCTGCCAGCGTTGTCATGCGGGGACCGGTTGACGATCTCTGCATGCAGCTTGACCTCGCCCTCGGACGTAAACTTGAAGGCATTGGAGAGCAGGTTAAGAACGACCTGCTGCAAACGCTTTTCGTCGGTACGTACGGCTTCCGGCACGTCCGGATCAATTTCAATCGTAAAGCCCAGCCCCTTGTCCGCCGCCAGCTGGCGGAAAGTGCGCTCCATGTGCTGTTTCAGATGCGCCATCGGCATCTCGTTGATGTCGATCGATACAGTCCCGGATTCGATCTTCGACAAGTCCAAGATGTCGTTGATCAGGCTCAAGAGGTCGGTGCCGGCAGAGTTGATCGTGCGGGCGAATTCCACCTGCTTGTCGTTCAGATTGCCCTGCTGGTTGCTAGCCAGGAGTTTGGAGAGGATGAGGAGCGAGTTGAGCGGCGTCCTAAGCTCATGACTCATATTGGCCAGGAATTCCGACTTGTATTTCGAGGTGAGGGCGAGCTGTTCCGCCTTCTCCTCAAGCGCCCGGCGTGCCATCTCTATCTCGAGATTTTTGTTCTCGACCTGCTTCTTCTCGTTTTCGAGAAGCTGGGCCTTTTCCTGCAGCTCCTCGTTGGTGGTGTGCAACTCTTCCTGCTTCTTGGTCAGCTCGGCCTGCCGCGCCTGGAGTTCCGCGGTGAGCAGCTGCGACTGCTTGAGCAGCCCTTCGGTTCTCATCGTCGCGGCGATCGTGTTCAGCACGATGCCAACAGATTCCATCAGCTGATTCAGGAAAGACTGATGCGTGTCGCTGAACTCGCCGAAGGAGGCTAGCTCAATTACCGCCTTGACGTCATCTTCGAACAGCGCAGGCAGGATGATCACGCTCGCAGGGCGTCCCTGGCCGAGTCCAGAGCTGATCTTGACGAAGTCCGGCGGCAGATTATTGAGCACGAGCACGCGCTTATCAGCGGCCGCCTGCCCGACAAGCCCCTCGCGCGCCTCAATCTTCTGGCGGATCGAGGCGCTGCTCTCGGCCCCGTAGGAGGCGGCCAATTCGAGATAGAACTGCTCCTCCTCGCGGTTGGTTACATAGAAAACGCCGTATTGCGCATTCACCAGTGGCGCGAGTTCAGACATGATCAGGCGCGAGACCGTCGACAGGTCTCGCTCACCCTGTAGCATGCGGGAGAAGCGCGCCAGATTGGTCTTCAGCCAGTCCTGCTCGGCATTCTTCAGCGTCTGATCCTTGAGATTGCGGATCATCTCGTTGATGTTGTCCTTGAGCGCGGCAACCTCTCCCGAAGCCTCCACCGAAATGGAGCGCGTTAGGTCGCCCTTCGTAACGGCGGTAGACACTTCCGCGATGGCCCGCACCTGGGTAGTTAGATTGGCGGCGAGCTGGTTGACGTTGTCGGTTAGGTCGCGCCACAAGCCGGCAGCACCCGGCACGCGAGCTTGCCCGCCCAGCTTACCCTCGATGCCCACCTCGCGGGCGACATTGGTCACCTGATCGGCGAACGTCGCGAGCGTTTCGATCATGCCGTTGATGGTGTCGGCGAGCGCGGCGATTTCGCCCTTGGCGTCGACCGTCAGCTTGCGCTTTAGGTTCCCCTGCGCGACGGCAGTGACGACATCGGCGATGTTTCGCACCTGGTTGGTGAGGTTGGTAGCCATAAGGTTGACGTTATCCGTCAGATCCTTCCATGTGCCGGCGACTCCCTTCACCTGCGCTTGGCCGCCAAGCTTGCCTTCGGTGCCCACCTCGCGCGCGACGCGCGTCACTTCCGAAGCAAACGAGTTCAGCTGATCCACCATCGTGTTGATGGTGTCCTTGAGCTCCAAGATTTCGCCGCGAACGTCGACGGTAATTTTCTTAGACAGGTCACCTCTGGCGACCGCGGTCGTCACTTCGGCGATGTTTCGCACCTGGCCGGTCAGGTTCTGCGCCATTGAATTGACGTTGTCAGTGAGGTCTTTCCAGGTCCCTGCGACGCCCTTCACCTGCGCCTGACCTCCAAGCTTGCCTTCGGTGCCCACCTCGCGAGCGACGCGCGTCACTTCCGAGGCAAAGGAGTTCAGTTGATCCACCATCGTGTTGATGGTGTCCTTAAGTTCCAGGATTTCGCCGCGGACATCGACTGTAATCTTCTTCGACAGGTCCCCCTGCGCCACCGCCGTGGTCACCTCGGCGATGTTGCGCACCTGACCAGTCAGGTTCGCGGCCATGGCGTTGACGTTGTCGGTCAGGTCCTTCCAAGTGCCCCCGACGCCCTTCACCTGTGCCTGGCCGCCGAGCCGGCCTTCTGTGCCGACCTCGCGCGCGACGCGCGTCACTTCGGAAGCGAAGGAGTTGAGCTGGTCCACCATTGTGTTGATGGTGTCCTTGAGTTCGGCAATCTCGCCTTTGACGTCGACGGTGATCTTCTTCGACAGGTCGCCACGGGCCACCGCGGTAGTCACCTCGGCGATGTTGCGTACTTGGCCAGTCAGATTGCCGGCCATGGCGTTGACGTTGTCGGTCAGGTCCTTCCAGGTGCCGCCTACGCCGTCCACATGCGCCTGACCGCCAAGCTTGCCGTCGGAACCGACTTCGCGGGCAACACGTGTCACTTCCGAGGCGAAAGAGTTAAGCTGGTCTACCATCGTGTTGATGGTGTCTTTGAGTTCGGCAATCTCGCCCTTTACGTCGACGGTAATCTTCTTCGATAGGTCGCCTCTCGCGACGGCGGTAGTCACCTCCGCAATGTTGCGCACCTGGCCGGTCAGGTTCTGCGCCATGGAGTTGACATTGTCAGTCAGGTCTTTCCAGGTCCCTGCGACGCCCTTCACCTGCGCCTGACCTCCAAGCTTGCCTTCGGTGCCCACCTCGCGCGCCACGCGCGTTACCTCACCGGCGAAGGAGTTAAGTTGGTCCACCATCGTATTGATGGTCGATTTCAGCTCCAAAATCTCGCCCTTCACATCGACGGTGATCTTTTTTGAAAGGTCGCCGGATGCCACCGCCGTCGTCACTTCGGCGATGTTGCGCACCTGACCGGTCAGGTTCTGCGCCATCGAGTTGACGTTGTCGGTCAGGTCCTTCCAGGTGCCGGCCACACCCTTTACCTGCGCCTGGCCACCGAGCTTGCCTTCGGTGCCAACCTCGCGGGCCACGCGCGTCACTTCGGAGGCGAATGAATTCAGCTGGTCCACCATGGTGTTGATGGTGTTCTTCAACTCGAGGATCTCGCCTTTCACGTCGACCGTTATCTTCTTCGACAGGTCGCCGGAAGCTACCGCGGTCGTCACCTCCGCGATATTGCGGACTTGGCTAGTGAGGTTCTGCGCCATTGAATTGACATTGTCGGTTAGGTCTTTCCAGGTGCCACCCACACCCTCGACGCGCGCCTGGCCGCCAAGCTTGCCTTCAGTGCCCACCTCGCGGGCGACGCGCGTCACTTCGGAAGCGAAGGAGTTGAGCTGGTCCACCATTGTATTGATGGTGTTCTTCAGCTCGAGAATCTCGCCTTTCACGTCGACCGTAATCTTCTTTGACAGGTCGCCGGAAGCCACTGCTGTCGTTACCTCAGCAATGTTACGGACCTGGCTGGTCAGATTGGTCGCCATGGCATTGACGTTGTCGGTCAAGTCCTTCCAGGTGCCGGCGGCGCCCTTGACGCGTGCCTGGCCCCCGAGCTTTCCCTCGGTACCAACCTCGCGCGCGACGCGCGTCACTTCGGAGGTGAAGGACGCAAGCTGGTCCACCATGGTGTTGACGATCTTACCTATGCGCAGGAACTCGCCGCGCAGCGGCCTACCGTCGATCTCCACCATCATCTGCTGCGATAGGTCCCCTTTGGCCACGGAATCGATGACGCGTGCTACTTCTGCAGTCGGCTGCACCATATCTTCGATCAGGTCGTTGACTGAGCGGATGCTGGATTCCCAACTGCCGGTGGCATTGCGCACATGACCGCGTTCACCAATCCGACCGTCCTTCCCCACCACGCGTGCCAGCCGCTCAAATTCGTATGTCTGCTGCTGGCTCATTTCGACGATTTCGTTAAACGTCTCTGCAATTTCTGCATCGACACCGTCGAGTTGCATTGGGAGGCGGATAGAAAAATCGCCCCGGCGGAAGGAGCGAAGCGCAAGTAGAAGATGTCGGCGATCAAGCTGATCTCGCGGAACCTCGACGTTCATGACGATTTAATTCCTCCCCAATCTCCGAAACCGATTCCGAACGGCGAAGCTACTTTGTCAACGGTTATCATATGAGCAATGCGCGGCGCACGAGGCCCCCTAGGCACCGCAACGCAAAGAAACGCACGGGTGTGGCGATGGTTCCGGTTAAAGCTTCTTGCTCCGGGACAAAAATCGCTCCGCATAGGCAGAACCATCGATGAATTTGAACGTTTGATGCCGGACCACCTCGGTGGTATCTCAACGCCCTGCCGCGCCAAACCGAGAGACCCATGGGAAGCCGAGGAAATCACCGCGACCGGAAACGTGGCTTTGATAGCAATGCCGAGCCGTCGTTTCCCGACTCGGCTGCAGAGCCTAGTTACTTCCAGCGGCCTGCGCGCCCCAACCCTGCGCCTGCAGTTGACGCTGAGGTTCTGTGGTTCAATCCGGACAAAGGGTTTGGATTCGTCAGGACCGTCGACGGTTCCGAGGCGTTTCTTCACATCCGGTCGCTCGAAAGCGCAGGTCACCCTAGCACTACACAGGGCACCCGGTTGAAAGTCATTCTCGAAGACTCACCCAAGGGCAAACAGGTTTGCCAAGTGCTTGAAGTGGCCGCAGCGGTCGATCCACCGCCACGGCGACCGTCAACTCGCTCCGTTGCTAATCTTCCGACCCAACCGACCTCTGCCGACCAGACAGGCGAAGGCACAGTCAAGTGGTACAATCCGGACAAAGGATTTGGATTCATCAGTCTAGGCGAAGATAAGGCTGATGTCTTTGTCCATGCCAGCGCCTTGACTCGCGCGGGGATGAGTCCACTTACCGACGGCCAGCGAGTGAACATCAGCTACGGCCAAGGCAGCAAGGGTCTGGAGACCCGAACCATTCGACCGGCCTGACGCGGGCGAACGCACAAGGGTTGCGCGTGCATCACAGGGATGACTACTCGTCGCCCACCATGCTGGCGACCGCCGCACCCAGCGCATCTTCCTATGGCAGTGTCGGATCCCGTTCAAATCCATGTCGGATACGTTCGGCAAGGTCGTCGGGCAGTTTGGCACCGGCAGCATGATCGCGGGCAGACTGTTCGAGGTCGGCAACATGCAAGCTAAGATGACGCAGCCCTAGCAGCTGACGCGCGTGCGCTTCGATGATCTCCGGCGACGGAACGATTTTATGAACGCCGTTTTTGATCAGGCCCTGTTCGATCCAAGCGATAAACTGGTCGGAGGGCATGGCGTTCAACTCGACGCGCGAGCCACCGGCGATGAATCCTAACTCGTCATTGCTTGCGCCGTGCGCTTTCAGACCTTCGAGCACGCGACGGTGTTCGCCCTGAATTTCCTGGCGCTCCGCCTGCAGATTCATTGCATCAGCCTGTTCAAAGGTCAGCCCAAGGCGGTGGATGTCGGGCTTGTTTTGGAACTGGTATCGGCTGCTGTCAGCGCCGAGCGTTCCAAAAATGCGGATTCCCGCGACGTCTAGGTCGTGAGCCACGAGGATTATTATGCCCTTCGCCGACAGCCTGTCGACCAGCGCCCGTGCCGCGACGACCGACATTCCCTTGGTGGACATGATGGCGATGTCGAACCGCTCGGCGATACGTGCGGCGCGCAACAGTGGCTCAAACCCCTCCTTCTCGATGAACAGGACCGCACCATAGCGGTCGCCGGGGCCAGTAGTGGGATGGAGCCCTGCGGCCGTCGAGAGCAGCGAACCATTGCTCGTCCGCGGCCGGCGTTGCAGATACTCGCGGACATGGAGGGTGCCGAGCGGCAGACTGTGACCGGTATGCGGCTCGATCAGGTGACCGCGGGCATCGTAAACCACATCCCAATTCTCCGTCAGATCGGGATGCTCGTCCATGAAGGTGGGGAGGAGCGCCTGGGTGAAGTAGGCGTCGTTGAGCTTGTTTAGTCCAGTTTGTTCGAGAATGAACGGCCGCGCGGCATACATGATCTGTCGGGCGTTGGCAGGTAGTTTGCCGCCGGCGCTGGCCTTGAGATACGCTTCCTCCATGACGGCAAAGGCCGCGTCCTTGATCGATACTCCTTTGCTGATCGGTCAATGCGCGCGTCGCAAAGCGGGACCGACGGTGTTGCCGATTGTCCCTCCAAACGGCGTCAGGTCCGGCGTCTTCCCGTCGCTGACCAGCGCGATGGCCGGCGTGGTGATGGCGATCGTCACCTGGTAGGCGCCTTTGGCGACCTGACCAAGGCCGCAGTAAAGCCCACCAGCTCTCAGGTAAGCATCGCCGCCTGGATAGAGGGATATCTCAGCCACTACCGGCGTTCGGTTTACAATCAGCTGGATTGTTGTGCGTCCACGCTGGCCGCTTTCAACCGCCCATACCTGCACAATCGCCGGGACTGTTGCGCCGGCAACGATACCCTGGGCAGCATTGCTTCCAATTGCGCCCGCGGTACCAGCCTTGGCCTCAGGGTTTAGAAGTTCATAAACTGCCTTGCGCCTGGCCGTACTCTTGGCCCTGTCGATGGGCGACAGTTCGGCCCGGCACAGATTCTCGTCGATCATCGCCAACTCAGCGTGGAGATCATCGTCATCGGCCTGCACGGCGAGGATTTCCGTCTCGCCGAGACCGGCGTCTACGCAACGGCCCACGAGATCGCCGTCGCCGAGAAGATCAACCGCTCCTACATCAGCCGCCTGCTGCGGCTCACGCTTCTCGCACCCGATATCGTCGAGGCAGTGCTCGATGGGCGGGCGCCGACAATCATCGCCGTGGATATCTCGCTCAAGAGCCTGCCCGATGAATGGGATGCTCAAAGGCGAATGCTGGCGATATGCAACTACGTCGGGGCAGCATAACTGAAGCATCCAACGAATATCGAATAACCGCCGGGCAGGATCGTGCGGCGAGGCTCATTGCGAGATCGGCTCCTGGGCGGTGCCCGCGGCGCCCGGAGTTCTCAGGTCGCTGAGATCGCTCTGATCCAAAGGCACGACGACGACCTTGTAGCGGGAGCGCATCTCTTCGAGTGCGCTACGCTTCACCTCCTGGTAGCGGGCGTCGAGCCACGCCGCCTTCACATCGGGCTTCAAGCCAAGCAAAACTGGGAAAATCCATCACGTTCTAGTTGTTGCGGAGGGGCACGAAAAAGGGCAATCATCATCTTCGTGATATCGGTGCCGAAAGGCGGCACGGGTCTGCATACCGATCGTGGTTCCAAAAAAACACAAACATGGCATTGGCCGGTATCCGCGGAGAGAGCCAAATGTCTATAAGACGGAAAAGCTACCTTTCGGCAGGCGTTTTCTCCTTGATCACGCTGGCCGGATGCCAGGGCTCCCCCGGTACGAATGCTTCGGTAGCCACTGGGCAAGTGGTGTCGGCAGGTCAGATGTCCGACTTCTGCCGCGCCCAGTTTGCCAGTAAAACAGGAGTGAGCCTGGGAGAAATCTCAGCCGACAATCCCGTCGCGGGGGCGAACGGAACCACGATTCGCGGCACATGGACTTTGCCGAACGACGACGACACGGCGGGAACTTTCCTGTGTCGCTTCGGACCCACAGGCGCGTTTCAGGGCGTAAACCAGATCTGACACAGCGCCCACTTGGGCCTTTAGCTGCCGGCGTCCCGCACCGCCCGGTCAAAACTAGAAGCGGATGGTCATCCCCATTATTGGACCTTGCTGCACTGCATCAAACAGAAACCCGTCGTCGTCGCTGTAGTCCACGCCTAATGCCCTGTAGCCGAGCGTTGCCGAAAAACGGTCGTTGATCCGGTAGCCCAGTCCGCCGGCGACGTCCCAGTCGATGTCGGCGCCGCCGGCGCCGACCAGAGCCCAGCCTGTGAAATAGAATTGCGGCGTGAACGAGTAGTTGCCCCGGACACCGACGAGACCGTCGACCCAGGTCGCGCCGTCGCTAAAGGATCGGCCGTTCAAAAGGCCGCCGTTGAAGGAAAGATTCGTATCCACCGACCAGACTCGGATGCCGCCCACGACATCCAGGCGCCCGGAAGGGCCTTCGAGTAGCGAGTAGCCAGCCCCTACCAATCCGGCAAACGTCTCCGACGCTACGTCGACGTTCGAGGCGAGTATGCCTCGCGGCGTGTCGGCGCCCGCCGAGAGCCTTGTGTAGATAATATCTCCGAAGATGCTGTAGCGACCGTATCGTGCATCGGCGATCGCCATCGCCGCGAAATCCAGATTGTTCAGGATGTCGCCAAAATCCGCGTCGATGTGGATGACCGGAAGTCCAAATTGTCTCGTGTCGCCTGAAAGGCCAGCCGCCCAGAAATAGGGAGTGACGGAGAAGGTCCAATCCTCGGTAGCGATGGGCTGTGCATCGGGCGCAGTCGCCGAGATGACATCGGCGGCGCGAACCGGGAGTGCGAATGAGGTGCTGACAAGTAGGCAGAGTAACATGATTTTCATTGGGGATCGTTTTTGCAACTGTCCCTCCGCAGGACCATGACAAGTCATTCGCCCGAAACGACACAGACTACCTCAGGTTTGACCGACCGACATTGGCCATATGGGCCGGTTGTTGCCTCGAAGGCTGATTATGCCCGGGTGTGACCGGATCGATACACATTCTTCGATCTTCTATGCCTCCGACATAGCCCAGCCGACGGCGGACAGCAGAAGCTTGGCTTCGAACGGCTTGTGAAGATATGCTAGGCAACCGGCTTCACGGGCTTCTGCTTCGACGGCATCGTCATCGATGGCAGTGATAAAGATGACAGGCAAGCCTGAACCGGCGCTCCACCATCGCCGCCCTAACTGAATTCCGGACATCTGACGGAGATGGGTATCGAGCACAAGCAGCCGATTGTGGTTGTGACGGCTTCCTTCAGAAATGTCTCTGCCGATGCGTATCCTTGGGTCTGATAACCGTGCGCGCTCAGCAGCCGTTCGATGCAATCGGCTGGGCTCGATATTGACCTTTAGGGAACAGAGAATTTCCAGTTTGACTTTTGCTCGCTCTCATTGTTCCATTCCCTTTGTAGTTGCAGATAACTACGACAGCTTGCGGAGTTCGACTCCGCTCGCGGTGTATCGAAAGTACACCGGCTAAAATTGAACTAAATCGTGCCGTTTCCCCAAAGGACAATATGAAGATCGCTTCGATGGTCTACCGTTACGTCAAACGGAAGTAGGGGCGGGGAGCACGCACGCAGATATCGGGGAACAGCGGGAGGCAGGCATTTTCATCGGCAATCGGAGGAGAAGGAAATGAGTCGTAAAGTCCTCAGTTACGCAATCGGGGCAATGGCTGCTGCGACTATGCTCTGCAGTGCCTATACGCCGGCACAGGCCCAGGAAGCGCAAAGGCCCAACATCCTGTTCATCATGGGTGACGATATCGGCTGGATGCAGCCCAGCATCTATCATCAGGGTCTGATGGTGGGCGAAACACCCAACATCGATCGCATCGGCAAAGAGGGTGCGAAATTCATGACCTACTACGCCGAGCAGAGTTGCACGGCGGGGCGGACCGCGTTCATCACCGGCATGCAGCCGGTGCGTGTCGGCATGGTCCTGCCGGAAATTCCCGGAAGCCCGTCCTACCTCCGGGCCGGCACCCCCCACCTCGCCAGATTCCTGAATGATCTCGGCTACTCGACAGGTGAGTTCGGCAAGAACCACCTCGGAGATACCACCGAATCCCTGCCGACGGCGCACGGGTTCCAGGAATTCTGGGGCTATCTCTATCACCTCGACGCCATGCAGGGGGTGAGCTTCCCCGACATCAACAAGACCCCGACCGAGCAGGGGATCGCGCCGCCTTGCAGAAACACGCCGATCCCCGGCCTGACGGAAGACCCGGCGGCCGTGGACCCGAAGACCACGACCTGCCTGACGCCGCCGCGTCCGATGCTCGCCTGTACGTCCTCCGACGGGTCGCCGGCCAACCAGACATGCAAGGACGAGGGGCCGCTGACGCTGGAGCGCTCCAAGACGATCGACGAGGAGATTTCCGGCAAGGTCATCGACTTCCTCGACCGCAACGACCCGGAAAAGACCAAGAAGCCGTTCTTCGTCTGGTACAACCCGGCCCGCATGCACATCACCACCGTGCTGCCCGACAAATATCTGAACATGATCGGCGAGCCCGGCGGCAAGGACTGGGGCATGAACGAAGCCGGCATGAAGCAGATGGACGACAACATCGGCTACGTCTTGAAGAAACTGGAGGAAATGGGCGAACTCGACAACACCATCGTCGTCTTCACCACCGACAATGGCGCCGAGACGATCACCTTCCCCGACGGAGGCGTGACGCCGTTCAAGGGCGGCAAGCTCAGCACGTGGGAAGGCGGCATGCGTGCTCCGCTTGTGGTTCGCTGGCCGGGGCACATCGAGCCCGGCACGGTCAAGAACGACATCTTCGCCTCGCTCGACTGGGTGCCAACGCTCGTGAACATCGCCGGCGGCCCGAAGGGCGACGAACTGAAGAAAAAGATCGAGGCGGGCCAATATCCCGGGATCGTCAAGACCACGCTCGACGGAATCGATCAGCGTGACTTCCTGGAAGGCAAGGCGCCATCCGCGCGCGACTCTTTCCTGTATTATTCCGGCAAGGAGCCCTCGGCGGTCCGCTACAAGAACTGGAAGATGTACTTCGCCATGGTATCCGACGATCCGGCTGGCTTCATAAACGGGGTGATGCCGTACTCGTGGACGCAAGTCGTCAACATCAAGCGCGATCCGTTCGAGACCTCGGTCGGACAGCAGATCAAGACGCTGTTCGGTATGGGCGGCGCCATCGCGTCTCCGTCCACCGCCTACGTCTATGACTGGAACATCCTGCCGATCGGCCAGCAGTTGTGGCTGAAGCATCTCGAGACCTACATTCCCTTCCCGCCGCTTCAGGATCCTGCAAGCTACAATCTGGAGCAGGTAATGCAGCAGGTCAAAGATATGAAGGCAGGTCACGACTGAGGCACCACGAGCAACGCTTTAAATACCGCGATGGACGGGCACCCAAACAGGTGCCCGCTCTTCGAAGCGGGCCTGTCGAAAGCATTCCTCTGCACTAGGTGCCTGGTTGAGCCAACATGTCATAGGGGCTTCAGATGATTAGATCGATGAAACTTTGGCTTGCGCTTGCAGCAACCATCGCCGCCGGGCTGACAAGCGCTTCGGACGCGCAAGAGGCGACCCATTTCAACGCAAAAGGGAAAATGCCTTCGCAATTTACAATCGAGGCGCAACAAGAGCAGCGGCGAGTCTTGCCTTTATCTGACAAGCAAGACTTCGAGGAGGCCAAGCGGGGCTTTATCGCTGCGCCATCTTTCCGCAAGATCATGAACGACAAGGGCGACGTCGCCTGGGATATTGACAAGTGGGCCTTCCTCCTGAGCGGAAAGGACTACGACAGCATCCATCCGTCGCTTGAGCGTCAAGCCGTGCTCAACATGGAGTATGGATTATTCGAGGTTGTTCCCGGTATCTACCAGGTCCGCGGTTTTGATCTGGCGAATATCTCCTTCATCAAGGGCAACACCGGTTGGATCGTGATCGACCCCTTGACTGTCAAGGAGACTGCCCGCGCCGCACTCAAATTTGTGAACGACAAGCTCGGTGAAAGACCTGTGGTGGCTGTGATTATCTCACACTCGCATGCCGATCATTTTGGCGGAATACGAGGGGTCGTGGATGACGCTGCGCTTGCAGCGGGCAAGGTAGAGATTATTGCTCCGTCCGGGTTCATGAACGAGGCCATCGCCGAAAATCTCTACGCCGGCAACGTAATGACCCGTCGCAAGACCTATACTTACGGCGACCTTATTCCGACGAACCCCTATGGCCAGGTCGATGCATCGATTGGAAAATCGGCCGCCAGCGGCGATGTCGGCATTCTGCCTCCGACCAGAAGCATCGAACAGCCAATTGAGGAACTGACCATCGACGGGGTGCGAATGGTCTTCCAGAACACGCCAGGCACCGAGGCTCCTGCGGAGATGAACACCTGGTTTCCGGACCTCAAGGCATTCTGGGCCGCTGAGAATATCGTCGCCGGCCAGCACAACATTCTCACGCTGCGAGGCGCACCGGTGCGTGATGCATTGGCGTGGTCGCAATACATCAACGAGGCGCTCTACCGTTTTGGCGACCAGGCAGATGTGATGTTCGCATCGCACAGTTGGCCACGTTGGGGGAAAGAGCGGATCACAGAGGTGATGCGCGGACAACGAGACATGTATGCGAACTTGAACAACCAGGTCCTCCATTTGGCCAACACCGGCGTGACGATCAACCAGATTCATAACGTCTACGCGCCGCCCAAAAGTCTGCAGGCTCTTTGGTACACCCGCGCCTATCATGGGTCCTACCTGCACAACAGCAGAGCCGTGATCCAGCGCTACCTCGGGTTCTGGGACCTCAACCCTGCAACCCTTGTCCCACTTTCGCCCGAAGATTCGGCACCGCTGTACATTGAGATGATGGGTGGCGGCGCGAAGGTGATGGCGAAGGCAAGTGAACTCTACAATCAGGGGAAATACCGCCTCGCCACCGAAATACTCAATAAGTTGGTTTACGCCGAACCAGAGAACCAGGACGCGAAAGACCTGCTCGCCGACACCTACGAGCAGATGGGCTACCAGTTTGAAAGTCCGAGCCTCCGTAACAGCTTCCTGGCCGGCGCCAAGGAACTGCGGGACGGTATAGTGGCCGTAAAGGCGCCGAAAGCCGGAAGCCCCGACTTCGTGCGCGGCACGAGTACGCTGCTATTCCTCAATTATCTCGGCATCCAGATGGACAGCCGTAAGGCCGAGGGGATGAAGTTCAAGATCAACATCTTGACGCCAGACAATGGCGAGAAATTTGTGGTTGAGATGAGCAATGCCACGCTGACGACAGTCTCAGGCTTCCAGGTCAACGATGCAGACCTGACAATTACGATCGATCGCCGCGAACTGGAAGATGTGATGATCGGTAAGGCCAAGCTGGCGGAAAAGGTTGCCGCTGGGAAAGCCAAAATGGACGGCAATCTGCAAGTGATGGCGCAGCTTGCCTCGACAATGGCCAAGTTTGACAACTGGTTTGAGGTTTTGCCTGGCACCAAGAAGGCGGTCGCGCCATCACAGAATCCAGAAGTATTCCTGGATGACGCGACATATTACGAGGGACAATAGACGCTTCCCGTAATTTGAGCGCAATCATAGAAAAGTCCGAATGGCCAAGAGACCGCTATGAGTGATCAACACATATTCTGGTTCAGCCGCCGATCATTGCATGCCGCAATAGCGGTTCCGGCCGTAATGGCCTTCACTGTTCTTTTGTCGCAGGCGCAGGAAAACCCGCTGCCCTCCTGGAATGACACGGCGACGAAAAACGCGATCGTCGAGTTTGTGGCGGACACGACGAAAGAGGGCAGCGCGACCTTTGTCCCGCCCGCTGAGCGCATCGCAACCTTCGACCAGGACGGGACGCTCTGGGTAGAGCATCCAATGTATAGCCAGGTCATTTATTGTCTGGACCGTGTTCCGTCCTTGGTCGCGGAAAAGCCCGAACTAAAGGACGTCGAGCCTTTCAAGACGGTCCTGACCGGCGACAGGGCAGCGATCGCCAAGCTGCCTATGGAGGAACTCGAAAAGCTGCTCGCCGCTACCCTCTCCGGTATGACCGTCGAGCAGTTTCAAGCCGAGGTTCAGAAGTGGATTGCATCGTCAAAGGACCCTCGCTGGAAGCGACCTTACACCGATCTGACCTATAAACCGATGAACGAACTTCTAGGCTATCTGCGCGATAATGGATTCAAGACCTATATCGTGACCGGCGGCGGCCAGGATTTCGTCCGCGTCTACTCGGAGACGGCCTACGGAATTCCGCCGGAGCAAGTGGTAGGAACGGCCGGCGGAACAAACTACACCTACGGCAAGGACGGCAAGCCGATCCTTACGAAGGAGCCTAAGCTGCTTCTCAACGACAACAACGCCGGCAAACCCGAAGGAATCCATTTGATGATCGGGCGTCGACCTATTATCGCAGTCGGGAACTCGACCGGCGACAGGCAGATGCTTGAATACACTGAGGCAGGCGACGGCCCTCGGCTCGCAATGCTGGTCCTGCACGACGATTCCGAGCGCGAATACGCCTATGGGCCCGCCCAAGGGCTGCCTGACACCAGGGTCGGTGCATTCACGCAGGAACTCTACGACGAAGCCATGAAGGATGGCTGGGTCGTGATCAGCATGAAGAAGGATTGGGGCAAGATCTTCGCAATAGGGCAGTAGCCGGATAGGCTTTGCGATCGGCGGTCCTCGTTGAAGGACAACGGGTCGCGCAGTGACGGGCAACGCGACTAATACTGTTAGCCGTCTTAGAGTCTGACTCAAAAAGGTGTCAAGGATTGCAATGCCTTGCGAGCCTTCGTGTGAGGAGGCGGATATGGGCGACGAGGAGCCAAGCCTCGGCGGATTCGATGGTCTTCTCGAAGTCCTTGGCCTGCCGAAGGACACAGGCGAGCGAGCGGTCGTGTCGAACAACCTCCTCGATCGCGCCTTCGAGGCATCGGCCCCGAACCAGAAATGGATCGCTGACTTCACCTACATCTGGACCGCCGAAGGATGGCTGTACGTTGCGGCCGTCGTCGACCTGTTCTCACGGCGCGTCGTCGGCTGGTCGATGAAGACAGAGATGACAGCCCAACTCGTCACCGACGCTCTCATCATGGCGATCTGGAGGAGAGGCAAGCCCGACAGCCTGCTGCACCACTCCGACCAGGGCAGCCAATACACTAGCGACCAGTTCCAGCGCCTGATGTCCGATCACGGCATCACCTGCTCGATGAGCCGGTCGGGCAACGTCTGGGACAATGCTGCGATGGAGAGCTTCTTCCCGTCGGTCAAGACCGAGCGGACAGCCCGTAAGGGCTACAGGACGAGGGACGACGCCAGGGCGGATGTGTTCGATTACATCGAGCGCTTCTACAATCCTCGGCGAAGGCACTCGACATTAGGCTATCTGAGCCCCATCGAGTTCGAGGAACAAGTTATGTTAGCTTATCTCGGTGTCCCAAAAACCCGCAGCAGGCCAGTAGCCCTCCATTTGCAGCCTAAACTTACGGCTCACGATCGCCGTCATACCTTCTCCTCTTCTCACTCAAGCATCCAAACGCTGTCGTTCAAGGCCACGGCTCACTTCCCCATCCCCGTCGACCGTCGAACCGAAACGGTCGAGCCCGGCGAAGGGCATTCATGATGGCGTCAAAAGTGATCGGCTGCTGGGCGCCGTACAGGCGAAGCAGTGCGGGCATGGATTTCGACGGCGCAGGCGTATGAGGCCCATGATGAAAGGATGGCGCGCTTTTCAGTCAGCTCGAGAGTGGCGTCTCCAACGACATCGTCAGGGTGTTTGTAGTGCCGTGCAGGCGATAACAGCCGGTCGAGCGCGGGATCATTTGATTCCGGTGCGAGTGAAGGGATGATTGTCGAAAAGTCTGTTCGCGACATCGTTACCTCCAGTCGAATTCTGCCGTTTCGAAGCTCCAATTACTCTCGTGCGAACGCGCACGGATTATCACGCATTTTGTTCGATCGCTTGGGAACTTTCAAGCCTCTTGCGTGATGGAGATCGGCGTTTGGTCCCAACGTTTTCAGAACGCTAGCGCTCTTATCGAGCGAGTGCTAAAAAATTTTGTTGCAGCTCTTGAAACCCCAAAATCGCAAAACTAGCTCGATATTCGCGCGATGCCTGAGAGGGGTCGGCGCACCCCGCACCGAACCGATATTGCCGGTCGGGTGCGGAGGAACCTCAAAATCTATTTTTCCATGAGGAGAACGACATGGCGTTCCGTCCATTGCATGACCGTATCCTGGTCCGCCGCATCGACGCCGACGAAAAGACGGCCGGCGGCATTATCATTCCCGACACCGCCAAGGAAAAGCCGCAGGAAGGCGAAGTCATCGCCGTCGGGCCCGGCGCACGCAACGAAGCCGGCCAGCTTCAGCCGCTTGACGTCAAGGCGGGCGACCGCATCCTGTTCGGCAAATGGTCCGGCACGGAGATCAAGCTCGACGGCGAGGACCTCATCATCATGAAGGAAAGCGACGTGATGGGCGTGATCGAGCAGACCGCCACGCTGAAGAAGGCCGCTTGACGGCTTTTTCGAACGTCAACCAGTCAATGAAAGCTGCCTAGATTTGAAGGAGTGATCCAATGGCTGCCAAAGAAGTAAAATTCCATACCGAAGCCCGCGAGAAGATGCTACGCGGCGTCGACATCCTCGCCAACGCGGTGAAGGTGACGCTCGGTCCCAAAGGCCGCAATGTCGTCATCGACAAGTCGTTCGGCGCGCCACGCATCACCAAGGATGGCGTCACGGTCGCCAAGGAAATCGAGCTCGAGGACAAGTTCGAGAATATGGGCGCCCAGATGGTGCGCGAGGTCGCCTCGAAGACCAACGACCTCGCCGGCGACGGCACGACGACCGCGACTGTTCTTGCCCAGGCGATCGTACGCGAAGGCGCCAAGGCCGTGGCCTCCGGGATGAACCCGATGGACCTGAAGCGCGGTATCGACAAGGCGGTCGATGCGATCATCGCCGAGCTGAAGGCCAATGCGCGCAAGGTGACGAAGAACGACGAGATCGCCCAGGTCGGCACCATCTCGGCCAATGGCGACGCCGAGATCGGCCGGTTCCTGGCCGAGGCCATGGAAAAGGTCGGCAACGAGGGTGTCATCACCGTCGAGGAAGCCAAGACCGCCGAGACGGAACTTGAGGTGGTCGAGGGCATGCAGTTCGACCGCGGCTATCTCAGCCCGTACTTCATCACCAACCAGGACAAGATGCGCGTCGAGCTCGAAGAGCCCTATGTGCTGATCCACGAGAAGAAGCTGTCCAACCTGCAGGCGATGCTGCCGGTGCTGGAAGCGGTGGTTCAGTCGGGCAAGCCGCTGCTGATCATCGCCGAGGATGTCGAGGGCGAGGCGCTTGCCACGCTGGTCGTCAACAGGCTCCGTGGCGGGCTCAAGGTCGCAGCCGTCAAGGCGCCGGGCTTTGGCGATCGCCGCAAGGCCATGCTGGAGGACATCGCCATCCTCACCGGCGGCACGGCGATCTCGGAAGATCTCGGCATCAAGCTGGAGAACGTGACGCTGCAGATGCTCGGCCGCGCGAAGAAGGTGGTGATCGAGAAGGAGAACACCACCATCGTCGACGGTGTCGGCAAGAAGGAGGAGATCCAGGGCCGCGTCGCCCAGATCAAGGCCCAGATCGAGGAGACCACCTCCGACTACGACCGCGAGAAGCTGCAGGAACGGCTGGCCAAGCTCGCAGGCGGCGTTGCCGTCATCCGTGTTGGCGGCTCGACCGAGGTCGAGGTTAAGGAGCGCAAGGATCGCGTCGATGACGCGCTGCATGCAACGCGCGCTGCGGTCGAGGAAGGGGTTCTGCCGGGCGGCGGCGTCGCACTGCTGAGGGCCGCAAAGGCGCTTGATGCGGTGCAGGTCGATAATCCCGACCAGAAGACCGGCGTCGAGATCGTGCGCCGCGCCATCGAAACCCCGGTTCGCCAGATCGCCGAGAATGCCGGCGCCGAGGGCTCGATCATCGTCGGGAAGCTGCGCGAGAAAAGCGAGTTCGGCTGGGGCTGGAACGCCCAGACCAATGAGTTCGGCGATCTTTACAGCCAAGGTGTCATCGACCCGGCCAAGGTCGTGCGCACCGCCCTCCAGGACGCCGCCTCCGTTGCCGGCCTGCTCGTCACCACCGAAGCGATGGTGGCCGAGAAGCCAAAGAAGGAAGCGCCGGTACCTGCAATGCCGGGCGGTGGCGGAATGGACTTCTGATCATCGACTAGCTTGCCCGCCCCTCGGCCGTGAGGGGCGGGCATCTCAAGAGATAGGAGGAAGCCGATGAACGCATCACACGGTTTTGGAACCGTTCCTTCGCCGACACATCCCGCGAAGGACTTCGTTAGGCATGAATCCGAATGCCGCAGCGCATTGAAGCCGCTGATGACTAGCTTGCTCGACATGGCCGAATCCGCGGGTTGGAACCGGCGCACGGGAGCGTCGACCCTGATGTTCTTGGCGGTGCAACAACTGACGACAACAGTTGGCAACTCACGTGATGTCGCATACGAGGCGGAACCGTCGCCATGGTGATGGGATGTCGGATCGGAAAACAAGCATCGGGGACTTTTTGTCCTTATCCGGATCGGCAGCTTTCGGGGCATCGAGCCAGACTCGGGAACGACCGAAAGGAGGTGCGAAGCAGACGTAAGGCGGGTGGAATCTACACTACCTCCTGTCAGCGCATGGAACTGATGCCGCAGTTCTCACAAACGAGTCCTGAGGTTTCGATTTCTGACACTTTCGCCACTCCGGAGGATACCCAAACCGGCGGTACTCACGATAGTCACTAAGGCCTTGAATTTCCTGCATCGGGAACCTGGGTACTAAAATTGCCAAGTCCCCAGCTTCGGAGAATTTCCGCGAAGACAGAGCAAAGTCCGCGGTTGCGCCCTGCTCGTCTGGTTCACAGCTTTCTTCGAAAAAGCCGGAATTCTGCGCCGTTTCAGGCGCTCCCATTCGGCGCGGAGAATGTTGTCTTTGAGTCGACTGGCGGAGTGAGTGGGATTCGAACTGCTGGTCACGCATTGAACAAAGGACGTGTTCGTTCATGGGGGATATACAACCTGTGCTTGAATTTTGAGCTGGTTAATGCTATAGTGACTTCACGCTGGCTTTGAGCCACGTGCCACCTCGGGCGCCCTTTGGCGCTCGTTTTGATTCCAGCCATCACCCTTCAGGAACCATCCAATGAGACGACGACCCGCCAAGATATTGCGGCCTGGCGAGCTGCGAACACTACTCAAAGCCGCCGGCCGTGCACGGCACCCCGAGCGAAACGTCGTCATCGTGCTGCTGAGCGTTCGCGCTGGTTTGCGCGCCTGCGAAATCGCATCGCTCCAATGGGGCATGGTGCTCACGCCAAAGCGCAAGATCAATCACGTGATTGAATTGCCGGATTGGGCGGCGAAGAAGGGCAGCGGCCGTAGGGTACCGATGCATCGAGACCTGCGGAAGGCATTGGCACGATTAGCCGCCGTTGATGGGCAGGACGGTCCGGTTGTGATGTCAGAGCGCGGTAGGGCCATGACTGCTCGAACCGTGGTCAACTGGTTCTCCCGAATGTACGCACTCTGCGACTTGGATGGCTGCTCGTCTCACTCCGGCCGACGGACCTTCATCACCAATGCCGCTCGGTTGGTGTATTGGGCTGGCGGTTCGCTACGCGACGTTCAGCAGCTTGCCGGTCATCAATCGCTGAAGACAACACAGGCCTACATCGACGGCGATACCGATGCGCAGCGGCGGCTTGTCCGGCTGCTTTAGAACAAATCATGAACACACTTAGTTCGACAGCATCTGACTTCGAACGAGAACCTCTATGGAGACCCCATCATGCCGAAAGACAATGAGCCGTGGGACGAAAAGACGGTCGCCGAAATCAATGAGCTGCTTGATGCCAACACCGCCAAGCTACGGCAACTAAACGATGCGCTACGCATGTATCACCAGGGCGGCATCGTGGTGATAACGCCGGGCATCTCTGGTTTAGGCCCAACGTTTATGAGCCGCATCCTCACCGCAGTGGCCGAGTTCAAGGACTTCACTGAGGATAATGACCCTCATGGCGAGCATGACTGCGCCGTGATGACGGTCGAAGACATCCGGATCATCTGGAAAATTGATTACTACGACAAGCGACGCCGGTACGCTTCGTCGGACCCGACCGACCCAAGTGTCACATCGCGGGTGCTGACCGTCATGCGTGCTGACGAGTATTGAGCTCGGCCATGGCGGGTGCGCTGACCACAATCCCCGGCGCCCGGGCAATGGCCGGCTCTCGCTGTTGCGTTGCACGGCGGAGGCTTGCCGATGGCGCGCCATAAACCCCAACCCCTGAAGCAGGGCGATCTCGACGGCCTTTGTGGCGTCTACGCGATCATCAATTCGATCCGATTGGCGCTTGGCGAAGCCGAAAGACCTTTTCGACGACCGGATTGGGAGGAACTCTTCTACAGCCTCCTAGGCTCGCTCGACGATGATCAGCGAACACTAGGCGCGGTCGCCTCGGGTATAGGCACAAAACCATTCGCCAAACTCATTCGAACCGCTGTCGACCATATGCGCGACGACTACGAGATCGCCTTGACAATCGCTCGGCTGTTTCCTCCCGGTTCAAAACCAAAAAGCCGGGAGGCGATCCGCGCCATCAAACATGCGACGGCCAATGGCACGCCGGTGATCGCCTGCTTCTCCGGCAAGCTGAACCACTGGAGTGTCGTCAACAAAATCGGTGCATCGAACATGTCGCTGTTCGACAGCAGCACTCACCGGCGCATTCGGCTGGCCAACGTGCGAATGGCCTATGAGCCGAGCAAGTCGCCACCGCAGTACATCTTGCAGCACAGCGGGTTATGGTGCGTCGCGCTCAACGGGGACGGCGAGCCATAGCCCTACTCCCCTCTTCATGGCGCGCTCTGATGATCAGAGCAAGATTGCAGCCGGCAAGTACGCAAACGTCTTCGACGATGACAAACATCGCAGCCCGACTGCAATTTGCGTGTTCGGGCGTGCGTACCCATCAACAAAATCAGTTGTGAGAAAGGACCATCCCGATGCCGATAGAAGGCGACGAACAACCCAAAAGCGCTGCAAACAAGAACGAGGTTGTCGGCGATCTGCCAAAGGATCCCTACCGGGCAGCAGCCACGGCCGCGGGCTGGCGAGAGGGCGGTGGCTACATATTCGACGGCGCCGTATTCGACAGCTGGAAGGAAGCGGTGAGTTGGTCGGGTGATGACGGCCGCGACGAACGCGAGCGATCGAGCAACCTCTACGACACCTGGAAGCAATGCTGCGAGGCGGAAGATATCGAGATCGTCGCGACGTAGTTGGCCCGGAAACAAATCGGCAGCCAGGCTGCCTGCAATCCCCCCGTCGCGCGTACAGCACTTCACGTCGAGCACGACGCTGGGACAGTTCCTGGTCGTGCTCGCAGCCAAATTGCGACGGTCATTGCGATTGCACTCGACCACGGCTTCTGGGCCAACTCGTGACATAAACGGTGAAATACAACGAGTAGAGGCAATCGCCATAGGATGACGTCGACCGCCCTTCTACACCACCTTGGGTTGCATACGTCACCGAGCTATGGTGTGACTATCGTCGGGGTCCTGCCGCGTCATCGCATCGCGGGATCGTCCAAAAAATGGAGTGCAAGCCATGACTACAAACATCGACGATGCCGTCCGCCATGCCGCAAACCTGCTTGCCTTCACGCGCCACCGCGGCCGCGAACAAGGGGCTTCAGAACCTTCGTTTCTCGACCAGGCCATTGAGCGTCACGACACAGCCGTCCTCTATCGATCGCTGATGGATGGCTTCAGCTATCAAGGCATTTCGGATGCCGTCGCCCAGAACTTCGTCGCAAAACACGGCAACTCCGAATGGTCCGAAATCCAACGAATGCTCGAGCACTCCGGGGCCGAGCGCTGCCCGAAGCTGGAGAGCTTTCACAGCTTCTCGGCATGCGGATACCGCAAATCGTCACATATCTGCGCCAACATGGCCACCCTCCCCTCATGTCCGGTCCCCACGCTCCCGCTCAGGAAAGGCGTCCTTAACCAACAAGCCTTTGCCCTCTACCTGCTCATTCGCGACATCTGTGGTGGTGACCTGGTCCAGTACATCGATCAGATTCTGGCCATTGCCAAATGTGAACCGGATCCGGTGACGACAGGGCGGGAGGCACTCCTAGCGCTGTTCACCAGCATCACCGGCGTTTCACGAAAGCTAGCAAGCATGATGCTGGCAACTATCCTGCTGGCCGCCAGCAACAGCCGACAGGACTGGACGTCTGTCGGCAGCTCGATGGTCGCCATCGACTCACTCGTTCACAATCACTTGCATCGGACCGGCATTTTGAGGGTCTATTGCGCCGAGCACCGGTATGGCGAACACTGCGCCGGCAACCAGGGCTGCGAACGCATCGTTCGGGATCTCGCAGCGAGACTTGGCTGTTCGACGTCGAGTGCCAACGCCATGTCACCCCGTCAGCTCCAGCATGCGATTTGGCGCTTCTGTGCCGGGAGCGAGCTGAACATCTGTAACGGCAATCGCATGGACGACAAAGCGCCCTGTCGGCAGATACATTGCCCCGTAGGCCATGGCTGCGCGCGCATGGTTTTGAAACCATTGTTGTCGGATTCGACTTCGTCTTTCGGACCCCTCGCAGCTGGGTCATGATCTTTAACTTCCAACTCGTGCCAGGAGCGGCCCCGAAAACCGACCTACTAGCCGCGTTCCGTTGTCGGCGTGGCCATTAAGAGGTCGGACGCTGAAACGTCTAATTCGCGAGCCAGTCGATCGACCACATCGATACCTGCCGCATATTGGCAGCGCTCAAGCGCGCTGATGTAGGTGCGATCGATGCCGGCACGATGCGCGAGTTCCTCCTGGGAAAGACCCGCAGCTTTGCGATAACGGCGCAGGTTGTTGGCCAGAATCTGACGTATCTCCATGGACACGAGAAACCGACATTGTAGAGTATTCCACCACGGAGTATTCTCGACATCGCTTATCCCGCGTGGCTTTTAGCGCTCCCGCGTTGTGAGCCGGTTTGATGTGTCGCAGCGCGCCAGCCATCGATCGAAAGCACTCTTGATCGCAGTTAATTGAATCAGTCGCCAGCGTGGCGAAGGCCTTCGCATTCCAACACGTCACAGAGACGGGAGAAATGATGATCTGGGTAAGAGTAATTGTCGCCCTAATTGCTGGTCGCGACACCTTTACAAGGGCGTAGCTATGCGCAGGCCGGCATCTCGCCGGAATTGTTGCAGAGCCACCCCCTCATGATGGAGCTCATTACGCTCTACACTTACATCGGCGCCGCCCAAGAATGCAGCAGAAATGAGTTGGCGTTTTCTCCGGACAATGTTGCCACGCTACTCCGCGCCTTCGGGTCGTCGACCGTAGACATTCCCGACAGGATCAAAAATCAGGCGTGGACAGTGGCGAAGAAGCTCACTGCCGAGAACCCGCCAATTGCGAGTTTCGAGGCCTGTACTGCCCTGAAGCTAAGCCTGAGCTACGGCGATCCGGAGTTGTTCGAAAACGATCGCCAGCTCGAACTAGGGCCTCTGGAAAAGGCCCCTTTCTAAAGATCTCATCCGAAACACGAGCCTATGGAGACGGCTATGGCCGAATGGTACTATTCGAAGGATGACAAGCCACAGGGCCCTGTACCAGCAGACGCAATCAAGGCCATGGTCAATAGCGGATATCTGTCCACCGACACTTTGGTCTGGATGCCCAAATTCGGCACGCAGTGGAGATCCCTGGGGGAGACAGCATTGGTTTCGGACCACCCGGGTGATGTGCTGACCCCGCCGCCAATTCTTCGTCGAAGCCAGGAAACATCGTCCGGTGTCTCCATTGGGCCACAAACGAGGGAGGGACGCGATGACGCGATAACCCTTTCTGACGAGGAGCCGCCGGTTTATGCGATAACTCTTGCTCTCTCGCCGATCGCGATGGTCGTCTCTGACATCGCCTTCCTTGCCGCTGGATACGCCCCGTACGAGGGGTCGCTTTGGCGCTTGAGTAGCATTGCGTTCGTGCTCGGACAGATAATCCTTGCCGCCTTAGACACTTCAGCGTTGGATCGAGGCGGATTGAACCCACGCAAGCGACGCATCGTGCCGTTCGTACTGTTGACCCCGATAGCCTATTTTTGGCGCCGTCGTCACCCAAGGGACATACTTCTATCTGTGGTTGTTTCTCGCCTGCGTAGCCATTCAGGCAATCTACGGCTTCACCTTCGCCTTTCCTGAAATTGCCGACGATGTGCGACCGTTTTAGCAGACCGTCGTGACGGCTCGGGAATTAGAAGCGACCGGTGTACGTGTAGTTACCGAAAGGGTTACCGCAGCTGACAAACGGTCCCATTTCTGAGCAATTGTAGAACCAGATGCATCAGTCCAGATGCGGATTTCCGCCGTTCCCTTGAGGCTGTTCGGGCTTACATTTGGGGCTACTTACCCCAAGCGCTTGGCTGATACGGGATGCAATTTACCGATCAATCACCGGGTCCGTTTTGCGCCCTCATTTCAGACGCTGCGGCAATTCTCGCCTGCGCCCAGGAGCGGACATTGCTGACGTCAGTCCTAGCGTCCGCTACGGGCCTGTAAGTCGGTCGCGATGCGATCTGAATGTTCAAAGCGGGCATTCGGATCTCAGTTGCTAATGAGCCAGATACGCCATGTTCAGAAGCTCGCAGTTGCTTCAAGGCGAGCGTCTCTCCGCATATGCGAGCGATCGACCGCCGTGCCACTATCCAGCGGCCGCGGGAGGAACTCGCACGCAGATGCTGCTGCTTACAATCCATGGTCTCCACATAATCTTCTAAGCAGAGCCCCCCGTGACAGGCAAAGTCGGCGAATAGGTGCCGTATTTCGTCCCGTTGCGAGCAGCCGCCAGTTCGCGCGCCATCTCCACGAACGCTCTATGCGCCGCCGATGGATTGCGTCGACCCGGGTAATAAATGCAAAGCTCGTTGGAGGGTGGCATCCATTCTTGCAGAACGCTGACCAGACGCCCTGCGTCAATGTCGTCGCGCACGTCGCGCTCTATGACGTATCCGAGGGCCACGCCTTCGAGCACCGCACCACGCGTGAGGCTCGCCTCATCGAGCGTCATCGGTCCGTTCACATCGATCAGCAGCGGTTCCCCATCCTTCTCGAAGCGCCAGCGCAACAGCGCGCCGTTCGGCAGCCGGACACGGACACAGCGATGTTGGAGAAGATCAGTAGGCGTTGTAGGCGTACCGTGCTGCCTGAAGTAGTCGGGCGAGCCGATGACCACATTTCTCTGCGGCCGACCCAGCGAGATCGCGATCATGTCGCTTGGGACCAGATCGGCGCGGCGTACGCCCATGTCGAAGCCTTCCGCGACGATGTCCACTAGCCGTCCTTCCGTGACCAGATCGATATGGACCTGCGGGTAACGCCTGATGAACTCCAGCAGCAGGGGAGAAAGGATTTCTCGCGCGGCGGTCGCGTAAGAATTGATGCGGAGCGTTCCCGTCGGCACGGCTTGTTTTGAGCGCGCCGCGTCCATTGCGCCGTGGATCTCCTGCAAGGCAGGGCCGACGCTTTCCACGAACAGGCGTCCAGCATCCGAGAGGGACACGCTGCGCGTGGTCCGATTGAACAGGCGAACACCAAGGTGGGCCTCCAGCTTGCCGACCGCGTTGCTCAGGGCAGTCGTCGACATTCCCAGCTCAAGTGCCGCGGCGCGGAAGGAGGATTTGCGGGCGACGGCGACGACAGCCTCGAGATCTTGCAAACCCGGCCTGACCATTGTCCCTCTTTTCGCAATCCGACATCCCTCTTTATCCCAATTATCGGCACAGCGGAATACGCCTACTTGTGGACCGGTAAGTTCCTCGAGGAGATGAGACATGCAATTGCCCCAAGCGATACAGGCCTATTTCGAAGCGGATCGAGACAACAATTGTGAGGCTTTGCTGGACTGCTTCGCAGCGAATGCCGCTGTCCATGACGAGGGCCGCGCCCACTCCGGCCACCATGCCATCAGCGGCTGGTGGGAATGGGCGAAGGCCAGGTATCGGCACGTCGCCGAGCCACTCGAAGCAGTGTCCGACGAGCATGGGACCAAGGTTATCGCCCAGGTCACCGGCGCGTTTCCCGGCAGCCCCGCCAATCTCACCTACGTGTTCCACCTCGCGGGCGACAAGATCGCGGCGCTGGAGATCGGCGCATGAGCGACTTCCTCAACCTTGCAGGCAAGCGCGCCCTGATCACGTCAGGGACGAAGGGCGCCGGGGCCGCAACCGTCGACCTGTTCCACAAGCTCGGCGCGCGCGTGCTGACGACGGCCCGCTCTGTCCCCACAAACTCCTCGGCGGATTTTTTCGTGGCTGCCGACCTGACCACCAGCAAAGGCTGCTCCACGGTCGCCGAGGCCACCAGGGAGCAGTTGGGCGGCCTCGACATCATCGTCCACATGCTCGGCGGTTCTTCGGCGCCGGCGGGCGGGTTCTCGGCGCTGGGCGACAGCGATTGGCACAAGGAACTCGACCTCAACCTGTTCCCCGCCGTGAGGCTCGACCGCGAACTCGTACCGGGACTGATCGCGCAGGGAAGCGGTGTTGTGATCCACGTCTCCTCAATCCAGAGGCTGCTGCCTCTGCCGGAGGCCACGACGGCCTACGCCGCAGCGAAGGCGGCGCTGTCGACCTACAGCAAGAGCCTCTCGAAGGAAGTGTCGCCGAAAGGCGTGCGTGTCGTTCGCGTATCGCCCGGCTGGATAGAAACCGAGGCCTCCGTCAAGCTAGCCCAACGCCTCGCGGACGAGGCAGGCACCGACGTCGAAGGCGGCAAGAAGATCATCATGGCAGCGCTTGGTGGAATCCCTCTCGGCCGCCCTTCCAGCCCCGACGAAATCGCCAATCTCGTTGGCTTTCTGGCCTCCGATCGCGCCGCTTCGATCACAGGCGCGGAATATGTCATCGACGGAGGGACGGTGCCTACAGTGTAGGGAAGCGGCACGAGTCTGCCGGCTCAGGCCATGCTGCTCCAGGCGCCAGTATGTCCATAGATGGCGTCGCGCAGGCCCCTGACATCGCGGTTGATCTGGTTGAGATGCGCGGGGCTTTGTCCGGAGGACGAAAGCAGGGCGTCGGCAAGGCAGCCCGCGCGGGATCTGAGTTCGCGTCCCGTATCAGTCAGCGCGACCACGACCTGTCTCTCGTTCGCGGGGTTTCTTGTTCGGCGCAACAGGCCTGCCGTTTCCAGGCGTTTGAGCAAGGGTGTCAGGGTGCTCGATTCCAGAGCGAGCCTTTCGGCGATGTTGCCGACGGTCAGCTCGTCCTCGCGCCAGAGGACATTGAGCACGAGATATTGGGGATAGGTCAGCCCGAGATCGTCCAGCAGTGGCTTGTACACGCGCTGGATCGCCATACCGGCCGAGTAGATCGCGTAACAAAGCTGGTCGTCCAGCGGCACCGGGTTGTTGGGTTTTTTAGCGGGCATGGCGGCTCTCCTTCGACTCCATATAGCCCACCCAATCGCAAAAAAGAATATCGCGATAAAGATTATGCTGGACAGACGTCATCGCAACGCATAGGAGACAGATATTGCGATAAATGTTATCGCGCCTAGCGAAAGGAATACGAACATGACCACGAAGACGACGAACCTCCTTGCAGCGACCGCGATGGTGGTCATGGCTGCAGCTTCCGCTCACTCAGCCGAAAAAATCCCAGACAAACAGCCCGTTCGGAACGTGGTGCTTGTGCATGGCGCCTTCGCTGATGGCTCGGGCTGGCGCGGCGTCTATGACGAACTGACAGGTCGCGGCTATCGTGTGTCGGTCGTCCAGAACCCGCTGACCTCGCTTGCGGACGATGTCGCCGCAACCAAACGCATCCTGGACCGTCAGGAAGGTCCCGCGATCCTCGTCGGACATTCCTGGGGCGGCACCGTCATAACCGAAGCTGGCACTCATCCGAGTGTCGAGGGGTTGGTCTACGTTTCGGCATTGTCTCCGGATGCCGGAGAGACGACAGCGCAGCAGTATGAGGGCTACCAGACCCCGCCCGAATTTGTCCTGGAGACCACCCCGGACGGCTTTGGCTTCGTGGAACCCCAGAAATTCAAGGTCGGCTTCGCCAACGACACGACGGACGCGGATGCCGCTTTCATGCGGGACTCCCAGGTGCCGATCAACATGTCCGCCTTCGCGACAAAGCTCGAGCATGCCGCCTGGCGGAGCAAGCCGAGTTGGGCGGTGATCGCCGCCGACGACAAGGCTTTCGACCAACGCATGCTGCAAGCAATGGCGAAGCGCATCGGAGCGACGGTTACCGAGGTCGCCGCAAGCCACGCCGTCTTCATGACGCAGCCGAAAGTCGTCGCGGACGTGATCGACGGCGCTGCTCGCGAGCGGTCCATCGGGTTGCGATAGTTCGTCCGCACCCGGCGGACAACATACCAGGATCGACGAGACAATTGCCTTCGCCGTGCCGGATTTCTCGCGGGCAATCCGGCACGCCGGCTGATCATTCATTGCAAGAAAAGGCCAAAATCAATGGCAAGCACTTCCTTCACCGACGAGAGCAAAGACTTCTACAGGCGTGCGCGCAACAACCAGGCGCAACTGACGGCCAATCTCAAGCCGACCTACGACTTTATCGTTTGCGGCGCCGGCTCGTCAGGGTCCGTGATTGCCCGCCGCCTTGCCGAGAATGCCGCGTGCGACGTGCTCCTGATCGAAGCAGGAGGGCATGACGAGGCCGAAGCCGTGCTCGACCCGAGCCAGTGGCCCGCCAATCTCGGCAGCGAGCGCGACTGGGGATTCCAAGCGGAGCCCAATCCCCATCTCAATGGACGTGCACTCTCGATGTCCATGGGCAAGGGGCTCGGGGGAGGCTCCAGCGTCAACGTCATGGTATGGGCACGCGGCCACCGCGGCGACTGGGATCACTTCGCCGAAGTATCCGGCGATCCGGGCTGGGGCTACGAGTCCGTGCTCGACATCTATCGCCGGATCGAGAATTGGCAAGGCGCGCCTGACCCGCACTATCGCGGTACGTCAGGACCGGTGTGGGTCCAGCCTCCGTGCGATCCGAGCCCTCTTGCCGGAGCTATGCTCGACGCCGCCGAGGAACTTGGCATCCCGCGGTTCGACAGCCCGAACGGCCGGATGATGGAAAGCGCCGGCGGCGCCGCCTACAGCGACATGCTCGTCCGTGATGGGAGGCGCCACTCGCTCTACCGGGCCTATGTCCAGCCTTGGACGGATCGGCCCAATCTCACAGTCTTGACCGAAACGTCGGTTCGCCGGATCCTGTTCGACGGGCGCCGCGCCGTGGGCGTGGAGATCGATCGCGGCGGCGCGATTTTGTCGATTGTCGCAAGCACTGAGATCGTCCTCTCCACGGGCGCGATCAATACCCCAAAGGTGCTCATGCTGTCGGGTCTTGGCGATTGCAGCGAGCTTGAACGCCACGGCATTCCGCTCATGCAGCACCTTCCCGGCGTAGGCTACAATCTGCAGGACCACGTGTCGTTCGGCTGCACCTGGGAGCATCGCGAGCCTATGCCTCCGCGCAACAACGGCAGCGAGGCGACGCTCTATTGGAAAAGCCGGCCGGAGCTTGATGCTCCGGACCTGCTGTTCTGCCAGGTGGAGTTTCCAGTACCGAGCGAGCGCACGGCCGCGCGGGGCGTCCCTGCGCACGGGTGGACGATGTTTGCCGGGCTCGCGCACCCGACGAGCCGTGGCCGGGTCCGGCTGAAGACGGCGGACCCTTCGGATACACCCCTTGTCGATGCCCACATGATGTCGACCTGGGCGGACAAGGACGCTGCCAGAGCCTGCGTCAAACTCTGCCGCGAACTCGGCAGCGCCAAGGCGTTCCGGCCCTACGTAAAACGCGAGGTCATTCCTGGCGCGGGCAGCAAGGCAGACGACAATTTCATTCGCGATGCGGCGGTCACCTACTGGCATCAGTGCGGCACCGCGAGGATGGGTCTCGATGAGATGTCGGTTGTCGACGCCACGCTTGCAGTTCACGGGGTAAAGGGCCTGCGCGTGGCGGACGGCTCGATCCTGCCGAGGGTGACAACTGGCAACACACAGGCACCCTGCGCGGTCATCGGGGAGCGGGCAGCACAAATGCTGCGGCGCATGTATGGCCTTTAGGGCTGTCCGCGTCCAGGCGCAGACGAGCGAGATAGCTGCCCCTCCCTACCTACGAGTGCAACGAATGTCTGAGACCTTTATCCCGCGAATTCAAGAGTTAGCTAAATCCACACGGATGCAGGCGCTTGTCGGTGCTTCCATCAGGCTGCGCTCCGGCCCTCCAGTAGCTCCGGACATTCGAGAGCAGATTGATCTTGGTGCAAAGATGGCTCTCGGGGATGTCGTGGATGGAACCGATAAGGTGCAGGCGTCACTTGCCTTGGCCATGGTCGAGATGGCTCTGAGCGAGGCCGGCGAACTTTTTCACAATCCGGAGCGGGGATCAAACTGGGAGATTTTTGATCCCGCTGCGATGCAGGTCATGGGTCGCGCTTCCAAAAGCGTCTTCACACGCATCAATGCCATCGCCGACGTGCACCCGAAGATGCGTGAAGCGTTCCAGGGCACATTTCTGGATGTCGGCACCGGGGTTGCTGGGATTGCGCTCGAAGCGGCCAGGACTTGCCCCAATATCAGGGTTGACGGGATCGACATCTGGGAACCGGCGCTGGAACTCGCCAAGCAAAACGTCGCCGAGAGCCCTTACGCGGATCGCGTGAGTGTGCGTAACCTCGACGTTTCAAGGCTGGACGAGTACGACAGGTACTCGTTGGCTTGGCTGCCGACAATGTTCCTGAAGCGCCCAATCGTCGAGGCTGCCCTTGATCGCGCGCGCCTCGGTCAGCAATGCCTATCTCGTCGCTGGCGTCTATACCCATCCAGAGGACCCTTTTTTGGCGTTCATGGCCAATCTGAGAACACTTCGAAGCGGTGGCGAAATAAGCGATCCGGCCGACATCAAGGCGATGATGGAAGCCCAAGGATATGTCGAAGTCGAGATGAGCGCGACGCCGCTTGCAACTTTCGTCTTCGGAATGCTCCCTTGAGATTGTTCAGACATGCTACCCTAACGTCATGCTGCAATCGGGGCCGGGGGCGATTGACAGGTCCGGGCGATGTAGTGTTCCCAGATTTCGGGAGTGAGGCCTCAATTGTGCGCTACGGGCGTAGGGGCGCACCTCCTACTGCCGCAACCGAATCCGACGCACTATCGCTTGACGTCCTTGAAGGGGTGGAGGCCGTGTGAAAACTCGGCGCTCAGCGAAGTTCTGAGAAGGTCATTCCCGATTATCCCCAGTGCAGGAACGGCATGCTGCCTATGCGCTGCCAAAGCCATTCACAGAGGATAGAATTCTACGGGTTGTGCGATGGGTCGAGTTTTCACACAGCCTCGGGGTCGTGAGCTGACTAGGCAGACCTTTCCTGATAGCCGTGGATCCAGAATGGCAGTTTTATTACTGCCAAGGTTTCTCAAAAGCGGACCCTCCGGACACGGCCCCGAAGCTGCCAGTCAGCAACGCGCCCAACGTCGGCCGGTGGCCGGGTGGCGACCGCATCCTGAAAGCAGATGAGGTGGATGGCTCCCGCTCCCGGCATCTGAGTGCCAAATTGGGTTTGCTATCAGGCAACCCGAATAAAGGAGCCATCCGCCATGCAGGTTACCACCGTGGGCCTCGATCTGGCCAAGCGTGTTTTTCAAGTTCATGCCGTTGACGCGTCTGGAGACGTTGTTGTGCGCAAAGCACTGCGGCGATCGCAAGTTCTGCCGTTCTTCACCAAGTTGCCGCCCTCTCTGATCGGCATGGAGGCGTGCGGGACATCGCATCATTGGGCTCGAGAGCTGACAAAGCTGGGCCATGAGGTCCGCATGATGCCGCCAGCCTACGTGAAGCCTTATGTGAAGCGCGGCAAGAACGATGCGGTGGACGCGGAGGCGATCTGCGAAGCCGTGACACGCCCGACCATGCGGTTCGTGGCCATGAAGTCTGCCGAGCAGCACGCCGCCTTGTCGCTTCACCGCACGCGCAATCTTCTGGTCAAGCAGCGCACGCAACTGGTCAACATGATCCGAGGCCTGCTGGCCGAGTTCGGCATCGACATACCTGAAGGTTTGTTGCGGGCGCTTGGGCTGGCACGGCAGATCGCAGCGAAGGAAACGACACCAGCTGTGCCGCCGATGGCGATGCAAATTCTAGGCCTCCTGTGCGGACAGGTTCTCGAAACCCATGTCCGTTTGCAGGCGATCGACCGTTCGATCCTTGCCCTGCAAAGAACTGACGAAGTGGCACGGCGTCTATCGAACATTCCTGGCATTGGCCCGGTCGGTGCAACAGCACTGGCTGCATCGGTCGCCAATCCTGCACAGTTCCGTTCAGGTAGAGAGTTTGCTGCCTGGCTGGGGCTCACACCCTCGCAAAACTCGAGTGGTGGTAAGGACCGGCTCGGCCGCATCACCAAGATGGGTGATCGGTATCTGAGAAAGCTCCTGGTGATTGGCGCCACCTCTCTGATCCGCCGAGCGAGGCATAAGCCCGAGGCGGCGGATCCGCGCCTCCTAGCATTGCTTGCCCGCAAACCGGCGCGCGTGGCGAGTGTAGCCATGGCCAACAAAATGGCCCGCGTCGTCTGGGCGGTCATGGCCCGCGGCGAGACGTATCAAGCTCGCCACGCCCCGGTCTCTGCAGCGTAAAGCTGCGACAGAGATGAAACCTTGAAGAAAAATCCAGTTCGAGCCGGTCGGCCGGCTCCATGAGGTTGTGAGAGCGAAGCGATGTGATGGCGAAACCGGTCAGGCCGGGAACAGGGACAACCCGTCGAATGTCGGAGGCATCATAGCCTGCAAAGCAGATTGGGATCTTGTTCGCCGACCCCATCAGGGCCAGCAGTCTCCAATGGCTGCATCAACAGGCCGGACAGAAGACTGCACCCGACCAACGCGCCATAATCTCGAATTACCTCTTGCAATGCGGGAGCCATCCACAGAGGACATTCTAATGATTCTGTCGATATGGAACGTTTTCCAAAGCTGGCGTCCAGTTTTGATTGGAGAGGCCCAGCAAAAGGGTGTGCAGTCACGACGGACAGGCCCGTCATTTGCCAGGTTTCAAGAGGGCAGGCCGCACGCCGGACGCCCGTTTGGGGTGAATGATCAATGAAGCTGTTGACGGGCCGAGGCCTTCAGCGCCAAATTGAGGTTGCGCTCGGCACGCACCGAATTGGGGGTGGATCGCGCAATGTAAAAATTTTGCTCGACCATCTGCCACTGTTGACTAGCGAATTCGGTCAGCCAGCCTTTGCCGGACCCGAGGCAGCTTCTGATCGCTTGAATACGATTGTCACGCGGGTACCCTTTTCGGCGCTCGACTTCACCTCAAATTCGGCCTTGGCGTTTTCGGTCAGCGAACGTGCGATAAGCGCGCCGAGTTTACCCTGCTTGGGCCAGGTGTCTCCCTCGGGGAGCCCGATCCCGTCATCCGCGACCACAACGCGGCAGCCGTCGCCGTTCACGATGCTATGCAAGGTAATGGTCCCACCGTCACGCCCTTGAAAGGCATGCTTGAGCGCGTTCGTCAGTAGCTCGTTCACCACCAGCCCGGTCGGCATGGCGACGTTTACCGAGACCGGGTAAGTGTCGACCTTCATATCCAGTCGGATGCCTTCCACTGCATGCGACGTCATCACCGCCGAAGCGATCTGGCTCAGATAGACGCCCAGATCCACCTCTTCCTTGTGGCTGTCGGCAGACAGCGTCTGGTAAAGGATTGCAAGCGCATCGACACGCCCCGCAAGCCGCTCGAACCTCTTATGGTCCGAATCGGTCGCATTGCGCGTCTCCATCCGGATGAGGGCCGTAATCATTTGAAGGTTGTTTTTGACGCGGTGCTGAAGTTCGCGCAGCAGCGTGTCCTTTTCGCGGACACGGTCCTCGACGTCGCGCGTCTCGCTCTCCCCGTGCGCCGAGACGTCAACCAACGCAACCAGCCGGAAGCAAAGCTTGCCGTCGTCGTCCTCGATCACATTCGAATAAACGTCGACCACCGGTGACTTGGCTTCGCCCCGCTCCAGGCGGAACGTCCCCACGAAATCAGTTTCCTCGACCACCGCGTTAACCAGCGCCTGATCTTTTCGCTCGCCGACCCCGGTTCCGGCGAGCGAGGACCAGTTGTCCTGCGCAAGTTTTGCCGCAGCGATGCCCGAGAGCCTCTCGAACTCTGGGTTTGCATAGACAACCCGTTCTACCCCGCCCAAATCGGAAACAGCGATTGCGATGGGTACCTGGTCAAGAAACTTCTTGAACTGTTCGCTTTCGAGGGCACTTGCGAGATCGGGCGTATCGAGCAGCTTCTCGACCGTCTCCGGCGTATGGGTATCGGAGGTCATGGAAGGCCGTTCCTAGCTTTCGCCACCCTTATCAACGATAGGCCGCCCCCGCCATAGCAGAACCTGATCGTGAGGTTGAGCCTCAGGAGTACGAGGGGACCAGCCTGGTGTCGCGAAGCGGAAGGGCCATGGTGAAGCGCAGGCCGCTCGGATGGTAGTGGAGTGCAACTTTGGCATCGCACTGCACCGCGACCACCTTCTCCAGCAATATCGTACCAAATCCCCGTCGCTTCGGTGGATGGACTTCTGGTCCGTTGTACTCCCGCCAATCCAGGTTGACCTGACGCATGGGGCCGGAATCGTCAATCGTCCAACGCACGTCGAGACCACCCTGCGAAGTCGACAGCGAGCCGAATTTCGATGAGTTGGAGGCAAGTTCGTGGAACGCCATCCCGACGGGTATCGCTATGTCGGCCACAAGAGCGACCTCTGGACCATCCAATAGAATTCGCGGATGATCCGTCGTGTCGTAATGGCGCAACTCCCCCAGCAGGAGTCGTTGCAGCGAGGCAGTTTGCCAGTAGTCGTCGGTCAGCATTGAATGCGTCTCGGCAAGCGACACGATCCTGGCCGAGAAGTCTCGCACGAAGCCGTCGACGCTGTCGCTCGAGCGAGCCGTGGCGCCCATCATCGCCCGCACATTGGCCAAGGTGTTTTTGACCCGATGATGCAGTTCGCGGATCAGGAGGCGCTGGCGATCGGCAACTTCCTGCTTCTGTTCGATGTAGGACTTCACTTCGAGCTGCCGGTCACGGGCTCGCACGGCGGATCGAACCGAATTTGTGAGGCTCGACGCCAGGAAGGGTCGTTCGAGCACGATCAGGTACCGGTCGAGAAATGTCAGACGCTTGTCGACCTCCTTTCCTCGCATAACCAACAACACGATTGGGAAATCGGACCACGCAGGCTGATTGTCGAGCCAACTCGCAAACTCGTTGCGATCGGCACTGGTCAAGGCTTCTTCGGCGATTACCAGGCAGTGCGCAACGTCGAGAAGCGGCAGCGTCGCTTCAAGAGTGTCGCAGATCCGAGTGCGGATGTTGCCGGTCGCCAGAATAGCGCTAGCAATTTGCGCATCTCTTCCGACAGGAGCAAGCACGAGAGCGACGGGCTCAGGCAGCGTCATGGCTTTTCGTCTGCCAGCAGGTCGGAATGCTTGCCTTCATAAGACGGCACCCCCGTTAGAATTCCATGGAATTGGGCGAGAGGTTCGCCGACATTCACGCCATCGCCGGTAATCCGAAACTCGCGGATCGTATCCTCATGTGGACCGACCCGCTTCTTGACGACTGAAATGGCGCGCCGAACGCGGCCGCCGCTTTCAAAAAACCGAAGGAGCATGACTGAATCACAGAGGTAGGTCATGTCGACCGGGGACACCATCTGTCCGATCAATCCGTGATTGGCCAGCAGCAGGATTGTCACCACGCCCTTCTGGTTGAGATACGTCAGAATCTCATGCATCTGCAGGACCAGATGCTGCTCCTCCGACATGGCGTTGAGGTAACCCGTCAAGCTGTCGATAACGACGATCCTGGCGTCGAGGCCCTCGACCGCCGATTGTATCCGCGCCGACAATTCGCCAGGAGACAATTCCGCCGGATCGATTTGTTCCAGGATCAGGTCGCCGGTCTCCACGAACGGCCGGAGATCCATTCCCAAGCCTGCCGCCCGCGCGAGGAAAATCCGCTTCGTCTCATCAAAAAGCAGCACGAGCACCCGTTCTTCACGAACAAGCGCCGCATGGCAGTACGAGGCCGCAATAGTCGACTTGCCGACGCCGGAGGGGCCCATCACCAGCGTGCTGGTACCGCGGTCGAGGCCGCCGCCAAGCAGGATGTCCACAGCGTTCCCGCTGGATGCGGGCGATCCGTGGGTGGCCTCTTCGTGGTCCGAGGCGACAAGACGCGGGAAGACGATCACACCGCCTGGCCGGATCACGAAATCATGAAACCCGCCGCGGATCTGCACGCCGCGCATCTTGATGACGCGCAGTCGCCGACGCTCCCCTCCATAGATGGGCGTAAGCTGCTCCATGCGAATGACGCCGTGGCTGATCGAGTGCAGATTGAGATCGTCATGCTCCGCTGTAAGGTCGTCGAGCAGCAGTACGGTCGCATGGTTAAGCAGGAAGAAGCTCTTCAGCGCCAACACCTGCCGGCGGTATCGCAATGAACCCTGCGACAGAAGTCGGATTTCCGACAGCGAGTCGAACACAACCCGGTCCGGCTTCATGCGCTCGATCTCAGCCAGCGCCGCGTTTACCGTCTCGCCCAGTTCAAGGTCAGACGAGTGAACCAGCGTCTGCAACTGGGACGGGTCGAGACTGAGTTCCGGCGGCACCAGTTCGAGAATTTCGACACCGGCCAGGTCCCAGCCGTGTCTGCCTGCAACCGAAAGCAGTTCGCGCTTGCTCTCCGAAAGGGTGATGTAGAGGCATTTTTCGCCACGGGAGGCGCCGTCGATCAGAAACTGCAAACCGAGTGTAGTCTTGCCTGATCCTGGCCTACCTTCGACCAAATGAGAGCGGTACTTAGCATAGCCGCCTCGAAGAACGTAGTCGAGACCGACCACTCCACTCTCTATAGGTGATGCATCGTCGCTGAACACGTCGCCCCCAGCCTTTTGTTCCGGCACCGTAAACGGCTGCGGATTGACGTAGTTCCATTCACGGCTCGACCTCGCCACTGCAGCTGTGGGGACGCCACGAGTGCCTTTGGCAAATATAAGCGGTTGTGGGCGAGAGCTCCCACGTGGCGTTGGTCGTCATGCGGTCATTCGCAGGTGGCCGGCAGGGTGCTTGCGGGCTGCGGTGTGAATGATCCCTCCTTGGGCTTACCTCGTAGAAGGGCTGTGGATTCTGAGAGGTGAACTTATGCGATGGATGACCGTATTCGTTGCAGGCCTGTGGCTGCTGCCTCAACTTGCGATGGCCGACGCAACCTCCAACGCTTCCGGCGTATGGAATCGCGATGACGGCAACGCCCGCGTGCGGATCGCACCTTGCGGAAAATCGCTGTGTGCGACCAATCTGTGGATCGGCGACACGAGCAAGGGCGAGGCTGTCGGCGACAAGCTGATCATGACGCTGACGCCCAAATCAGCCACGACCCTTACGGGCAAGGCCTACGATCCGAAGCGCAACCTCACATACGCGATCTCGCTCCAGGTCACCGGCAAGCGCTTGAAGACGAGGGGCTGCGTTGTCGGCGGGCTGATCTGCAAGGACGTATTCTGGACGCCGGCCAAGCCCTGACGCGCCGCGCCCATGGCTGATCGGTCCCCTCCCGTCATCGTCCTCTTTCGCCGCGATCTTCGGATCGGGGACAATGCAGCGTTATCGGCCGCCGCGGAAAGCCGCAAGCCTGTCGTGGCACTCTATGTGATCGACGAGGAAAGCGAGGGCGTGCGAACGGTCGGCGCCGCCAGCCGATGGTGGCTGCATCACTCGCTGGACGCGCTGCAGCGCGAGCTGAGGAAGGCCGGCGCAACCTTATTGCTGCAACGAGGCAGTATGTCCCACGTGGTTGCGGAAGCCATAGAAGCCAGCGGAGCGGACACCGTCTTCTGGAACCGTCGATACGATCGCGCCGATGCGGCGGTCGATGCGGCATTGAAGAAGCGATTGCGGGACCATGGCTTCGTTGCCCACAGCTTCGAGGGGGCTTTGCTGCACGAACCTTCTCTGGTCAAATCCGGCTCGGGCGGCTTTTACAAGGTCTACACGCCGTTCTGGAATGCGCTGGAGCAAGGGCTCGAACCTCGCGACCCAATCGATCCGCCGCGGCCGATTCAGGGCTGGGAAGGAGATATCGCCGGGTTGAAGCTTCAGGATCTGGAGCTCCTCCCGGTAAAGCCGGACTGGTCCAAAGGCCTGTCCGAAAGTTGGACGCCCGGCGAACAGGGCGCCCGCCGGCGGCTCCATGATTTCATTGAGGAAGACCTCGGCGGCTACGAGCAACGCCGCGACAGGCCGGGTGTCGCCGGAACCTCGAGGCTGTCTCCGCATCTGGCGTTCGGCGAGATCACGCCGTTCCAGATCCTCGCCGCGCTCAGGAAGGCGAAGGGTGGCGGGGCGGCCAAGTTTCGGAAGGAGGTCGTGTGGCGCGAGTTCTGCTCCCACCTCCTGCTCCACAATCCGAACCTGCGGGACCGGAGTTTTCGGCCGGAATTCGACGGTTTCGTATGGTGCAACGATCCTACGGGTTTGAAAGCCTGGCAGCGCGGTCTCACCGGCTACCCGATCGTTGACGCGGGGATGCGCGAACTCTGGCAGACCGGTTGGGTCCACAACCGTGTGCGCATGATTGTTGCGTCATTCCTCATCAAAGACCTGCTGATCGACTGGCGTGAAGGCGAGCAATGGTTCTGGGACACGCTCGTCGATGCGGACGCCGCCAACAACCCCGCCAACTGGCAGTGGGTGGCCGGAAGCGGCGCGGATGCGGCTCCATACTTCCGCATCTTCAACCCGGTTCTGCAGGGGGAAAAATTCGATCCAGTGGGCGATTATGTTCGCCGCTATGTGCCGGAACTTGCCGGACTGCCGAAACGCTACCTTCACCGGCCATGGGAAGCGCCGGACGCGGTTCTGGAAGAGAGCGGCATCAAGCTCGGCGAAACCTATCCCCGGCCGATCGTCGATCACGGCAAGGCGCGTGACCGAGCAATGACGGCTTACCGGACAATGCAGTCCGGCAAATCGTAGAGATCAATATTGGAGCTGCCATGACAAAATATGCAGTAGCCTATGTGGCTACCTTCGTCATTTTCATCGGCATCGATGCGATTTGGCTGACGAGCATGTCGGAGCGACTCTATCGCCGATATCTCGGAGAGGTGCTAGCCGACAGCGTCAACCTGATGCCTGCCGCGCTTTTCTATGTCGTCTATGTGGCCGGCATCATCGTCTTCGCGACCACACCCGCATTTTCGAGCGGCAAATGGACGACGGCGGCGCTCTACGGCGCCCTATTCGGCTTCTTCGCCTATGCAACCTACGATCTGACCAACCATGCCACGATACGAGGGTGGCCGGCGGTCATCACCGTCGCGGACCTTTGCTGGGGTTCGCTGCTTACCGCTCTTTCGGCAGCCCTGGGCTTCCTGCTGACCCGCTACTTTTTCCCTCAGGAATGAATGCGCGACGCTCAGCAGCGTCGACAACGCCAGAAAGCAGCACTCCAATGAACACCGTGAGCGTTGCCGCGCTGACCGCATTCAGTCCGAGCATGGCCGCACTTTCCGCCGTGCTGTAGGCTGCGAGGGGTGCTCCATAGCGGTCGTGCAGCCCAAAATAGATGGCAGCGCAGCCGGCGATGATCGTGAGCCCGATCGCTCGTTCGGCGGGCCTGAAGAGCGCGGCGGCAATCAGCGCGCAGGGAATGAGGAACAGCTCCACCCCGGAGCCCACGCCGAACGCCTTGGTGCTGACGACGGCATTTGCCATGCCGGTCAGGGGTAGGAGCAGCCGGGCGCCCAGCGGATGACGCTTCGATAGCCACGGAACGGCCAGGAAGAAGGGCGTCGACAGGAACGTCAGCAACGACGGCGCGAGCTTGTCGCCGCCGACGATCGCATAAAGATAGAGCGGATAGAACGGCTGGTTCCACACGACGACCAGCGCGATCCAGTTTACGCAGGACGTCAGCGGATCGTCATGCGCGGCGTAGGCGCCGATCCTTCGCCAACAACCAACAAGGCGCTTCATCGCACTACTGCGCGGGCCGCAGCAGATAATGGCTGACGCCCCATTCCGTACCGCTGGCATTGCCGAAAAGCCCTGCGGTAGCGAGGTAGAATATGCGCCAGCGTCGCCTCCAAAGGGACGCGTCGTCGCCATACACCGCACTCAGGATCTGGTCGATCCGCTTATGGTTGGTGTCGAACCGCGCAAGCCAGTCGAGCGCGGTCTTCTGATAGTGCAGGCCGCTCCACCGCCAGTCCCGCTCGATCGAGAAGGAATTTGGGAAATGCCCCATCAGGCCATGACTTGGCATCACGCCGCCGGTGAAGAAATGTTGGGCTATCCAGTCCGCGTCGTCACGATGGTCGAAGCGGTAGGGCCTGTGGCGGTGGCTGAAGACATGTACGAATAGCTTTCCATTAGGCACCAGCCAGATCCTGATGCGCGAAAGCAGTTCGGCCCAGTTCGACATGTGCTCGAACATCTCGACCGAGATCACGCGATCGAATTTTTCCTTTGGCTCGAAGGCGTTCATGTCGGCGGTCAGGATTTCGACGTTCCGAAGCCCGCGCGCCGCCGCCTCGGCCTGAATATGCAACCGCTGGGGTGCCGAGTTCGAGACCGCCACGATGCGCGCGGATGGATACCGTTCCGCCATGAACAGCGTCAGAGAACCCCACCCGCAGCCGAGCTCCAGAATCGTCTGTCCGTCGGCGAGAGCGGCGTGTTCGATCGTCAGCGCCAGTGCCAGATTCTCGGCCTCGGCGAGCGTCTCGTTTCCGGTCTCATAGTAGCAGCTCGAATATTTTCGGCGTGGGCCGAGTGTGAGCGCGAAAAACTCCGGCGGCAGTTCGTAGTGTTGCTTGTTCGCCGCGTCCGCATGATACGCGATTGCATGGCTCGTCATGCTGCTGGCGAAATGTGCCTCCTCGGCGGAGGGGGCATTTGCCAGCCGACGCCTCGTCCGGTCGACCAGGTAGTCGATCCCGTATTGTGTCGCCAAGTCAGGCAGGGGGATGCGTTCAAAGGCGCGGATTGCGTAGGACATCAGGCTCATGATCGATTTCGCTGAAGGTTTGTCGTGATACGGGGTGGGCCTGGCCAGAAGGAGTTGGTCTGTTCCTGGTAGCGGCGGAAACGCTCGCCGCGTGACCGCAGCATATGCGCTTCAAGCGGCGGGACGCCCGACACATGGACGAGCAGCCAATACATCAGCGCCGGGCCGACAAGGGCTGCCCAGCCCCACGCGTAGCCGCCCGCCAGATCCACCGCGATGACCGGATAGGCTAGCCAGCCGAGCCATTCGAAGAAGTAGTTCGGGTGGCGCGACAACCTCCACAGGCCGGCATCGCAGACCTTGCCCTTGTTGGCCGGGTCGGACCGGAACGAGACGAGCTGCCGGTCTGCCACGGCCTCGCCGGCGACCGCGACCAGCAGGAGCAAGATGCCCGCCCAATCCTGTGCGCCGAGGCCCGGGGCCGGGTTATGCGCCGCCGCCATCATCGATAACACCAGTGCAAAGGCGGTCGCGGCCTGGATTTGGAGGAACCAGAACAGACGAGGGCGATACGCCGTGCCCCATTCGCGGCGAAACTGCGCATAGCGTGGATCGTCCTGATCGCTTCGCGCCGTCCTCACTGCAATATGAATGCCCAGCCGCAGTGACCAAAGCAGCGCAAGGCCCGCCACCAGGAGCTGCCTGTCGGTCAGCCCCGCACCGCCAAAACTTGCAAGCGCCGGGACCGCCCCGCATATTCCGACGGCAAACGACCAGATTGCATCGATCCAGCCGGATTTTCCGGATTTCGTCGCAATCCACCAGGCGCCCGTCATGGTCAGCGACAACGCCAGCCCCGATGCGACGAGCGAGCCGTAGGGCGTCATGCCTCAGGGCCTTCCGCGTACGGCGCCGTCGCGCAGGGGCGGCCGGGCTTTGGAGAAAATTTGCATTGGCGATGTGCTCAGCCGATAAAGGGTTGGATTATCCGGCCGAAGAACCCGCGCAGGCGCATTTGCCCCTCCAGCGCAGCGATGCAGATACATTCCGCCTGAGGATCGACGATCGGTTGATGCTCGACCTTGGAATCTGCCTCGTCCATGTCGCCTGGCCGATAGCGGCCGCGCGCATCGGCGAAAGAACCCGAAAGCACCTGCATATACTCGCGCCCGGAATGGGTATGCTTCGGCAGTTTGCGGCCCGGCGCGACTTTCAGCAGCATGACATTGGCCTCCGGCTCGCCCGGAAGCGTGACACGGCTGAAGCGGATGCCGGGGCCGATCCATCGCCATCCCCCGACATCGCAATTGTCCAGCACATCCGGCAGGCGGATGCCGATCTCGGCGCGGGCAGGTTTCCGCCCAACCGTCCGCGCGGAATCCTTGCCGGACATCGCGTCGATCCTCACCATCATGTGATCGAGCGCGCTCGCGCTCAGCTCGACCGCCTCGATATCTTCGAGAACCGATCCGCCGATCGCCTCGAAGTCGGCGCCCCGATCCTCGCACGCCCGGCAACCGCTGACATGAACGGCCACGACGACGCGAGGCCCGGGTTCCAGCGTACCGCTGGCGTATCGGAGCAGCGTCTCGTCGCTCGGATGGTGATTGATCGTCATTTCAGGTCGTCCAGGATCTGGCGCAGTCGGGCAAGAGCAAGCCGGACGCGCGATTTAACGGTGCCGAGCGGGATGCCGAGTTCGCTAGCAATCTCTGTTTGGGCCTTGTCGCCGTAGAAGGAGAGTCGAACGACTTCGGCTTGTTCCGCGGACAGCATGGCGAGAGCGGCCCTGATACGTTCCGCTCGCTGGCTGGAAATCACGATCGCCTCGCCCGTCAAGGGCTCGTCGGGCTGGTCCGACGGATCGAACGGCTCGGATTGAACCTGCGGCCGATTCTCGCGCCGCAAGCGATCGATCCGAAGGTTGCGGGCGATCGTGAAAATCCAGGTGGAGACGCTGGCGCGCGAGACGTCGAAGGAACTCGCCTTCTTCCAGACCAGGAGCATCGTTTCCTGCGCGAGTTCTTCGGCCGCGCACGACGGAAACCCGGACCGCATCATGAACGCCTTGATCCGGGGTCCGTAGAAATCGAACAGCGCCGAAAACGCGGCGCGATCCCGCTCATTTGCGGTTTTCGCCATGAGCCAGGCGGCTTCATCGGCTGAAAGGCTGGTCCGGGTCTTGCGCATGTTCAACGACACTTCACATCCCGCTGGGCGGAAGGGAAGCGAAGTTGAACGGGAAAACAAATGATCTGCGTAGGCATACATACGCCTTCCTACGATCTGTCACAGCGTACGGATCATTGAGGTGAAGTGATCCGTGTCGAGTCTGCGTTCGTAGCCAGCATATAGGGTCGAGACGACCGTAGTGCGGGATGCGGAATTTATGAACTTGAGGAACACGGGAATGGGACCCGAGCGTCCGCTGAAGATCGCGGTCATCGGCAGCGGCATATCCGGGCTTTCCGCAGCATGGCTCTTATCCCTTCGGCACGACGTTTGGTTGTTCGAGCAAGCTCCGCGGCTTGGTGGTCATAGCAACACGGTCGAAGCTGACGGCGTCCAGGTGGATACCGGGTTCATCGTCTACAACCAGTCGACCTATCCTAATCTGACTGCGCTGTTTCGGCACCTCGGCGTGCCTACAAAGCCCTCGGAGATGTCGTTCTCCGTGTCGATGGATGGCGGGCGCCTGGAGTATTCCGGAACGGGTCTTGCGGGCCTGCTTGCACAGCCCGCCAACATCGCCAGACCGCGGTTCTGGCAGATGCTTCGCGAGTTGCTGCGCTTCTACCGACACGCTCCGTTCGACATCGCCCGGATCGGAGAGATTACGCTGGCCGAATATCTCGACTCAAAGGGATACGGGGCCGCGTTCCGCGAGGATCATCTGTACCCGATGGCGGCGGCGGTGTGGTCGAGCCCGGCTGCCGAGATTTGCAACTATCCGGCCGCAGCCTTCATCCGGTTCTGCGAAAATCATGGGCTGCTGAGAATTGCAGGCAGGCCGATCTGGCGGACTGTCGAAGGTGGCAGTCGTGAATATGTCAAAATGCTGGCCGAACGATTGGAAGGCAAAGTTGTTCTCGGCCATGCGATCCGCTCGATCGTCAGAAGCCCCGGCTCAGTGGAGATCGTCGACCGGCAGGGGACCAGCCGGCGTTTCGACCATGTGGTGATCGCAACCCATGCGGACCAGGCGTTGGCCATGTTGAGCGACACAACCGCAAACGAGCGCGAATTGCTCGGCACTTTCGCCTACAGCCGGAACGAAGCCGTATTGCATTCCGATCCCCGCCTGATGCCCAGGAGGAAGCGCGCTTGGTCGGCCTGGAACTATCTTGCGGAAACCCAGGACGATGCCAGAAAGCTTTCGGTCACGTACTGGATGAACAGGCTGCAGTCGCTTCCAGACGAAAGGCCACTGTTTGTGACACTGAACCCTGCCATGCAGCCCTTGCCCGAAACCGTGAAGCACCGCGAGACCTATGAGCACCCGCTCTTCGACGGCGCCGCCATGCGAGCGCAAAGGAGGTTGTGGACGCTTCAAGGCGTGCGTAACACTTGGTTCTGTGGCGCCTATTTCGGCGCCGGCTTTCACGAGGACGGGTTGCAGGCGGGGCTTGCGGTCGCCGAGGCCCTGGGTGGCGTGCGCAGGCCCTGGCAGGTGGTGGACGAATCCGGCCGCATCACCATACTAGACCTACCCCGCTCTCGGGATCTGGCGGCGGCCTGATGTTCACCACCGAATCGGCCATCTATACGGGGAAGGTGATGCACCAACGGCTGCATCCCCGAAAACATCGCCTCAAATATGGCATGTTCTCCTTGCTGCTCGATCTTGATGAGATTGGCGGCCTTTCCCGGCGATTGAAGCTGTTCTCGTGGAATCGATTCAACTTGTTCAGCTTCTTCGACCGCGACCACGGAGATGGTTCAGGGCGTCCGCTGCGCGGTCATGTCGAGCAGCACCTTCGCGCAGCGGGCCTCGAGACGGACGGCGGCGCCATTCGCGTGCTTTGCATGCCCCGTCTGCTCGGCTACGTCTTCAACCCTCTCAGCGTCTATTATTGCCATCGTCGGGACGGCGGACTGCAAGCCGTGCTTTACGAAGTTAACAACACATTCGGTGAGCGCCACAGCTATTTGATACCAGTGCAAGACGGTGGAGGTGCCGGCCTGGTCGATCAGCGCTGCGAGAAACGGTTCTACGTATCGCCGTTCGCGAGCATGGGCATGCACTACAAATTTCGCCTCAATCCGCCGGATGACAAGCTGTTCCTGCACATCACTGCCAGCGACGCCCGGGGGCCGGTGATCGTGGCTGCCTTTTCGGGCCTCCGACGTCCACTCACGGATGGCCAACTGGCCAGGATGTTCTTTCTCTATCCGCTTCTCACGCTCAAGGTGGTTGCCGGTATCCATTGGGAGGCGCTTCTCCTTTGGAACAAGGGAATCAAGATCAACGAACGCCCCGCACCGCCGGGCACATCTGTGACTTACGTCAGAACACCGGGTTCGCTTTGAACACGTCGGCTCCTGTTGCTCGCTGATGGACTGTCTCATGCGCGCCGGCGCGGTGATCGGCCCGGGCGGGTGAAGCATGCGGCCTCAGAAGTCGCCCGATTGCCTCCGGGTCACCAGGGATCGGCTGCAGAAGTTAGTCACCTCTCACGCGCCCTATCCACACCGTCACTTCCCGCTTGCGTTCAGCATGCGATGTCTGTGAAGTCGCAATGTTATCTTCGAACGTAAGCGCCCGGTTATGACCCGGGCTCTTGTGGGCTGCCGTTTTGGCTGTCGCCGCGATTGGCTTTGTGCTCGCGGATGAAGTCGATCAGACTTTCGAGTCCGAAGTCTGTGAAGGCGGGGATCTGCTGTTCGTCGGGCCCGTAGACCCAGAGGCAGCCGTCCTCCGGTTCCATGTCGATATAGACCTCCCAC
>NZ_JBEBMH010000021.1:0-105052 GCF_040081985.1 Mesorhizobium yinganensis | reverse complement strand
AACCTGCCTTGTGCGTGCGATTGGAGCCAAGCGACTATTCGGTCGTGCGTGACAAAGGCGAAGATCCCAGGCTCACCGACGGTTGTGGCCGAAGGGGGTACGGGCGACTTCGCCAAACCTCGAACCGGATGGCCATCCGGTTCGAGGTTCAGTCGCTGCAATCGCACAAAATCACTCTCGTGCAGATACAAGGGGTTGATCATCATCGACCACACCGAGGTCCCCGCCGCCTTGCGCGGCCGCAAGGTCGGCGAGCGACTGGTGCGCCAGGCGATCGAGGACGCCCGCCGCGACGGAATCGCCGTCATGCCGCTCTGCCCGTTCGCAAAGGCGCAGATCGGCCGCCACCCGGAATGGCAGGACGTGCTGCGCCCGTGACAGGAGGGTGGCGGCGGATCATGGCGTCGGCCGGGGCCTGATCGGCCCGCCCGCTGCTCCCGAGCCGCCGCGAAGCAAATCGCAGCAATGATGTGGCCCTTGCAAACAAGTCCTACGATCCACCAGGTTCGAGAGCTAAGATCATGACCGACACCATGAAGGCGATCGTCCTCGAAAAGTTCGGCGGCTACGACGCCTTCCAGCTGCGCGATGTTGCCGTACCGGCTGTAGGGCCGCGACAGGTCCGGGTGCGCATCCACGCCACTGCCATCAATCCCTTAGACTATCAGATTCGCCGTGGCGACTATGTCGATTACGTTCCGCTCCCCGCCATCATCGGTCATGACGTTTCCGGCGTCGTGGAAGAGAAGGGGGCGGACGTGAGTGAGTTCGAGATAGACGACGAGGTTTACTACACGCCAAAGATCTTCGGCGGCCCCGGCTCATATGCGGAGCAGCACGTTGTGGATGTCGATCTGGTGGCCCGCAAGCCGCGCAATATCAGCCATCTGGAGGCTGCCAGCTTGACGCTGGTCGGCGGCACGATTTGGGAAGCTCTGGTGACCCGTGCCCAGCTTGCCGTCCATGAAACAATCCTGATCCACGGTGGCGCCGGCGGTGTAGGTACAGTGGCAATCCAGCTTGCCAAGGCGATGGGTGCGCGGGTCATCACGACGGCGCGCTCCAGCAACCATGAATTCGTACGTTCGCTGGGAGCGGACGAGGTAATCGACTACACCTCCGATGACTATGTGTCAGCCGTGGCGGACCTGACGCATGGGCAGGGGGTGAACGTCGTGTTCGACACCATCGGCGGCGACACCCTGACGAAAAGCCCGCTCGCCCTCGCGGATGCCGGACGGGTGGTCAGCATCGTCGACATCGCACAACCGCAAAACCTGATCGAGGCGTGGGGCAAGAATGCAGCCTACCATTTCGTGTTCACGCGGCAGAACCGCGGCAAGCTCGACGCGCTGACAAACCTTGTCGAACGCGGCCTGATCAAGCCAGTCATCGGGGCCGTGCTGCCTTTGGCTCGTGTCGGCGAAGCCCATGAATTGCTCGAAGCCGGAAGCTCCCTTGGACTTCGAGGTAAGGTGGCGATCGATGTTGTGGGCCAAACTGTCGAATTCCCCACGCGGCGATAAATTCGCCGATAAGTCGGGTACTCCCCTGTCACCACTGCCCTAGAGAAAGCAGTTGAAACATCCTGCCGCTTCAGCGTCTCTGCACCCCAGCGCCAGGCCCGGGAAGCCCTTCCCCATGTCGGTGTGGCCGGTCGCCAGCCACATCCGCACGCCGCTTGGAACCGGGATCATCGCGACCCGAGCGCGTCCAGCACGCGCCGCAGCGCCTCGGCATCAACGTCGCGGTCGACACGCACGCGGCTCCCGCTGCCAAGCTCCATCTCGATGATGCCGCTCTTGCGGCGACGTCGGCCGGGAGACGCCGATGTCGCCGGCGCCTCAATGGCGGGCGGCATGGCGGCGGCAGGAACGATCTCGACCGGGACCAGTTGCGAGGGACCGGCATCGACCCGCTCGCGCAGATCCTTGCGCCATCGAAAAAGCTGGCTGACGTGAATGCCCGCCGATCGCGCGACTTCCGACACCGATACGCCAGGCTCGGCCTTCACCGGAGGGGTGCGTCATGAGGGATCATGCCGCTGGCAGCGGCATCGCATTTCTCTGGGAGCGGCAGTTGCTCAATATGCGTGTGTCGACCGCCGGCTGACCCGACCGGAAGGAACATAGGGGGCGACGCAGCAAGGCAGGCTGGGTCGCCCATCACTGCCGTTTCGTTGGATCAATCGGACCGATGTCGCGTAGCGGAAGTTCCCGGAGCCTGAGATTGCATTCAACCAGACAGCTGCGGTTCGCTGGACATTGCATGCACGGTGAGGCCAAGGGCGTTGCAAGCGAGCATGGCCCGCTTGCAAGGACAGTTGCGGATTACGCGATGGCGCCCCCGTCGGCCGTCAAGATCGCGCCTGTAATCACGCTTGCAGCCGGGCTCGCCAGGAACACCACGGCGTTCGCCACCTCGCGCGGTTCGCCGTAGCGCCCCAACGAACTCAAGCTCCGCTGGAATTCTGCGGCCTCTCCGTCGGCCGGGTTTGAATCCGTATCGGTCGATCCGGGCTGCACGAGGTTCACGGTGATGCCGCTCGGACCAAGCTCGCGTGAGAGGCCTCGCGTGAAGGAGGTGAGCGCAGTCTTGGACATCGCATAAACAGTCACGCCCGGGAAAGGAACTCGCTCCCCCAAACCGGAACCGATCGATATGATGCGCCCGCCTCTGCGTAGATGCGGGATAACGGCCTTCGCAAATAGCACAGGTGCGCGCACATTGACGTCCATCAGGGTTTGATAGTCGTTCAGGTCTATGTCGACGATCATCCCACTGAGGCCGATCGCCGCGCTGTTCACCAGGATGTCGATCCCGCCGAGTTTAGAAACGGCCTCGTCCACCGAACGCAAGATGGCCTTCGGGTCGGCGCTGTCGGCTTGGATGGAAACGGCGCGGCGACCCGCACTGTGGATCGCCCTGACCAACTCATCCGCCTTCTCGGTGGAGCGCTGGTAGGTGAATGCGACGTCGGCACCGTTCTCCGCCAAGGCGAGCGCGATCGCGGCACCGATGCCCCGCGAGCCACCGGTCACCAATGCCCTCTTGCCATTTAGATCAATCATCGATCAGTCCTTTTAGCCGTCGCTAGGAGCGACTTGCACTTCCTGTGTAGCTTGTCGCCGGGGTGCTTCTGCCTCCGATATGACGTTCATCTCTGATCTGTTCCAGCAGCGAAAACTGCTACACCGCGTCGCGCGTTGAGCAACGCCGAGTGGACGAGGTGGCCTCCGATTGAAGCGAATTGTTTCCTTTGACCGCACAGGCTTGCGAGAGCTGTTTAATGCCGTCCCCAGGTAGCACCGCCTTGAACAACCGCTTTCGACTAACCGTCCGCGAAGCGGCCCGGCGAGTAGGTCCCCACAGCCTGCCGTTCCGCTCGCCAAGCGGCGAGCGATGAACGAACGGCAGGTTGCGCTCACCTCTCTTCGGGCTAAACGACCGATTGGCGGCGCGAGACTGTCCTCCGGCTTGGCATTTAGCAATGTCCGCTTTAGCGAAATGGTTGACGTGGCTTGTCTGACGGATATTGGGGCGCATTGCGGCCCGGCAGGTTGGGGGCCGCAAGCGGTCTGTCCGCTATTGAGACAGAGGTAGCGGCAAGCGACCATCCACTGGCGTCCGCATCAAGCTTTGTCGGGTATCGTGATGTCGTCCCAAATTCGCGAGAGGGGCAGCCAACATCGATCGTTCAGAGGCTGACCAATCCCCCTCCGTTTCAAAGTCTTCGCCGGATTTCCAGGCTGATCTTCCAGGAAAAGACAAAGAATTCCATGGCGTTTCCAGCCTGTGGTGATATCCAGCGCCCTCCTTCTCAAATACCACCTACGGTTGGGCAAGCGCCATTGACGAACGCAAGGCGCGCTCCGCACGCATTGATGAAAGACCAGCCATGCCGATTGATCTTACCGACATCACGAACGGCGACGGCAGTCAGGGCTGCGTGCTTCGCGGCGGTACGAAACTCGACCAGTCGGGCTCCTCGATATCCTCGGCCGGCGACGTGAACGGCGACGGTTTCGATGACATGATCGTCGGTGCGCCTTTCGGGGGTTTGGCCGATGTCGGCACGAGCTATGTGGTGTTCGGCAAGGCGGGCGATTTCGCGGCCACACTTGATCTCGGAGCCATTGCCACGGGCGATGGCACGCAGGGCTTCGCCATCCTTGGCGAAGATGTCAGCGACGGGGCTGGCTATTCGGTTTCCTCGGCCGGCGACTTGAACGGTGACGGCTACAGCGACCTTATCGTTGGGGCGCCCGGCGGAAATGGCGTGATCAATGGCACACCTGCCGGCGCCTTCAGCTATGTGATCTTCGGCAAAGGCTCGGGCTTCGACAAAAGCATTGATCTGGCCACCATCACGAAAGGCAATGGCAGCCAAGGTTTTACGCTCGGAGGGGACAACGCTACCAGTCTGGGTCCGTCGGTCTCCCTGGCCGGGGACGTCAATGGCGACGGCTTCGACGACGTGATCGTGGGTTTCGCGCAGGAAAGGGGAGCAGGGGTCGGCGTCAGCTATGTGTTGTTCGGCAAAGCCGGCGGATTAGGGCCAAGCTTCCTGCTTGAGTCCATGTCCGCCGGTGGCGGTGTCAACGGCTTTGCCATCAAGGGCGAACAGGCGGGCGATCAATCCGGATTCTCCGTCGCATCGGCGGGCGACGTCAACGGCGACGGTTTTGACGACCTGATCGTCGGAGCAAGGTTCGGCGACGGCCCAGGCGACAGTCGTGACGCTGCCGGCGACAGCTACATCGTGTTCGGCAAGGCGGGCGGATTTGGTGGCACACTCGATCTCGCCGACATCGCCACGGGTGACGGCAGCGCGGGCTTCGTCCTGCGGGGCGAGACGGCCGGCGATCACTCCGGCTTTTCCGTCGCATCCGTGGGGGACGTGAACGGGGACGGCATCGACGACCTGATCGTCGGCGCCAAGGATGGCGACGGACCGGCGGACGGCCGTGCAAATGCCGGCGACAGCTATGTGGTGTTCGGCAGGCAGGGTGGATTCGCGCCGACCTTCGATCTTGCCACCATCACAGCCGGCGACGGCAGCCGCGGCTTCGTGCTTCACGGCGCAAAGGCGGAAGACGCGTCCGGCCTTTCAGTGTCCTCGGCGGGAGACGTCAATGGCGACGGCATCGACGACCTGATCGTCGGGGCGGCCCAGATCGACGGTCCGGGCGGAGCGCGTGAGAACTCCGGCGCTGCCTATGTGGTGTTCGGCAAGGCGGGCGCCTTCGACGCAACCCTCGATCTTGCCGACATTGCCGCCGGCAATGGCAGCAAAGGCTTCATTATCTACGGCCGGAACATCCTGGACGGAGCGGGCTCTTCGGTGTCCTCGGCCGGAGACGTCAACGGCGACGGTTTTGATGACCTGATGGTCGGCGCTCCTTCGGCGGCAGTCGGGGCGGGCGAGACCTATGTCATCTTCGGTTCCGCGACGATCGGGGGCTCGGCCAGCCAACTCACCCAGCCGGCCGGCGGGGACGCAGCCGATACGCTCGCCGGCGCCGTGGGCGCTGCCGATGTGCTGGTAGGCGGCCGCGGCGACGACACGCTTTCGGGAGGAGGCGGAGCCGACTCGCTGCGGGGCGGCGAGGGTGGCGATAGGCTGATCATCAGCGACGCAAACTTTGTCCATCTCGATGGCGGCAACGGCTCGGATACGCTTGTGCTTGCCGGCGCGATGACACTGATCGACAGCAATTTCCGCCGCGTGTCCGACATGGAAGGGATCGCGCTGGGTGCACAGGCCGTCAACCTGACGCTCGGCCGCATTGCGTCACAGGCTTTCGGTGGCGTTGCGTCGACCGGTTTCGGCGTGACGATCGACACGACCGCGAGCAGTTCGACGGCCGCCCAGGTCATCAAAGCGGCCGCGTTCAATCACAGCCTCACCGTCGACTTCTCCAAGAATACCGTGGGCGTGAGCGTTGGCGGCGGACTGCGCGCCGACCATCTGACGGGCGGCAGCGGCGACGACATACTGAACGGCGGCGGCGGTGCGGATAAACTGTCGGGCGGCGCCGGTAACGACACCTACTACGTGACGACCGGCGACATCGTGACCGAGGCGGTGGGCGGCGGCAACGACCGCGTTTCCGTGCAGTCCGACTTCGTGCTCGGCGCCGGGCAGGAAATCGAACTTCTGACGACGACCAATTCTCAGGGGAAGGGATCCATCGACATCAGGGGCAACGAATTGGCCCAGACCATCGTCGGCAACGAGGGCAACAACTGGCTGCACGATGGCGGGGTGGGAGGAGCCGACACGCTGCGGGGCGGCGGCGGCAACGACTACTACACGGTGTACAACGCGGGCGCTGTCATCATCGAGTCCAAAGGACAGGGCGACTACGACCGTCTCGCCGCCGGCGTCGACTATGAGCTGGCAAAAGGGGTGGAGATCGAATCGATTCGCACCACCAACCAGTATGCAACCTATAGCATCGACCTGACCGGCAACGAGTTCGGCCAGGAGGTCGTCGGCAACGATGGCGTCAACCGGATCGACGGCAAGGGCGGCGCGGATACGATAGAGGGAGGCCTGGGCGCCGACACGCTGCATGGCGGCGCGGGCAACGACACGATTTACGGCGGCTACGGCGGAAGGGCGGCGGCTTACCCGGTGAGCGCGAAGGGCAGCGGCAGCGTCACGAGACCTGCCGGTAATCTCGACACCCTGGACGTCAGCAACGCGTTCAACCTGGCTGCCAACCCGGATATCATCGATTCGACCTACACACCGCACGTCACGATCAATGCGAGGGGCGACGACAATCCCCATATGTACAGGGTCGATCTGACTGCAGGAGCAGTGCTGACCCTGGACATCGACGCCACGACCGGTGGGCTGAACACCAGAATCTCCCTGCTCAGGAGCAATCTCGATCTGCTTGCCAGCAATGACGACAGCGGCTTCATAAACGGTGACAGCGGCTCGACGAGCGATTTCGACTCCTTTCTCACCTATACCGTCACGACCGGTGGCACGTATTACATCGCGGTCCTGGGCAAGGACACGCCGGCCTGGCCTGGTCAGAACTACCAGTTGCACATCTCCGCAGCCGGCATCCGGCCGGTCGAATCCGACAATGACAGTCTCTATGGCGACAGCGGCGACGATACCCTGTGGGGCGGCGGCGGCGATGACCTGCTGGACGGCGGAGCCGGCGCCGACACGATGCATGGCGGAACCGGGAACGACATGTTCATCGTCGACAATGCCGGCGATGTCGTGATCGAAGCAGCCGGCGAAGGCACGGCCGATCGTGTTTCCGCGCGGGCAAGCTACGCGTTGCAGGCCGGCACCGAGATCGAGTTGCTGACGACCACGTCGTTCGCGGGCACTGCTGCCATCAATCTCACCGGCAACGAGTTCGCGCAGTCCATCGTCGGTAATGCCGGGGCCAATATCCTGAGTGGCGGCGGCGGCAACGACATACTGAACGGCGGCGGCGGCAACGATACGCTTTACGGCGGTGAAGGCGACGACACCATCGCCGGCGGCGACGGCAACGACACGCTGGACGGCGGCGGCGGCACCGACACGATGCGTGGCGGCGATGGTAACGACGTCTATTTCGTCGATACGGGCGACACGGTGTCCGAAGCGATTGGCGGCGGCGACGACCAGGTTTCAGCGCGGGCCGACTTCACGCTCGCCGCCGGGCAGGAGATCGAACTGCTGACGACAGCCGACCCGAATCGCACCGATGCCATCGCCCTCACCGGCAATGAGTTTGCCCAGACCATCATCGGCAATGACGGCGGCAACAGGCTGGGTGACGGCGGCGCGAAAGGCATCGACACACTGGTCGGCAAAGGCGGCAACGACTTTTACACGATCCACAATTCGTCCGCGGTGATCGTCGAGGCCAAGGGGCAAGGCTACGACCGTGTGTCCACCAGTGTCGACTATGTGCTGGCGCAAGGCGTCGAGGTCGAGTCGCTGCGCACGACCAGCCAGAATGCAACCTACAATCGCGACCTGACCGGCAACGAGTTCGGCCAGGAGATCATAGGCAACAACGGTGTCAACCGGATCGACGGCAAGGGCGGCAACGATACGATACAAGGCGCCCTGGGCAACGATGTTCTGCATGGCGGCGCGGGCAACGACACGATTTATGGCGAGCTTGCGCCGGCTTGGGTCGTGGGGCTTGGCAGCGGCAGCATCACCAAGCCGCCCGGTAGCAATACGATAAACCTCGACAACGCGTTCAGCCTGGCGGCCGATCCGGACATTGTCGATTCCGAGACGGTCCCGCATGTGACCGTCGATGCGACAGGCAACGGTCAGTATCATTGGTACCGGGTCTATCTGTCCGGCCCGGCCACGCTTACCCTAGACATCGACAATACGACCGGTGGCCTGGACACCGGCATCTGGCTTTACAATGACCGCCTTGACGTCGTCGCCAGCAATGACAACAGTCTGCTGACGCAAGGTGCAGGTGGCTCGGCCAGCACGCTCGATTCCTTTCTGACACACACCATGGATAACGGCGGCGTCTACACCATCATAATCGCCGTGGGCGACGGGCTGTCGCCGATCCCGCTGGGTCAGGACTATCAGTTGCATGTCTCCGTGGCGGAAGTCCCGCCGGCCGGCATCGAGTTGAGCAACGACACGCTGTTCGGCGACAGCGGCAACGACACGCTTTTTGGCGGCGGCGGCGACGACGTGCTGGACGGGGGCGCCGACGCCGATGTGATGCGGGGCGGCGGCGGCAAGGATGTCTTTGTATTTTCCACCGCCTTAGGCGCCGGCAACGTCGACCGGATCATGGACTTCGACGTGGCCGACGACACGATACGGCTGGATAACGCCATCTTCACCGCCCTCGGGGTCGGTGCGATCGACGCGTCTGCCTTCAAGGACAACGCGCTCGCGCCGCGCGATGCCGACGACCGCATCATATACAATTCCGACACCGGTTCGCTTTTCTACGATGCGGACGGGCTCGGTAGTGCCGGCCCCGTGAAGTTCGCTTCGCTGGCGGCCGGCCTTGCGCTCACTGCTGCGGATTTTGTGGTGATCTAGATATTTTGCAAACAATGTGATGCAGGGGTTGGTGAGTTACGCCGGTCGAGCATACCGAGCAAAGGGGCAAAAGGCGCACACGGGATCATCCCGCAGCAGCGACTTGGCCGCTGGATCCCAGAAGTTCTGATAGATCAGTGATTGCTTTGGGTTGACTAAAAAAATACCCCTGTACTTCGTCGCACCCTGTCGCCTGCACGATGTTCAGCTGATCCTCGTTCTCAATTCCCTCAGCGGTCGTCTTCATCCCGAGCGCATGGGCCAAACTAACAATGGCATGCACAATCGCCATATGATCGTGATTAGTGGAAATACTCTCCACAAAGCATCGATCGATTTTAATCTTGTCAACAATATACTTTCGGAGATAGCCTAACGATGAATAACCCGTTCCAAAATCATCGAGCGAAATTTGCACACCGATCGAACGTAGATCACGCAGCGCATGGGAAGTTCTTTGGCTGTCTTCCAAGAGTAGGGTTTCTGTCACCTCCAGCTCGAGGCGATTGGCCGGGAACTGTGACTTCGAAAGCACCCTCCGCACCATCTCGACCACATCACTGCGCGCAAATTGCCTCGCCGACAAGTTCACAGCTAAATGCAGATCGATCGGCCAACTAACTGCCGCTACACACGCTCTCTCCAACACCCACTCACCCAAGCTGACTATCAAGCCTGTATCTTCGGCGGCGGAGATCAATTCCTGTGTCTCGATAGGCCCGAGCCTGCAACCCGGCCACCGCAACAGCGCTTCAAGCGCTGTAACACGCAGAGTGCGAGCATTGAGAATTGGCTGATAGAGGACGTCGAACTGCTCATCGAAATCAACGGACCGCAACTCAAGTTCAATCATCCTTCGGCGCTGAAGGCGGGCATCCATCTCGGCCTGAAAAAGTCGGTGCGTGCCACGGCCTTCTTCCTTTGCTCCATACAGAGCTAGGTCCGCATTCTTAAGAAGCGTGTCCGGGTCGTCAGAGATGCCAGTTGTGATTGCTACCCCCACACTCACCCCAATCACCACCTGGTGCCCGTCCAGGTGATATGGCTCACTAAGGACCTCAATGATACGTCGGGCAAGTTGATCCACATCTTCGGCCCGCTTGACGTTGGTTTGAAGGACGACGAATTCATCGCCACCTAGCCTAGCGACGGTATCCTCCTTGCGAACGAGCGTTTTAATCCTGTGCGCAGCTTCCCGAAGTAGCTGATCCCCGACCGGATGGCCGAGGGTGTCATTCACATTCTTGAAATAGTCGAGATCGAGGCAAAGAACCGCAGCCAACCGATCATGCCTATCACACCGGTTTAGTTCGATCGCCATCCTTTCGCGAAGCAACACTCGGTTTGGCAAACCTGTGAGCGCGTCGTGAGACGCCATGTGCGCTACCTGCTGCTCAGCATAATGCCGCTCCGTAATATCGTCATATGTTGCGACCCAGCCTTCATCATCCATCGGCTGATGTAAAATGGAGATCACCCGACCGTCGCTCAGCTCCTGCGAGATTGTTCCCGGCTCCTTGCGAGCAATTAGAGTCGCGTGACGTGAGTAGACAGCCTTGGCAACTTCACGTGAGCAAATTCCAGTGGTTACCAACGATTCTATAATATTCTCCAAACTAACTCCCGGGACAAGAAAATGGGGAGGAAGCCGAAACAAAGATGACAACCTACGATTACTTACAATCAACCTTTGGTCATCGCCAAACATGCATAATCCCTGCGACATGTTGTGCAACGCATTATCAAATAGGCGATTCTGGGTAATCAATTCGCCATTCGCTTCGAGGGCTATCTGATTCGCGCTCTCCAGATCGTGAGTCGTTTTTACCAATTGCGCATTCAGCATATGGAGGCTTTGATGAGCCTGGACGAGCAAGCGGTTTTGCTTGGCCAAAAGCAAAATCAGTACGAAAGTGCACAGTACCAGGCCCCACGCCAGGCCCGAGAACGTCCAATGCAACTGAAGAAGTTCACCCTGGTCCCGAGCGACTCGATCGCCCCCGTAATTGTTTGCTTCAGCAGCCAGCCCGATTAGATCGCCTTCTAGCGGCGTTATGTCGGACAAAATTGCCCGGGCATTTTGGGGGTTTCCTACATCCTCCATCAACGTCTCGTTGCGCTGTATGAAGGCGGACAGCGCCTCAACCGTTGCTCGTCGCCCGTCTGCTTCCATGACAAAGGGCTGAAATTCACCACTGCGAAACAGCTCGAGTCGGTTTTTGAGGATCGCGAAACGAAGCTGCGCTTCCTGTTTTGAGCCCTCCGCATGCACCAGATCGCTAATTCGCTGACGTAGCCGCAATAGCTCGTTCGCGCCTTGACTTGCACTCCATGCGACGTTGTAACGCGAGACTTTCGCGAGGACATTCTGACGCGCAGAAATGGCCGCCGACAGGTACACCGCACCGAGGGCGAGAATGATTATTGCCGCGATGAGAAGGATCTTTACCCTACCAAGCGCGACCACCCGCGACGGCGCAATCATCTTCTAACCTTTATTTTACGATGAGCCGCGTCAGTTGCCAAATGGATCGCGCGTAGAACTTCTGTGACTGCAATTCCGGCGCACTGTCATAGGGATATACCACAAACAGGGGTCCCTTGTCGCTGATTGGCATATATTGCTTGTCCCACTTGAGAGCTAAGATGACTCCATATTTTTCATAATCTTCGCTGGGAATCGCAGTCCTGTAGTCGTTCAATGCGATGGCGGTTACCTCCGTCCCCTCGGCACCGACATAATCCATGACTGTTTTGAATAAGACACCCTCAAATTCGACGGATCCTGTGACGAGCGCCTTGTTCTGGAAGGCGATGTCGGCGATCGCGGCGGGCAACGTGAACACGACATGGAAGTAGCCGACAGGCAAGAGGTCCGCCTCGCGCTCGGCCAGCCACGTCCGCGCCGCCGCGCCCTGACACTTCGGGCAGTGCCGGTTGCGGCAGGAGTTGTAGGCGATGCGCCACTGGCCGCAATCCTCGCAGGCCTCGACGTGACCGCCGAGGGCTGCGGTGCGGCAGTTCTCGATCGCCGACATGACCTTGAGCTGGGCGAAGCTCAGGTGCCCTGCATGGGCGGCCCGGTATGCAGACCCTGCTGCGCGGAAGATGTCGGCGACCTCGATGGACGCGCGCACGGATCAGCCGGGCGGCGTCTTGCCCTCCATCAGCGCCATCAGCCGATCGAGCGGCCCGGTGACAGCGTGGATCGTCCGGGTCGAGACTTTGGCGTAGAGCGCGGTCGTCTCAAGCTTGCTGTGCCCGAGCAGGACCTGGATGACGCGGATGTCGACATCCTGTTCGAGCAGGTGAGTAGCGAAGCTGTGACGCAGAGTATGCGGGCTGACGCGCTTGCGGATGCCCGCGACCTCGGCGGCCTCCTGGACCGCCCGATGCAGTTGCCTCGAGGATATCGGATCGGTGCGGCAGCGGCCGGGGAAGAGCCAGCCATGCGGAAGCATCACCCCGCGCCGCCTGCCTTCGCGCCACCACAGCCGCAAGAGTTCCAGGAGCTGCGGCGAGAGCATCGCATTGCGATCCTTGCGGCCCTTGCCCTGCTCGACGCGAAGGAGCATGCGCGCCGAGTCGACATCATCGACCTTGAGGTGCGCGACCTCGGAGACCCGCAGGCCTGCGCCATAGGCGACCCCGAGCGCTGCCTTGTACTTCAGGCCAGGTGCGGCTTCGAGCAGCCGCGCCGCTTCCTCCACGCTGAGCACATCCGGCGGCTTGCGGTGATAGCGGGTGATCACCAGTGCGCGCGAAAGATCCCGGCGCCGCAGTGTCACCAGAAACAGGAACCGCAGCGCTGACACCGTGCCGTTGATGGTCGCAGGTCCAACGCCGTTCTCATGCTGGTCGAGCTGAAAGCGGCGGATATCGTCCTGCGTCGCGGTGTCGGGCGAGCGCCCGAGGAACGCGGCGAAGCATCGGACATGACGAACGTAGTCCTGCCGCGTATGGGAGCCGAGGCCCCGCATAAGCATGTCGTGCTGCATGCGCTGGCGAAGCGGCGAGATCGGTACATCGGTCGACGGAGTAGCCATGGAGAGTTCCTCTCGTTGAAGGGAACTCCATGGTCGGCTCGTTCGCCGCTACACGCTCAAAGGCTATGAATACTACGCCATATCAGGCCAAGGCGCCCCTCCCGCGAAGCGGGTTCGTGCATGGGGGCGCAAAGCTGCCATTCCGATCTAGATCGAAGCCCGCGCGTCGGGATGTTGGCGCCCGGTCAAGAACGATCGCCCGGCAATCGCAAACGACTGGACTTCCTCGTGTAGGCAAGCATTGCTGTTATCGAGGCTGGGCACCGTTGATCGCACGCCGCCAGTCTCTATGCCCGCCCTGCGGGCTTTCGTCAGTACTGCGGCCCGAATGGTCGGGCGGCGACTGACGGAGACTACGATGAACATCCCTGAACTGATTGTGGCCGAGGGTTTTGCCTCTTCGGCCGGCAACGGCGCCAACCCATGCGTTGCGGCGGATCTGCCTGCTTTCAATGCTGCGAAAGGGCGCGGGAGGCGCGGCCGTAAGGCCCCGAAACTTCAGATTGAGGCAACGTCTGGCGAGGTTGCCCCAGACCGGCGACCTGGCGACTCGGACTTGGTCAGCTCCGCCAAACCGAAGCCGCCAACCTCCAAGACCGAGATGTTGCTGAAGAAGCTGCGGAGCGCGAAAGGGGTTACGATCGATACACTTATGGAGACGACCGGCTGGCAGGCGCATTCGGTGCGCCGGTTCTTGTCGGGGACGGTGAGGAAAAAGCTCGGCCTTACCGTCGTCAGCGAGGTCGGCAAGGATGGCGCTCGCCGCTATCGTATCGAGACGCCAGCCAAGGCTCGGTGACACCGATGTCGACAACGAATGAACTGGAGAGGGAGATCGCTGCGGTCGGCGCTCTTCCGCGAGAAGACCTGGCTCGCGAATGGCAGCGGATCTATCGGCATGCGCCACCGAGAAGCCTCAGCCATGATTTGCTGGCTCGGGCCGTATCCTGGCATCTGCAGGCAAAGCGGCTAGGCGGTTTATCTGCGGGAACTCGCCAGCTTTTGAAACAGTTGATCGAACGGGCCGAGCGTGGAGGCGGGTCGAAGAAGGCGAGGGGAGTACGAGAACCGGAATCGGCTCGACGCGATTCTGATATCATCACGGGCACGGCGAACGCTGCGCCTGCTGTTTCGCCCAGTGTGGCTTTGGATATGACTGGGCCTGTCAGCAAGCCCCGGCGCCGCCTTTCGCAAGGGGCTCGGCTCATCCGCGATTGGAATGGCCGTGCCTATGTCGTCGATGTGATTGATCGCGGCTATGTCTATGACGGCAAGCTCTATTCATCGCTGACGGCCATCGCCTTTGTTATCACCGGGGCTCGCTGGTCCGGTCCGAGGTTTTTTGGGCTATGAGTGCGGTCCCAAAACTCCGATGTGCGGTCTATACCCGCAAGTCCACCGATGAGGGCCTCGACCAGGAGTTCAGCTCGCTCGATGCCCAGCGAGAAGCCTGTGTTGCCTTCATCGCCTCGCAGGTCGGCCTCGGTTGGAAGCTGGTGCCCGATCGTTATGATGATGGCGGCATCTCCGGTGGAACGATGGAGCGGCCGGCGCTGCAGCGACTGCTCCAGGATATACGCAGTCGCAAGGTCGACGTAGTGGTCGTCTATAAGATCGACCGGCTGACCCGATCATTGATGGACTTCTCCAAGATCGTCGAGATCTTCGATGCCAGCAATGCGTCGTTTGTGTCGGTCACCCAGCAGTTCAACACCACCACCTCGATGGGTAGATTGACGCTCAACGTGCTTCTTTCCTTTGCCCAGTTCGAGCGGGAGGTGACGGCCGAGCGCATCCGCGACAAGATCGCTGCCTCACGCAGGAAAGGCATGTGGATGGGAGGCCGTGTTCCCTTCGGCTACCGGATCGAAGGCAAGAAGCTGCTGATCAACGATCAAGAAGCTGGCACGGTCAGGGCGATCTTCGACCGATATCTCGAACTCAAGTCGGTGCCGGCTTTGGTCAGAGAACTCAACAGAGGGGAGGGGCGGTTCGCAGACGCCACAGGAGAGTGGCCAGGAGATTCAGCGCCGACCTCTGCCGGCAGGCAAAGGCACTATCGCTATGGCCAGCTTTATCACGTGCTTTCCAATCCGGTTTACATCGGCAAGGCCCGACACAAGGGTCAGCTTCATGACGGAGAGCATGCCGCGATCATCGACGAGATGACCTTCGAGGCGACCCAGAGCCTTCTCAAACAACTTTCGCCAGATCGGCGATCTCAGACATCGACACCCGACCTGCATCTTCTGACGGGAATCCTGTTCGACGAGACGGGTGATCGATTGACGCCGACCTCGACCGCCAACCATGGCAGGCGCTATCGCTATTATGTTTCCAACCGCCTGGTGAAGTCGAAGCAGCGCGATCCCAGTGGGTGGCGGCTTCCGGCAGCGGAGATTGAAGCGGCAGTTTTGCAGCGCTATCGCTCGCTGCTAAGCGACCAGCCCCGCATCGCGGAATGGACAACGATCCATCGCGGCAAGGAGCGGGTGCCAGAGGCGCTCAAAGCAGCGACTGAACTGCTGGACAGCGCTGCAGGACGGAAACGACTTGTCTCGGATGGTTGTGCCGACCTCGTCCGTCGAGTGTTCGCGAGGATCACCCTGACATCGGAGGCAATCATCTTCCAAATCGATGCCGCGGCGATGATCGACATATTGTTGCCCGGCGACAATGCGGGACCCGATGCTCTGCGAAGCAACTCGACCGAGCAACTCTCCGAGGCAATCCCCATCATTGTCCGGCGACGCGGCAACGAGGCACGGATCGTGCTGCCAGGCTCCGATGGCCGAAAGCGGGATCAGAAGCTGATCGATGTCATCGTCACTGCGAATCGCTTGTTGAAAAGACTCACCGATGGATCGGCACGGAGCATCGGAGAGCTCGCCAATTCGTTCGCCATCGACAGATCAGATGTTCGCAGGATTTTGCGCCTTGCCTTCCTCGCGCCGTCGATCGTCGACGACATCTTTTCCGGCCGCCAGCCACCGCACCTCACCGCGCGAATGCTGACTCGCTTCGAAGACCTGTCATTCGCCTGGAACGAGCAGCGGGCTCAGCTCGGCTTCTGACGCGAACCCCGTCAGCGCTGCATCCACAAAGATGCAACGACCATCATTCTTGCAAAAAAGGGGACGCGCGGAGGGCGCAAAAGAGACGGGGGCGCGAAACGTCCCGAAATCGCGTCAAAAGCTACGTCTCTTGGGCCTACATTACATGCTGAACCCTGCTAAGTCACGGAAATGTCGAGGCTATTCCGAGACGGTTGAGACGGCACAGTTGAGGGAGAACTAGGTGGTGCAGCTTGCCTGACTCGAACACGCGACCCCATCCATGGTTAAGGTCTGGTACGCTCTCACTCGCGACATAATCGGCGAAGTGTCACGAGTGGCAGAACCGAGCTCGCAAACACATCAACTGCGTTGGCCAGCGACGCCATCATGGGGTATCGTGGATGGCGAGCGTCTTACAGGACCTCAGATCCTTAACGCACAGACTGCCAGTACCGCGCCTTAACAGGCTGCGGAAAAACCCTTGCCAACGCTGCCATCGTATGATTCGACCCACAGGCAGTCAGGAGATCGGCGACGGGTGGTGATGACGTTCGAACTGACGGTGTGTTTTCCCATGAGAGTTGCGAGGCTCGGGTGTTGGCAACGCATCCGTTGCGGGCGATCCGGGCGATGGTGGAGGAGGTCCACAAGGTCCTGTCGCCGGAGTTCGAAGGGATTATTCGAAGGTCGGCCGTCCCCGATCCCACCAGAAAAGCTGCTTCGCGGGTCTACTGTAAGCCTTCTATTCGATCCGCTCTGAACGGCAATTGATGGAGCAGATCACTACAATCTGTTGTTCGGCTTGTTCGTGGGCCTGTCGATGGATGCGGCAGTATGGGACGCCACAGTTTTAACCAAGAACCGCAACTGCTTGCTGGGGCGACGTCGCGGCAAAGTTCCTGGAAGCGGTTGTGGCGCAGGCACGCAGCCGCAGTCTTCTGTCCGAAGAGCATTTCTCGGTCGACGGCACGCTGATCGACGCCTGGGCGTCGATGAAGAGCTTCCGTCCCAAACCGGAGGTGATGAGCCGCCCGGTCCGGGGCGCAACAGCGAACGGGACTTTCGCGGCCAGAAGCGGTCGAACCAGAGCTACGCATCCAGCACCGATCCCGAGGCAAAGCTCTACCGCAAGGCCAATGGTCAGGCGTCACGCCTTGCTTTCATGGGCCATCTGCTGATGGAGAACCGCAACGGTCTGGAGGTCGGCGCCATGGTCACCCAGGCCACCGGCGTTGCCGAGCGCGAGGCGGCGCTCGCCTTGGTCAATGTGCTGAAGGCCAAGCGCAGCATCACGTTCGGGACCGACAAGGACCATGACGCACCCGCCTACGTCGTCGACCTTCGCGAGCGCAAGGTCACGCCTCATATCGCCCGCAACGAGCAGGTGACCGAGACCGGCAGACTGCGACGCAGCAGCGCCATCAACGGCCGCACCACCCGTCACCCCGGCTATGATGTCAGCCTGCGCAGCCGCAAGCGTATCGAAGAGGTGTTTGGCTGGCCGAAGACGACCATCGGCGGCTTGCGCAAGACCCGCCACAAAGGCACCGACCGCGTCGGCTGGCCGTTCAACCTGACCGCCGCCGCCTACAACCTTGTTAGGCTGCCGAAGCTTATGCCTGCCGCCTCACGACACCTGGACTCCGCCTCAACCCGGCACAGACCGTCGACAGCGGCCCCAAAAAAATGTGGGTCCCGAAAATGCCTCGCATCAATGCGCTAGGGAGCCGAGTGGGCATATTCTTCCGCAGTCTGTTAAGGCTCGATCCACGTGGTCACGCCGGCTTCACCGGCTTCACCCCCGCTTATTGACTTGTTCTTCCACGTCGAACACCGCGCGGACTGGCTGTGGCCGTTGAAAAGTGCAATTCCTCGGCACGGAAAGGCGCGGCGCACAGGGGCAGGTCGGCCAAGCATTCGGTCTTACTGAAGGGACAAGCACTGCGTTTTCCGCGGGCCACTTCGACATCTCACTTTACCGATCCCGATGACCGCAGCTACGGCTAGACCATACCGGCATTGCGGCTTGATCGTAGCTGGTCACACTGCGACCGTGAGCCTGTGGAATGTGTCATGGACCGGGCCCTAGGGGGACTGGGCCGGCATCGAAAACTCCGCCCGGCAAAGCTGATATGCGGCATCGCCGTGACCCATTCCTTGATCGACTACAGCCAACTGGATCGACTAGGCATCCAAGCGCCTTATGAGAACGGTCCGCTATAGCATGTCGTGCACGTGCCCGTGGTATCCGGATTGATCCGATACGATTGGTTTTCACCCTTATCCATTGCCCGCTGTGCCTCAATCCTCGCGCACATCCCGAAGGGCGCGACGAGCAATGTCCAACCCCCGCCTTCCTGAGAGCAGCAGATCATCGAGCTTAAAGTTCGCCATTTCACGCAGGACTCGGACCGAATTGATCCCATTGATCTGCCTCGACTGCTGCTTCAACCGCTCGGATGGCCGCTTCCAAATCTGGGTCTGTTCCGCAGGTAGTTTTCCAATGTATTCGATGACTGTCCGAAGAGTGCCGGGGCTGATTGGTTTCCAATTGGCGGTTTCCGTGTACGACACCATTGGAAGGAGTTCGTCATTAATGTTTGCACATCGGTCTTGAATGAGCCTATCTGTGCAGTTCCAGACGATGGCGTGCAGGTGATAATGCAATCGCCGGTCCACGCCGAAGACTTTCTGGCACGAAACGTACAGCGCTGGCTCGATCATTCCGATGAAGTTCATGTTCAGAAGGTGGCCATGGTAAATCTTCCTTATCTCTCGAAAATCGATGGGCCCATCAAAATCGGAAGTCGTGCGTCTGTCGCAGATCGTCACAAAGTAACCGTCGGCGTTGCCCTGTGATGCAGGGTCACGCATTTCGGACCGTAGTTGACGGAAAATCGAGTCTCGAAGTCGGTACCTTGCGAAAAGATTGTGACCAAAGGCCTCCTCCTGAGCCAGCGAGGAAAGGCGCCCCCGAAGTTCGTCCAGCAAGGGCCGATTGCGAGGTTCGCGCGCATGTTGGCGCTTCATAGCCTTCCGCAAACGCCGCATTGTTCGGCGCTCTGTGCGCCGAGTTTGTGCAAATTTACGATATGTGGTTGCCATAATATTGCCTTATCCGGAATGGGCGCTGACGATGGCGTATTTATCCGGCGCAGATAGGCCATCCCGGGCGCGGCAATAGCGGGGTAGCGCTATTAACAAATGCCTATGTTCGTGGCGACCACGACGGTCCATACCCCTGAAATATTTCGGTCTCTTCATGCGAAATTGGTCTCAAGAAATCTGGCTTGAGACAAGATGACGCGGAAATTAAACCGTTTGCAAAACGGTGCGGAGGAGGATGCATCATTCGGCATCTAGGCCTTGACCTTCAGCTTCGTTGCGGTGAGTGCGAACCATCCATCGTTAGAAGCGCCGCGTACAAAGGTAAGGACCCCGGAAGTGTTCTCTTGCATCTCGTAGACACGCCGAAAGCGTTGCGGATCGATCTCGATCGATAACGTCTCTGGCGTTGCCGCATTTTTAACGCGTTTATGCCCTTTGCTTACGAGCCTCGGGTCGCGCCCGGATGTCTTCTCTTGTGCCTCCGAACGGCATTTGGCCCTCAATTTTGCCTTGTTCTCGAGCGATTTAAGGTACGCATGGTCAACGCCGCGCCTAGAAAGTGCCTTCGCCAACTTTTTCTCGGACAATCCCTTTTCAGCGTAAAGGCAAAGTGATTTCGACACTTTGAAGGCTCTGTTGTACCGGGGCGAATCGGTGTCGAAGGCCCGATAGACGTATCGCGTCAGCCACGATATTTTCTGCTGAAGGGTGCAGTCATTTTTTGGAGTTTTCCTTTTGCATTGGTCCCAGCATTCCATCTGTGCGAATGCGGTCCATGCGAGCATGTTGGCGTCGAAAGCGGTAGCTAGCATAAAGATTTGAACGCATAAATCATTCAGCTCCCGGGTTGCATTTTTTTCGATTTCGAGAAGTTGTTTTTGGAGACTTGAAGCCGACGTGAGAAGACGAATTTTTGTTGACATTTTGATACATCCGTTCACTTGTTGGAAAGGTGGATTGACTGCCTGCATAAAATACTGACGACCTCAGCGCATTGCTCCGATATTACCGAGACCTGAGGAATATCCTTGACGGGTTGAAATTAATCGGAGCCCCGGTCCGAGGTGGACGTACGCAACCTGCCGGATTCATAGGCCTTCACGTCCGACAAGCGGTATCGTACCGCCCGGCCAATTTTTATGTATGGCAAGTGAAGGTGCCCCGATACTCTGGCGTTCCGCAGTGTTTTAGAAGAGACCTGCCATCGTGCAGCGAGGTCGGAGTCGGTAAGCAGTTGGTCGCTCACATTCATGTCGGGTGTCCTTGTTTTCGGACAAGCTGCTGCATCCAAAACTCGAAAACACGCCACGGGTAGTTTAATTTTAAGTACTGTTCGGTGCGCTCGAGTATCGGCACTCGCCTACCGGGTCGCGTTGACGAGATGCCGTTAACGAGTTGCATCACCTTAAGTCATTGACGCGGTTGAACGGGAAGCCGCCATCGCTAGTCGCGACCAGCGGAGTTGAAAGCATCGCATCAAGTTGAGGGCCGGGAAGGCGTATGACGTGATGGCGTTATCGGCTAACTGCCGCCTGCCGCCTGCCACTTGAGCCCCCCTCCAATGGCGCGGCTTTCCTGCTCGACACAACGCGCAGGAGTGTAATGAACCCAAAGCTAGTCATGGCAGCAGCGAGTCTGAGAAAGCCGAGGCGATATGCGGCTCATCGATAGAAGCGGGTTGCGATGCGGCAGAATCATCTAAGCCGCTTGATGCTTCGCTCGATTGTGTTACGGACCTCATAAATCTGCGTCGCTGAAAGCGCGCCGCCTATAGTAGACACTGATCCAGCGCTAACTGCTCGGTCTCGGGGTGAACGTCAACGTCCTTCAGGTCGACCGCCGGCGCAGCCTCCGGCTTGGCCATACCGCCGAACTCCCCGACGACCTTCAGCGACCGGCTAAACTGCTTGACTGGTTTCGATGAATGTCGAGCTACTGCGCCCAATCGCTCAGCGTCTTCTCGCGCTTGACAACCGCCAGTGCCAGTTTCGCCTTGAAGGCCTGCGTTTAATTCCGCTTCGATTGTCTCCCCATGATTTCTCCAGCTGTCGGCCACCATCGGCCGCATTTAGGCGAAAACCCAGGCATTCGCGCTCTTCAGATTACCCAAGCCACTTCTCGCCTCGACATTGTCTCTTTCGTTTAAGTCAGACTCTGTTGTCCGATCCGCCAGGGGTAGGTGTCTGCAGCTTCAATAATTTCCATATCTCGGATGAAACGATCTGTGCCGCTGATGCCAATGCCGCATCAGGGCGATGAATATACCTCGATGTGACGCCCCTGCCTTTGTGGCCCAGTAGACCGGCAATTGTGCCGTCCGAATACCCTAGGCCCGAAGCTACTGAAGCGAATGTGTGACGGAGCACGTGACAACTGACCCCCTCTAGTCCTGCAGATCTGAAAAGACGGGGGGCTTCTTTGTTGAGACCCTGGTAAGGCGAATTGCCTTTAGCGCCGGGGAACACGAATTGTGACCCTAGGCGTCTCTGCTGACACATCAAGATTCCCAACGCAATTTCGCCGATGGCTCGAAGGCTCTTCCCTGATTTCGTCTCGACCAGCCGCAGGCAGCCCTGTTCGAAATCGACCTCAGACCAATGGAGGGAAGCGATTTCGCTGTACCGGCAGCCCGTAACGCACAACAAACTAACGATTGCAGATGTGAACGGATGGAACGGACGACCAGAATCGTCAATCCCGGAGTTTAGTCGACTTCCTAGGGCAGCCATTTCGACTTCGCTGAGAAACCGATCTCGGGGCTCACCTCGATAGCGTCGAATTCCATGAACAGGGTTAACACTAACAATCTCTTCGTCGACCGCCCAAGTCATGATGCCGGACAAAAGATCAGCTACCCTCGCCGCGGTGGCAGGGCCCCCTTTGACTAACGCCCTTCCACGTTGCTTCGTCTTGATGTCAGCGGCTGTCTTTCCAATGGTGATGTCTTGTATGATCTTCTTTACCGCTCGTGAATCGACGGCAGTAACAGCCATTGTTCCAATCAAGGGTTTGATGTGACGATCGATACGACCGACATCGATCGCAAGAGTTGATGACCTTTTTGGACGGTTGAATCTGGTGAGAACTCCCCCACCTTTGGCGGCCTCGAGATACTGATCGCACAGCTCGGCAACTGTGATACCAGCTGCCACGGGCTCAGCGTCGCGGCGCTGCTCTTTAGGGTCCTTGCCTGCTGCTAGTTCGCCAAGCAACCTTTTTGCCTCGCTGCGCGCATTCTCCACAGTCCAAGGTGATCCGAACCTGCCGATGGTGTGCCATCGCTGCCGGCCGCCAATTGCATACTTTAGAATGAAAACTGGGTTGCGCCGCTGCCGTCGTGCACCAAAGCCTGCGACACTTCCACGACCCGCATCCCAGAGGATCGAATTGGGATGTAACCTCTCAACCTCCATCTTGGTGATTGGCATTGCGCCTCCTAGCTACAGATTAGCTACGATGATGGCGGGAATTTCCGAGATTTGCAAGGCTCCGTGGGGACATCATATAAAGCAATATCAGTCACTTAGAGACATGTTGGGACGCTGCGGGACCTCCGACCACTTCGTTTACACCGAAGATGTCGGCGGTTCGAGCCCGTCATCGCCCACCAGAATTCCGACGAACGACGGTTGGTCTCGGCCAAGTGCGCGAAAGCCAGGCTTTTTTAATGCACGAGAAACCGCTGGATGCGCCAGCGGCTGTGCGTGATCACGAGGAACAGGGTCGCCGTCCGCCAGGCAGTTAAGAGAGCTTTTTAGTTGAAGTTGGCTCCGGCCGGCAGCGCGATGCCGTAGCAATGGCCGGCATCCTCGGCGCGCGGCGTGCAGCTTGGCTGGAAATTCTGCGCGGAGCCGCTGCCCTGGCAAGCCGACAATCCGATCACGATCGCCAGCAGGCCGCTCAGCGTAACAAATGCGCGCATTGGATGTCCCCGCAAAAGCCTACCATGTGCGGCGTTCCTCGATTCGCCGACATTTTTGAACTATCCACCGCAATGCATGGGCCTGCAAGACCCGCGACACCGGATGCTTAACAGGCTTGCCATTCGGCAACACAATGGTCGGCGGCCGACGACCGAAGCCGGCTCTTGATCGCTGGCCGAACCGGGGCTTTGATGCGGCCGGCGCCTGGTTGGCGCTGGGGCAGGGGGCGGCGTTGTCGACTTTCGTTCATGTGCTGAAGCGGTTGCTTCTGGCGATCTGCGGTTATGTCGCCGCCCTGATCGTCGGGCTGCTGGCGGCTGCGATTTTCTACGGTCTGGCGTCGACGCTTCCCGGTGCGCCCGACTACTTCGCCGTCATGTCGCTCGGCGCCTTTTTCATGTTGATGGCGCCGCCGATCGGCATGTTCATATCGATCGTTGCCTTCGCGGCGACCGTGATGCAGGCGCTGCTGACTATATTGGTCTCGGAACTGTTTTCCCTGCGCGCTATGTGGGTCCACATGCTGTTCGGTGCGATCGTGTCGGCGACCGGTTTTGCGCTGATCAGCGATACGCTCGAAGACCTGACGGCACGAAGCCTCCATGCCGAGGTCGCGATATTCGCCGCCAGCGGCATGATCGGCGGCCTGGTCTATTGGCTGATCGCCGGGCGCAATGCCGGGTTCAGGCGGCAAGCGACGATCCCGTCCCCAATCGCCGGTTTTCCGCGGTAGCCAATGGAAGACAGACGGCGGTCCTTTATGCAGCCGAAACAGCGATCGTTCAGCTACCCGGCGCGCGTGCCGCCTCGGTCGCAGCGAGCGCCAGCTTGAGCTTCGCATCGCGGTCATAGACGTCGCCGAAATATTCGACCTTGCCGCCGACTGTCGGCCAGGCGGTGAAATAGGCGATGTAGACCGGAATCTTGGCTGGCACCTTCTCGGTCGAGTGACCATGCGTCAGCTTCTCGGCGATGTGGTCGACGGTGGTGCCGAGAACGGCGGCGGCCATGCCGCGCGGATCCTGCAGCCGGATGCATCCATGGCTGAAAGCGCGCATATCGCGCTGGAACAGGTTCTTAACCGGCGTGTCGTGCATGTAGATCGCATGTTCGTTCGGGAACAGGATCTTCAACTCGCCCAGCGCATTGGCCTCGCTCGGCGTCTGGCGGACGCTATAGGGCACCTTGGCGCCATACCGTCCCCAATCGACCTCCGACGAGGGAATCCGCCGCCCCTTGGCGTCCGTCACTTCATAGCCGGCGCGGTCGAGATAACCCGGGTCGCGGCGCAGGCGCGGCAGCATCTCGTTGACGATGATCGACTGCGGCACGCCCCAATAGGGATTGTAGTCGACCTGCTCGATTTCGTCATAGAAGAAACTGGTCTGGGTGGACGGCGCGCCGATGACGACACGCATGTTGAGCTTTTCGGTGTCCCCCTCGATGAAGCTCGCCGTGAAGGCCGGCTGGTTGACGAAAATGCGAGGACTGCCGAGATCCGAAGGCAGCCAGCGCATCTGTTCCAGTGCGATGCGCACCTTCTCGATCTTGTCCGCATTCGACGTGCCGGCGACGGCATTGACGGTACGCGGGCCGACCACACCGTCCGACTTGAGGCCGGCGCGCTCCTGGACTGCCTTGAATACCGGTACGAGGTCGTCCGAATAGATCTCGCTTTGCCCCATGCGCCACAAGGTCTCGCCATATTCGCCGCCAAGCTCGTCATCCAGATCGCGCGACACTAGGCTGATCAGCTTGGGCAGTTCGGGGCTCGACTGGCCGGGTTTCAGCACGAGTTTCGGGTCGACCCGGATTTCGTCGCCGGCGCCGCTGGCCTCCAGCGATTCGAGTTCGACGCGCAGCGCCTGGTATTCCGGATTCTGCGGGTGGCGGGTTTCCAGATAGGTGCGTATCTCGGAGGTATGTGACAGCGTGTCGAGCACTCCCGCGAGGTCGAGCGGCTTGGCAGGAAAGTCGTAGTAGCCGGAGATCCGGTTCGGATCGATGCGGCCCATCGTGGCGTCGTGGACGTAACGCAGGAGGCGTGCCGACAGCGCCATCTCGAAGCGGATCAGATCGCGCTGCCTTGCCTGCGGGTCGAGGCCGGCGCTGTCCGAAGGCGGAACCGCGACCAGATAGTCGCGAGGATCGAGCCCGTAGCGCCCGGCCTCGCCAAGCACGCGGATCGCCTCCGCGGCGCGCGCGTTCGGCGCTGCCTGGTCGACCCAGATGAAATTTCGGTTCCGGGCGTAGTAGCCGGTGAGCGCCGCGCCGATATCCTTTTCCGCGAACAGTTCGAAATTGTCCAAGCCGCCGACGGCGTCGTCGAAGCTGATCGTCTGCGCGCCCGGCTGGTAGGCGATCGGAACGGCAGCGCGGGTGAGCGGCGAAAAATCCACCCGTACCAGCCGGTCGGCTCTATAGGTATTGTAACCCGGCCCGGTGATTTTCGGCGCCGCCGCGGCCTTCGTCTGTCCCACCTCGCTGCGTCGTTTCGCAGGCGGCGGGGGTGGAAAATTCGTCGGGCGCGTCTTCTTCATCCCGCCGCCGAACAGCGTCTCGAACAGAGACTGCGCCTTGGCTTCGGGCGCGCCGATCGAAAGCGCCAGCGCGAACGCCGTCAGCGGCACGATCGATATCCAGGCCTGCCTCGACGTCATCGCTTTCCCCAATGCCCTTCGCGCCACCGGCAAAAACCACCCCACCCGAGGCGCAGCGTTGCCCGACCTCGTGGCGGATGTCGGGCGGACTATAACCAGTCTTCCCGTTAGAGTTAAGTTTTTATGAAAAGGCGAGGCGGCGCTTCGCCGCTCGCGCGGTTGACCGGTGGTCGTGCAAACACAGGGTTCGCCTCAGCGCGAAGGTGTCCCAGATCGAATCGGGAGACATTCTCCGCGCTGTCGATGGCTTCAGTGGATGAGATCGTCGGATAGGCACGAGCATCTGCCCGCCTCGTCGACAAAAGCCAACCGTTCGGTTACATAGAGAAATAGCGTTGGTGAGGGGGCGATGTGAGCGATACCAAAGCACGAACCGGATTGGCGTTGAACCGGCTGTTCTACGAAGGGCGAGGAGACGAGTTCATCGATACGTTCGCCGCTTATGTCGAACAGCGGGGAATCGCGGTGAGCGAAGCATCCGTCACCAGATTGCTTGAGACCGTCAGGACCATCCGACCGTCGAACCAAATACCATGAATGCGGATGGCTGAAGACGCATTGCCTTCATACACGACATTCGCTGAGAAAAATGCCCTAAGGCATTGAAAACGAATGGCGCGAGTGACGGGGCTCGAACCCGCGACCTCCGGCGTGACAGGCCGGCACTCTAACCAACTGAGCTACACCCGCGCATCCAACGTCGGCCAGAGCCGCGTTGTGGCGTCCGATTACGGGGTTCGCCGGAGAGTGTCAAGCGCGATAGCGATACGTTGTTCGATTTGCCCGACCTTTCGTCGGCCAAGGGTAAAGCAGCCCTACAAGGGGCGGCGCGGACGGCCAAATCCAGTTCGAACCGCAGTGCCGAAATGACCTTGCGTCAGAGCAGTTGGCTGAGTTTCTTGCCGATCTTGATGAAGCGCAGCGGATCGACGGCATGGCCGTCACGCCTAACTTCATAGTGGAGATGCGGTCCGGTCGAGCGTCCGCTGTTGCCGGTCAGGCCGACGATATCGCCAATCTGCACCTTGTCGCCTTCCCTGACGGATATGCGGCTGAGGTGAGCGAAACGTGTCGCCAGGCCATTGCCGTGATCGATTTCGACCATCCGCCCATAACCGCCGTTCCAGCCGGCAATGGTCACTGTCCCAGCTGCGGTGGCGCTCGCTGGAGAACCAATAGGCGCCCGAAAATCCATTCCGGAATGGAGAGCGGGCGTGCCGAGGATCGGATCCTTGCGGACGCCGAAGGTGCTGGAGATGGAGAGGCCCGGAGCAGGATTGGCGATGGGCAGGCTCTTGGCCTGCTTCTTGACCCGGTCGAGCCGGTCGAGCGCGACGTCGAGTTCCCTGACCTTGGTGTCGAAGGCCTGGGCATTGTCGATGGCGATCAGCGGGCCGCCCATCGCGGTTTTGCCGAAGTCGGGGTCCACCGGCAGGCCGGCTTCCTGCAGGACATCGGCGATCTGGTCGGCCGTCTGGTAGGCGTCGTCGGCCAGCGTGGAAATCTTGGTGATCTGCTCGTTCTCGATGCTGCGCAGCGACTGGTTGATCGAGACGAACAGTTTGTCGGCGCGGTCGGCAGCCGATTCGGACGGATCGTGGCCTTCGCGTGTCGTCCACAAGGAGAACGGGGTGCTGCCGGCCGCGCCGGCATAGGCGAGGGCGGGGGAATTGGAAGCCGCGTCAGCGCGCTCGTCGGGCCGTCCATCGGGCACGGGTTCCGATTCGGGAGCGACTTCCGCGTTCGCCTTTTCAAGAATCGGGCCGAGACGGCCATGGCGTTCGCTGAGCTTCGACTGCCGGTTCAGCAGCTCTGTGACTTTTGTTTCCATCAATTGCTGGTCGAGCAACTGGCGGCTGGTGATACGGTCGACCTGCGCGCGCAGGGCCGAGATACGGTCCTCGTAGGCATGCTGCATGCGCGCCTGACGGGCGATCGCCGCGCCGATCAAATCGTCTCGGAAAACGAGGTAGGAGGTGGCGGCGAAATAACCCAGCGTGATTGCGGCAACGACCGAACCGGCAAGCGCTGCGATCCAGGGCCTGACGGTGAAATGACTGACGGAATTGCCGCGCGCGATGATGACGGTGTGGGGTTCGCGACGCTTGCCGAAAACAGTCGATGAAGCCGTCATCTCGCGCCGCACTCCGCTCCGACACCCGTACGATCGATGGCATCATTACACATCGTTAGGGTTAACGGAGGCTTACAGAGGCGGGCGTAGGGTTAACGTCGAATGTCGACGCTTGGAAATCCATGCCTTTGCGGAGGCCGGTCGCGGTCCATGACTGCCTGCGAATCAGACAAATACGGGCGCCATCCCTTAGGCATCAGGGCCGTCGACGCGGATGGATATCAAGTCGGCGGAATAGAGCCATGTGTCCCGAAAAAGAATAAACCCGCCAGAGCGGCGGGTTGTCTTCTTTCTTCAATCTGTAGAGACGAATTTCATCTCATGAAGAACCAAAGAAGGATAATGATCGGGATTGGCACCCCTAGCAGCCAGAGGACGATACTGCGCATGATATTTGCTCCCGCATTCGTTGTTCCTTCCCTAGAATGCGGGATCGTGAAAAGAGTTCCGGGCCTGTGACCGGCCGGCACGCTATTTGCGCCGGATCGCGATCAGACGGCGAGGTCGCGGACGGCCTGCAAGACTTCGGCCGCGTGCCCCTTGACGCGAACCTTGCGCCAGATGCGCCGGATGCGGCCGTCGCCATCGATGAGGAAGGTGGTGCGCTCGACGCCCATGTATTTGCGTCCGTACATGCTCTTTTCCACCCAGACGCCATAGGCATTTGCCGCCTTCAGTTCCTCGTCTGACAGGAGGTCGATGGAAAGCGCGTGCTTGGACGCGAAATTGGCGTGCTTCTTCGGATTGTCGGGAGATACGCCGACGATCGACGCGCCTGCCGCCTCGAAGTCCTTCTTCAAGCCTGAGAAGTCGATTGCCTCGGCAGTGCAGGCCTCCGTATTGTCCTTCGGGTAGAAATAGAGGACCACCGTTCTGCCGCGCAGATCGGCCAGCGCAAGCGTTCCGCCTCCACCCAGCGGCAGCGACACCTCCGGCGCCACATCCCCTTCCGCCAATTCAGCCATACAGATGCCCTTCTTTCGCGATTATGTGTATGGAAGTGGGCTTATTATCCGGCGTGGGATTCGTCCATGCCGGCATTGCATTCTGGAACTTGTTCCGATCCGCCCACGTCAGGAAACCACCACGAGTCACGCGTTGCACCACGAGCAGCCAAAGCACCAGAAAGTCCGCTTTCGGCGCCACGAGATCACCAACCTTTCCGCGTTGCCTTCGGCGCACGGGCAGCAATCGCATTGGCGCCGCGAACGGACCCGCCGCGGCGCTTTGCGCGCTTGCCTTTTCGTGGCGGCGGGCACGGGCTCTCTTCTGTTGCTGTGCGTGGCCGCTGTCGTGTTCCTCGTCAATTCCGACTGGGGCACGGAGACGCTGCGCGCCCAGGCGGAAAGGGCGGTCCAGGCCATTGCCGGGGAGCGGGCGACCGCGGCTGTCGGTCCGGCCCGCATCGCCTTCGGCTTGGATCATCCGGTTGCCCTTCAACTGGATAACATCAGCCTCAAGAACGCCGGCAGCCAGACGGCGATAGCGGATGTCGGGACGGTCGACTTCGGCATAAGGCTGCTGCCGCTGCTGACGGGCAAGCTCAAGCTGGGCAGCGCCTCCATATCCGACGCCACCATCACCGCGGCGGCGATGCCGGCGGCGAGCTCCGACTGGACCGATGCCTTGCGGGACGGGCGCGGGCTGATCGAACCGGACCTCGTGGTCGCCGCCGCGTTCAAGCCGCTGCACACGGCGTTCGACCTGATCGACTCGGGGATGCTCTCGGAGGTCGATCTGCAAAACATCAGCGTCATCCTGCCCGAGGGCGAGAGGCTGCGCGCCGTAAAACTCATAGAGGGCACGCTCGATCGCATTTCCGACGATACGTTGCAGATTTCGGTCGAGGCGGATGTCGACGGCAGGCGCATCGTGCTCGCCGGAACGGCAACCCGCGAATTGCAGTCGGGACGTATCAGTCTGGTCGACCTGTCGGTGATGAGCGCGGCCGCGCCGGAACCTCTCGGCGATGGGCAGCCGCAAAGTGCGGGCCGCCTGGGGGCGATGACCCTGTCGGTAACCGGAAGCGAACAGGCCTTGGGGCAAGGCCAGGAACTGAAACTGTCCGGCGTGATCGAGAGATCGCAGGTCGATTTCGGTGCCCGTGGTGTCTTTACCGGCAACATGCAGGTTGACGTGACGTTGGCGAGCGGCACTGGCAAGGTCGAGATCGACAAGCTGCTCATCCAGACCGGTCGCAATTCGCTCGAATTCAACGGCGCCTTTGGTCCTCGGCCGCCAAGCGGCGATGCCGGAGACGTGCCTGTCTATCGTTACGAACTGGTGAGCAGCAAAACGGTCGTCCAGCCATCCGATTCGCCGGAACCGGCTCTCGATTTCCAGTCGCAGATCGAAGGCACCCTGGATCCTGCGACGCGCATCGCCTCGGCGGATCGAATTTTCGTCAAGAGCGGCGAGGGCGAGGTGCTGGGAACGGCCAAGGTTGAACTCGCCAAGGGCCTCGCACCAGGGGTGGCACTCGCCCTGTCCGCGCGCGACATGCAGATAGCCGGAGCCAAGCAACTGTGGCCATGGTTCGCGGCCAGCAAGGCACGCACCTGGGTCTTGGACCACATGTTCGGCGGCAAGCTTCAGGAAGCGACGATCGAATTCCGCGTCCTGCCCGGGCGGCTCGGCAACGGCGTGCCGCTTTCCAATGAGGAGATCGTCGGACGCTTCGCGGTGGAGGACACACGGTTCGATACGTTCGGAAAGCTGCCGCCCATCCGCGATGCGAATGGCGTGGTCGAGGTCCACGGTTACGACGTCGACGTCACCCTCTCGTCGGGCTCTGTCTATCTGCCGAGCGGGCGCTCCGTCGCGGGCAGGAACGGCACGCTGTCGTTCAAAAAATCCAATCGGCCGCCGGTGATCGGCAAGCTGGATATCGATGTGGAGGGCGACGCGGCAGCGGTGGCCGAATTCGCCTCGTTCGAGCCGATTAATGCCATGCGTTTCCTGCCGATCGAACCCGGAGACCTGTCCGGGCAGGTGACGGGACACGTGATCGCCGACATACCGCTTCAGAAAGGCGTCGATGCGAAGACGCTCCAGTGGATCGTCGACCTCGACTACAAGGACCTTTCGATCGCAAAGCCTTTCTCCGGCCAGACGCTGACGGACGCGGACGGCCATCTGACGGTTGAGCCGGCGCAGGCGACGATGTCGGCGCAGGGCATGCTGAACGGCATTCCGGCTACCATCTCCATGGTCGAGCCGCTGCGCCCGGGCGGGCCGGCGCGCGACAGGAAAATCGAACTGACGCTCGACGACGCAGCCCGCAGGAAAGTCGCGCCCGGCCTGGACTCGATGATTTCCGGGCCGATCACGCTGGAGGTCGACGACGATGGCGAAACGCGAAACATTGCGGCAGACCTGACCAAAGCCAGGCTGGACATACCGTGGGCCGGCTGGAGCAAGGGCGCAGGCATCGCGGCGACCGCGGAGTTCGCGATGCAGGCGACCGACAAGGGCACCCGGCTCTCCGGCTTCGAACTGACGGGCAATTCGTTTTCGATCACCGGCGACGTTACGCTCGCGGGTGGCCAATTGGCATCGGCGCGGTTCGACACGGTGCGCCTGAACCGGGACGACCAGGTCAAGGTTGCAATCGACCGCTCCGGCAAGAGCTACAAGATCGGGATTACCGGCAGCAGCTTCGATGCGCGGTCGGTGATCAAGACCTTCCTGTCGGATTCCAGCGGAAGGGGTGGAGGAGCGGGCCGTTCCAGTTTCTCGCTCGATGCCGATGTCGACCGTGTGACCGGCTTCAACGGCGAGGTGCTGTCCGGGTTGAAGCTGGACTCGAACGGCTCGCGCATGTCGGTGCGCGCGGCTTCCGGGTCGGGCGGCGCCGTCAGTTTTTCCAACGGCGCGGACGGCGGCCGCAAGCAACTGCAACTGCAGGCGGCCGATGCCGGCGCGATCCTGCGCTTCCTCGACCTCTATAAGAACGTGCAGGGCGGCACGATCAAGGTGTCGCTGGCCGGAAGCGGCGACGGCGGCATGTCCGGACAGGTTGACGCGCGCAATTTCCAGGTTGTCGACGAGCCGAGGCTGGCCTCGATCCTGTCGACGCCGCCGGCCGGCGGAGACCGCAGTCTCAGCGACGCCGTGCGCAGGGAAATCGACGTGTCCAGCATCTCGTTCGAGCGCGGCTACGCGCAGCTTACCAGGGGCGACGGATATTTGCGGCTGGCCAACGGCGTGGTGCGCGGCCCGCAGATCGGCGCGACTTTCCAGGGCACGCTCTATGACGAACGCGGCAGGATGGACATGACCGGCACCTTCATGCCGGCCTATGGCCTGAACCGCCTGGTCAGCGAATTGCCGCTGATCGGCGGTCTCCTGGGCAACGGCCGCGACCGCGGGCTGATCGGCGTAACCTTTAAGCTGGATGGCGATGCCAAGGCGCCGCGCCTCCAGGTCAATCCGCTGTCGGTGATGGCGCCTGGGGTTTTCCGGCAGATTTTCGAGTTCAATTGAACGCGCCTTGGCGGGTCCGGCAGATTTGCCAGCGGGATGGCCACGGTTCCGGTCAGCACGGATGGCTGCCAGGCCGCGAAAATTTCGCGCCGGCCGTCGATCTTAGCGTGTGGCGTCCCGGCAGGCGCCGTCATGACGTGTCGGGAGACTGCAATATCCAGCAGGCAAGCCCGTGCACGACATCCAAGACTTCGTGAACCTCGTGGGTGGGTTTTCGGCTCCAGCCGGGCGGCCGGCCGGGTTTCAGCGGTTCTATCCGGTGGAACCGGATTTTGCCGCGAGCTTGTTTGGTTCTCGAGCCCGCGGCGGCGTGACCTCCAATGTGCGTATCCGCGCCGCCGGCCGCGCTGTCTCGCGCAATCGCGGCGTCGCCACCTTGCTTCCTTTGCGCGAGCGCGGCGTCGCGCCGCGCCTTCCAGCGGGCAAAACGTTTTGCCTGGCCGGGCAGATCGTCGAGCGCCCGGCCCAGCGCCTCGAGGCGGAGCGCCAGACGCTCCGCATCGATCGGATCGCGCGGTGACGGCGGTCGCGGGAAGGAAGATGGATCGGCGATCCCGGGAAAAACGATGCGCGGAGCCTCATGGGGCGGCACGTAGCGACGGCGAACGCGGAACGGATTGTGAAGCGGATCGAGCAGCGGCAGGCTGAGCCGTTTCGGGCGGGCGGCACGGATTTCCGCGGCCCGCCTGGCCGCCGCGGCACGCCTGAGATCGTCGCGCGACAGGGTGACGGCGATGCCGAAGCTGCGCAACAGCGGTTCCGGGTTTTTCGGTTTCGGTAGTCGCGGGCGCCGCGGCGGCAGGGCCACCACCAGCCCGCGCGCCGCCACGATGATCAGCCTTCGCGCTGCTGCTTCCGCCGGACGCAGCAGCTTACATATGGCGCGGTGGAGACGGCGGGGAAGGGTAAGTGCCGGGGACAGTTTATTTTTTTCCGCCCGCGCCAGCCTTGAAGCGGCCGCGCCCTTCCGCGGAAAGAAAAAAAACTGTCCCCCAGCGCCAGGCTCGCCAGCGCCAAGCTCCCCAGCGCCAAGTTCGCCAGCACCCAACCCGGCACCGGCGCCATGTACGGCACCGGCGCCCAGCTTGGCTCCGGCAGCCAGCCCGGCCATGGCGACGAGCATGGCGAGGATGCGCTTCAGCGCTTCCCGGTTCTTGTCGATCGCCGCATTCCAGTCCATCGCCAACACAGCCGTTCCCTTTCCCAACATGGGCGCAGGAATTATCGCTGAGGTCGGAGGGGACGGGGACTGCTTTCAAGAAGACAGGGCTGACGGGCGCTGCCAAAGGCGGCTGTCGAGGCACGTTAATTGGCCATTTTCTCTTGCTATTTCAGTATTATAGAAGGGAAATCTGAATTGAAGGATTCACGCCGCCCCTCATTTGCCTGCCGCCATGTTTTCCCCGCAAAATGAGGAAAAAGGACGCTAGGACGGCCACCTTCGCCAGTCTCCTACCTTGCGGACGGCTACGTTCTCCCAGCATGCGTGGAGAGGATCCGGCAGGACAGTCCGCAGGACGGGCGGCGCCGGCTACTGCGCTTGTTCCGTCAGAGTTTTGACGTCGTGCCTCGACGGCGCTGAAGCCAGAGCCTGCCCCAGGCAATTGGCTTCCCGTGCTGCCCATCGACAACGCGTTTCCATTGCCACAGGCGGGCAGGGAGATGAAAACCTCGCCAGCCGGCGCGGCTGGCGATTGGCGGAGAGATCAGTGTTGCCGGACGAGCAGAGCGCGGACGGAAATGACGCCGGCAGGATGCAGACAGTTGCGTCCTGCCCAACGAGGACATCAGTTGTATCTGCCGGCCACCTTCCCTGGGCAAAGCCGGCCCATACAGCCTAGATGGGCCGCACCAGCACGTGTTTCTTCTTGCCGACCGACAGCTTTGCCACGCCGTCGGAGGTGACATCAGTCGCGGTGACCGCGCGGCGCTCGTCCTGGACCGGCAGGTCGTTGAGACGCACCGCGCCGCCCTGAACGTGCCTACGGGCCTCGCCATTGGAGGCTGCCAGCCCGGCCTTGACGAGCAGGGAAAGCAGACCGACGCCTGCCTGAAGCTCCGATCCCGCGACCTCGATGGTCGGGAGCGTGTCGGCAAGCGCGCCTTCCTCAAAAGTTTTGCGCGCCGTCTCCGCTGCTTCATCGGCGGCCTCGCGGCCATGCACGATGGCGGTGGCCTCGGTGGCGAGCACCTTCTTCGCTTCGTTGATCTCGTTGCCGCCGAGCGACGCGAGCTTTGCTATCTCGTCGAGCGGCAGGCGCGTGAAGATTTTCAGGAAACGCTCGACATCGGCGTCCTCGGTGTTGCGCCAGTATTGCCAGAAATCATAGGGGCTGAAGAGGTCGCCGTTCAGCCAGACCGCGCCCTTGGCCGACTTGCCCATCTTTGCGCCGGAGGAGGTCGTTAGCAGCGGCGTGGTCAGCGCGAAAAGCTGCTGGCCGCCCATGCGATGGCTCAAATCGACGCCGTTGATGATGTTGCCCCATTGGTCGGAGCCGCCCATCTGCAGCCGGCAGTCGTAGCGGCGGCTGAGCTCGACGAAGTCGTAGCCTTGCAGGATCATGTAGTTGAATTCGAGGAAGGACAGCGACTGCTCGCGGTCGAGCCTGAGCTTCACGCTGTCGAAGGTCAGCATGCGGTTGACCGAGAAATGCCTGCCGACATCGCGCAGGAACTCGACATAGTTGAGTTTCATCAACCAGTCGGCATTGTTGACCATGATCGCGTCGTTCGGGCCATCGCCGAAACGCAGGATGCGGCCGAAGATCTTCTTGATGCCCTCGATGTTCTCCGCGATTTTTTCCGCCGTCAGCAGGCCGCGCTGCTCGTCGCGGAACGACGGGTCGCCGATCATCGAGGTGCCGCCGCCCATGAGTGCGATCGGCCGGTGGCCGGTCTCCTGCATCCAGTAGAGCATGGTCGCCGAGATCAGGTTGCCGATGTGCAGGCTGGTCGCGGTCGCGTCGTAGCCGACATAGGCGGTCACCGCCTGCTTGGCGAAAAGCTCGTCCAGCCCGGTCTCGTCGGAGATCTGGTGGATGAAACCGCGCTCGGAGAGGATGCGCAGGTAGTCGGACTTGAAGGCGGGCATGACGGCGTTCCGGAAGACGATACGGGAGAGCCGCGCATGGCGCGCGCGGCTGCGGGGCTTTAGCATCGGCGGGTTGGGAATCACAAGGACGGCGTCGAAATGAACCTTGTCACCGCGATCGGCCTGATGAGCGGCACGTCGATGGACGGCATCGACCTTGCCATGCTGCGCACTGACGGCGAGAATCGTGTCGAGCGCGGGCCGTCGCTCTTCGTGGCCTACGATGCCGTGTTCCGCCGGCGCATCGAGGCCGGGCTGGAGGAGGCCAAGGCCATCATCCGCCGCGCGGAGCGGCCCGGCGACCTGGCCGAGCTGGAGCGCGACATCACCGGGCGGCATGCCGACGCGGTCCAACTGTTTCTGCGCAACGCCGCCAATGACTGGGGCAAGCCGGACGTTCTCGGCTTCCACGGCCAGACGGTGCTGCACCGCCCGCATCTCGGCCTGACCGTGCAGATCGGCGACGGGCAGTTGCTTTCGGCGCGCACCGGCATTCCGGTCGTCTACGACATGCGCGCCAACGACATGGTTTTCGGCGGCCAGGGCGCGCCGCTGGTGCCGGCTTACCACGCGGCGCTGGCGCGCTCGCTGCCGGCGGATTTTCCGCGAAAATATCCGATGGTCTTCGTCAATATCGGCGGCATCTCCAACGTCACCTACGTGCCGGAGAAGGGCGATCCGGTCGCCTTCGACACCGGTCCCGGCAACACGCTGATCGACCAGTGGGTGTCGCGCGAGGGCGGCGTGCCCTACGACGCCGGCGGCGCCATCGCCAGCGAGGGCGGCGTGCTCCGCAGGGTGGTCGACGCCTATCTCGACAATCCGTTCTTCCAAAAGGCCGGTCCGAAATCGCTCGACCGCAATGATTTCACGCTGGAGAAGGCCAGCGGGATGGAACTCGCCGACGGCGCCCGCACGCTGGCCGCCGTCTCCGCCGAGGCGATCCTGAAAAGCGTGGAGCACATGCCGGAAAAGCCGAGGCTGTGGATCGTCTGCGGCGGCGGGCGAAAAAACCCGCACATCGTCGGCGATCTGCGCAAAGGCGCCGAGCGAGCCGGCGCGGAGGTGGCGCTGGCGGAGGATGCCGGGCTCGACGGCGACGCGACGGAGGCCGAGGCCTGGGCTTATCTGGCGGTGCGCTCGCTAAAAGGGCTTCCGCTGACATTCCCGACCACGACGGGATGCCGGGAGGCGGTGAGCGGCGGCGTGATCTCCGGGAAACCGGGCTGAGCGTCGTTGTCATGCGTCGGCGGAATGCCGCCCGCGTGCGAAGCTGTGCCCTTCATGGAAGTTTCATCGAACCTTCAACCGCCCGACATCCGGCGGCCATAGCGCATGATCCGTTATTCCTCTCAAGACGGATTGCAAATCATGCGACACTCTGTTCTCGCGGCTGTTGCCGCGCTCGCCCTGACCACGACGGCGGCATTCGCCGACGAAACCGTATTCCCGTCGAAGCTCGCAGGCCATGCCATCCTGCCGGCCAACACGATCATCAAGGCGCCGGAAAACGCGCCGGAACATCTGCAGACCTCGGGAAAATTCACGACGCCCGACCGCAAGCGCGCAACCGAACTCGGCAGCGTGCCTGGCAAGGACGGCGTACGCCTGACCGGCCTGTCGCTGCCTTTCGACGGCCAGCCCGTGCAGGGCTTTTCCGGCATCAAGAACGCCGGTGACGGAACCTTCTGGACGCTTTCCGACAACGGTTTCGGCAACAAGCTGAACTCGACGGACGCCGCCCTGATGATCCACCAAGTCAAGTTCGACTGGGACGCGGGCACTGTCGAGCGCATGCAGACCATCTTCCTGACCGATCCTGACAAGAGGGCGCCGTTCCCGATCGTGTTGGAAGGCACCGACAACCGCTTCCTGACCGGCGGCGACTTCGATGTCGAATCGATCCAGCCGGTCGCGGACGGTTTTTGGGTCGGCGAGGAATTCGGCCCTTATCTCTTGAAGTTCGACCTAGAGGGCCGGCTGACCGACGTGATCGATACCGTCGTCGACGGCAAGCCGGTGAAGTCGCCGGACCATCCGACGCTCACGCTGCAGGCCAATCCGTCGCTGCCGATGCCGTCCTTCAACGTCAAGCGCTCCGGCGGCTATGAGGGCCTCGCACAGTCCAAGGACGGCACCAAACTTTATGCCCTGCTCGAGGGCGCGCTGTTCAAGGAGGACGGCAAGATGGAGCATGTGTCCGAGCAGAAGGACGGCGAGCGGGCGCTGCGCATCATCGAGTTGGACGTCGCCAGCAAGGCCTGGACCGGCCGTAGCTGGCTCTATCCGCTGTCGGCCGAAGGCGGCGATGCCATTGGCGACTTCAACATGATCGATGGCACGACCGCCCTCGTCATCGAGCGCGACCAGGGCGCCGGAACGGTCGACAAGGCCTGCGCCGATCCCAAGAACCCGGCGGCCGACTGCTTCGCCATGCCGGCGAAATTCAAGCGCATCTACAAGATCGAGATGACCGACGCCAATGCCGGCGGCGCCGTGCGCAAGATCGGCTACATCGATCTGCTCAAGATCTCCGACCCGGACAACAAGAAGCGCCAGGGCGGCGGCGAAGGGTTTTACGACATGCCGTTCAACACGATCGAGAATGTGGACCTCGTCGACGATACGCACATCGTGGTGGGCGACGACAACAACCTGCCGTTCTCGGCCGGCCGCGCGCTGGACAAGGCCGACGACAACGAGTTCGTGCTGATCGAGGTCGGTGAATTCCTGAAGGCGAAGTGAGGGCCGTTGAACTGAAACAGCCCCGTTCGGGAACGAACGGGGCTGTTTGCTCATGGGTGCGTCCTTCGAGGCTCGCCCGCGAAAGTTATCGCCAGTCTTCAGCGCCGTGCGGGCTCGCACCTCAGGATGAGGGAGGTTGCGGCTGAACGCCAAGCTTCAATGCTTGAGCCGCACCTGAAGGTGACCTGCATTTGGCGAAACCTTGCGGGATTGGCGTGCCAAGCACCTACCGCCCTCATCCTGAGGTGCGACCCCGCACGGCGCTGAAGATTATGAAAAACTCCGGTGGGCGAGCCTCGAAGGACCCACCCATGAGCCATCCCTGACCTCGCTGCGACCGAAGGGACCTACCGCAGCCGCTTCGGCCGCGGATCGGCGAGTTGGCCGGCGAGGCGCTTGTCGAGATAGTCGGCGCATTCGTCCAGCAGGATCTGCGGATCGTTGGAAAAGAAATGATTGGCGCCGGGCAGCGTCTTCTGCGTGATGGTGATGCCCTTCTGGGTATGCAGCTTGTCGACCAGGCCCTGAACGTCCTTGCTCGGCGCGACCTTGTCGGAATCGCCGTGGATGATCAGGCCCGACGACGGGCAGGGCGCCAGGAACGAAAAATCGTAGGTGTTGGGCTGCGGCGCGACTGAGATGAAACCCTCGATCTCCGGGCGGCGCATCAGCAATTGCATGCCGATCCAGGCGCCGAAGGAATAGCCGGCGACCCAGCAGCTCTTCGAATCGGGATGCAGGGACTGGATCCAGTCGAGTGCCGCGGCCGCGTCCGACAATTCGCCCATGCCGTGGTCGAATTCGCCCTGGCTGCGGCCGATGCCGCGGAAATTGAAACGCAGCGTGGTGAAATTGCGCTTCTGGAACATGTAGAACAGGTCGTAGACGATCTTGTTGTTCATCGTCCCGCCGAATTGCGGATGCGGGTGCAGGACGATGGCGATCGGCGCACTTTTTTCGGGGGACGGCTGATAACGGCCTTCCAGGCGGCCAGCCGGACCGGCAAAAATGACCTCGGGCATTCTAGACTCCACATTTCAATCTTTGGGCCGCGCGTCGGTGACAATCCCGGCTTCGGCCTTGACGCACGGGGTGCGTCTACCTACAAGCTAGTTTAGAACTGTTCAAAACTGACGAACGAGCAATTTTCTCGGGTAGATAGGATGTCTTGCGTCGCAAGTTCAAGGAAATTGCGACGCGCATCGATCTTTCCGGAAGCAGGATGATGGCCGAGCCGCGAGTCTATCTCGATTACAATGCCAGCGCGCCGCTGCTGCCAGCGGCGCGGACGGCGATGCTTGCCGCGATGGATGTGACTGGCAACGCCTCGTCGGTGCATGGCGAGGGCAGGGCGCTGCGGCGGATCGTCGAAGGCGCACGCGCGGATGTCGCAGGGCTCGTCGGCGGCCGGCCCGAACACGTCGTTTTCACCTCCGGCGCGACCGAGGCGGCGACGACCTTGCTGACGCCGGGCTGGCGCATGGGCCGCAGCCCGTTGCGCATGGGCCACCTCTACGTCTCGGCAGCCGATCACCCGTGCATCCTGTCCGGTGGTCGGTTTGCGGCCGATGCCGTCACCCGCATCGGTGTGGACGGCAACGGCGTCATCGACGTGGCTGCGCTGGAGTCCGCGCTTGCGGCGCATGACGGGGATAGCGGCCTTGCGCTGGTGGCCGTGCATGCGGCGAACAACGAGACCGGCGTGATCCAGCCGGTCGTCCGTATCGCGGAGATCGTCAAGGCGGCGGGCGGCGTTCTCGTGGTCGATGCCGTACAGGCGGCGGGACGCATTCCGCTCGACATGACAGGCTCTTCCGGCGATTTTCTGATCCTGTCCGCGCACAAGATCGGCGGCCCGAAGGGCGTCGGCGCTTTCGTCGGCAAGGCTGACCTGATGATGCCCGCGCCCCTCGTTTCGGGCGGCGGCCAGGAAAAAGGATTTCGGGCGGGAACGGAAAACGTGGTCGGCATCGCCGGATTCGGTGCGGCGGCGCGCGAGGCTCTGACCGCGCTGGAACGCTTGGAGACGGCGCGGGCAAAGCGCGGCCTGATCGAGGCGAGCATCCGACGGGCCGCTCCGGACGCGCAAATTTTCGGCGCCGCGGTCGAGCGGCTGGCCAACACGGTGTTCTTCGCCGTTCCCGATGTGAAGGCCGAGACGGCGCAGATCGCCTTCGACCTCGCGGGCATCGCGGTATCGGCCGGGTCGGCCTGTTCGTCGGGCAAGGTCGGGCCGAGCCATGTGCTGAAAGCAATGGGCGTGTCGCGGCCCGAGGGCGGGCTGCGCGTATCGATCGGCGAGGAAACGAGTTTGGCGGAGATCGAACGGTTCGCCGCGGCGCTGGCGGGCATTGCTGCCCGGCGCAGCGCGGATTCGAAAGCCGCCTGAGCCAAGCGATGCCAAAGACGGCGCTGGCTTTTCGGCCCGCCGCATTTGGCCCGTGAATGTGGCTCAAGGCGCACTATATAGAGGCTACGCCGCTCGGCGGTGCCATAGTTTGAAAACGGTCGGGCCTTTAACCCGACATGGATGGAGAACGCGATGCCTGCTGTGCAGGAAACGATCGAGCAGGTCCGCAAGATCGACGTCGATCAATACAAATACGGCTTCGAATCGATCATCGAGATGGATAAGGCCCCAAAAGGCCTGTCCGAGGACATTATCCGATTCATATCGGCCAAGAAGGACGAGCCGGAGTGGATGCTCGAATGGCGGCTTGGCGCCTATCGCCGCTGGCTGACGCTGGACGAGCCGACCTGGGCGCGCGTTCACTATCCGAAGATCGATTTCCAGGATCTTTATTACTACGCCGCGCCGAAGAGCCAGGCCGGCCCGAAGTCGCTGGACGAAGTCGATCCGGAACTGCTGAAGGTCTACGAAAAGCTCGGCATCCCGCTGAAGGAGCAGGAGATTCTGGCCGGCGTCCAGAAGGCTCCGGTCGCCGACGAGGATGACGACGCCGCGGCCAACGACAATGTCTACAAGTCCGGCCGCGTCGCGGTCGATGCCGTGTTCGATTCGGTTTCCGTGGTCACCACCTTCAAGGAAGAGCTTGCCCGGGCGGGCGTCATCTTCTGCTCGATGTCGGAGGCGATCCGCGAGCATCCGGAACTGGTGAAGAAATACCTCGGAACGGTCGTCCCGACATCCGACAATTATTACGCGACGCTAAACTCGGCCGTCTTCACCGATGGTTCCTTCGTGTTCGTGCCGAAGGGCGTGCGCTGCCCGATGGAGCTTTCGACCTATTTCCGCATCAACGAGAAGAACACCGGCCAGTTCGAGCGCACGCTGATCATCGCCGAGGAGGGGGCTTATGTCTCCTATCTCGAAGGCTGCACCGCGCCGCAGCGCGACGAGAACCAGCTTCACGCCGCCGTGGTAGAATTGGTGGCGCTGGACGACGCCGAGATCAAATATTCGACGGTGCAGAACTGGTATCCCGGCGACGCCGAGGGCAAGGGCGGCATCTACAATTTCGTCACCAAGCGGGGCGACTGCCGCGGCGACCGCTCGAAGATTTCGTGGACACAGGTCGAGACCGGCTCGGCGATCACCTGGAAATATCCAAGCTGCATCCTGCGCGGCGACGATTCGCACGGCGAGTTCTATTCGATCGCGGTGTCGAACGGCTACCAGCAGGTCGACAGCGGCACAAAGATGATCCATCTCGGCAAGAACACCACGAGCCGCATCATCTCCAAGGGCATCGCCGCCGGTTTTTCCCAAAACACCTATCGCGGCCAGGTGTCGGCGCACCGCAAGGCGACCGACGCGCGCAATTTCACCAATTGCGACTCGCTGCTGATCGGCAACAATTGCGGCGCGCATACGGTGCCTTACATCGAGGCGAAGAACGCCAGCGCCCAGTTCGAGCACGAGGCGACGACCTCCAAAATCTCGGACGACCAGAAGTTTTACGTCATGCAGCGCGGCATTCCCGAGGAGGAGGCGATCGCGCTGATCGTCAATGGGTTTGTGAAGGATGTGATCCAGCAACTACCGATGGAGTTCGCGGTGGAGGCGCAGAAGCTGATCGGGATCAGCCTCGAGGGTAGCGTGGGGTGATGGCGATTGCTCCTGAAACTTGCAGGTAGTCGATGCGGATGATCTTGCCGATCGTGATTGCTGCGCCCTACGTCATCGCGCTGTTCCTGGCGATTGCCGGCGCTTTCGTGGCCTTGATTGGGGCCATTGGAGGTTTTGCCGATTTGTTGAGGATCGGCGGTGTGGTTTCCGGGTTTGGCGCGTTGGCTTTCTTTGTCATTCTGCTTTCGCCATGGAGCAACCTGGCCGACATACTGGTACGGGGCGGCTCGGCCAACAATGGGCAGGAGCGCGGAAAATGACATCCCTCACCCGCTACCGCCCCGTCGGCGCCAATGAACTGAAGCTGATAGCCGACAGCGGCTGGACAGCGTTTCCGCCGCGCTTGCCCGAGCAGCCGATCTTCTACCCTGTGACTAATGAGGCCTATGCCTCGCAGATTGCACACGACTGGAATACGCGGTTCGGCTCGAAAGAAGGATTCGTCACGCGCTTTGAGGTCGACGCCGCCTATGCGGGTAAGTTCGACCGCAAGATCGTTGGCGGGCGCGAGCATGAGGACCTATGGGTGCCGGCCGAGGAACTGGAGGAGTTCAACCGGCATATCGTCGGCAGGATCGAGGTGACGCAGCGATTTTCGGCGAATGACCATGTTCCTGACGATCTGGCCGTGGAGTGAGGCTCGCCATGGCCGCCGATCTCCCCGCCCACATCTGGTTCGTTCGCTCCAACGGCGGCTCCGGTTCCTATCCGGTCACGCCGGACGGCTGGCGCGTGGTTTGGTTTTTAGTCGGCGGTGTGGTGGCTTCGGCTGTTGTCGCGTTGCTTCTGGCGTCGATCGGGCCGGTCTGGCTGTGGGCGCTGGCTTTTCTCGCCGGCATGGCTGCCTCGGCCTGGTACTTCATCGGCACGGCGCGCAAGCACACTGACTATTCAATACGTTACAGCGACTACCTGAAAGACCAGAACAATGCTTGAAATCAAGAACCTGCATGCCCGCATCGCCTCGACCGGCACGGAGATCATCCGCGGCCTGAACCTGACGGTGAAAGCCGGCGAGGTGGCGGCGATCATGGGGCCGAACGGGTCGGGCAAATCGACGCTGTCCTATGTGCTGGCCGGCCGCGACGACTATGAGGTCACCGAGGGCGAGGTGCTTTATAATGGCCAGTCGATCCTGGAGATGGATCCGGCCGAGCGCGCCGCTTCCGGCATCTTCCTTGCCTTCCAGTATCCGATGGAAATTCCCGGTGTCGCCACCATGGAATTTTTGAAGGTCGCGCTAAACGCCCAGCGCAAGGCGCGCGGCGAGGAGCCGCTGAAGGTGCCGGAGTTCCTGAAGCGTGTGAAGGAAGCCGCCGGCTCGCTCGAGATGGACATGGCGATGCTGAAGCGTCCGCTGAATGTCGGCTTTTCCGGTGGCGAGAAGAAGCGCGCCGAAATTTTGCAGATGAAGCTGCTGCAGCCGAAATTCTGCGTGCTCGACGAGACCGATTCCGGACTCGACATCGATGCGCTGCGAATCGTCGCCGACGGCGTCAACTCATTGCGTGCGCCCGACCGCGCCTTCCTGGTCATCACCCATTACCAGCGGCTTCTGGAACACATCGTGCCGGATACGGTGCACGTGCTTTATCGCGGCCAGGTGATCAAGTCGGGCGACAAGACGCTGGCGCACGAGCTTGAAGCCAATGGTTATGCCGGCATCATCGAAGAGGCGGCGTAGGTGTCGGTCATGAACATGCATGCAACGCCACCGCGTACCCAGGCCGAGACGGCCCTGATCGAGGCGTTCGGCGAGCGCGTGTCGGAATTGCCTGGCGACGGCGCGGTGATGGTCAAGCGCGACGAGGCAGTCGAATCCATCAAGGACGGCCTGCCGACCCGCCGTGTCGAGGCCTGGCACTATACGGACCTGCGCCGCCTGCTGGTCTCCGTCCCGGCGTTCGACCCGACGGCGAACGCGAAGGCACTGTCGCCCGTGGTGGAGGGCTCGGCGGTCCTGCCCGTGCTCAACGGATTTGCCGACGCAAAAATGCCGGAACTGGAGGGTGCAACGGTCCAGAGGCTTGCCGATAAGCTGACCGACGGCAGCTTCGCCCGCGCGCTCGATCCGCGCGACGCGGACGACGCCGTGGGCATGCTGAACATCGCCTTTGTCAGCGACGGCTGGTTCCTCGACATCACGCCAGGCGCCGCACCGGAAAAACCGGTCGAACTCCAGAACGTACAAGCCGGCGGGCAGGTGCATGCGCGATTTGCCGTACGTGCCGGCGTGGGCGCGAAAGCCACCATCGTCGAGCGCCAGTCCGGCAGCGGCTCGGCGCTTTCGACCTCGGTCACCAACCTCTTGGTCGGCGACGGCGCGGAGATCGTCTGGCTGATCGTGCAGGAGCAGCCGGAAACCGCGACGCATCTCGCCCAATTCAACGCCGAACTCGGCAAGAACAGCAAGCTGACGCTGTTCGTCATGAATGCCGGCGGAAAGCTGGTGCGCCAGGAGGTGCGGGTGAAGGCGGCGGGCCAGGGCTCGGACTTCCAGCTTCGCGGGGTCAGCCTGCTCGCGGACGACACGCATTGCGACGTCACCATGGTGCTCGACCATGTGGCGCCGAACTCCGGCTCGCGCGAACTCATCCGCAACGTGGTGACCGGCAAGGCGCGCGGCGTCTTCCAGGGACGCATCAACGTTCATCAGCCGGCACAGAAGACCGATGCGAAGATGGCGTGCAACACGCTGCTGCTGTCCGACGATGCCGAGTTCTCGACCAAGCCGGAACTGGAGATTTTCGCCGACGACGTGCAGTGCGGGCACGGCGCCACCGTCACCGAGATAGACCGCAACCATCTGTTCTATCTGATGGCACGCGGCATTGACGAGAAGACGGCGCGCGGACTGCTGGTAAAAGCCTTCGTCGCCTCGGTCATCGAGGAACTGGACAGCGAGCCGCTGGTCGATGCGCTGGAAGCGCGGCTGGACGGCTGGTTCGAGAATCATGGCTAGCCTGCCGACTTCGCTCGACCACTGCGTCATCCACGTCTCCGACTGGGAGCGGGCGCGGAAATTCTATGTCGATGTCATCGGCTGCGAGGCGATCTCGCGCCAGGGCGGCTACATGTTCCGGCTGGGCGACCGGCAGCTGAACTGCCACGGAAAAGGCGTCACCGCCGAGCCGGTGGCAAGATTGCCGGTGCAGCCGGGAAACAGCGACCTATGCTTCCGCTGGGACGGCCCGATCGTTGGCGCGGTTGCCCACCTGAAGGAACAGAGCGTCCACATCGAACTCGGGCCGGTCCGCCGTTTCGGCGCGCAAGGCGACGGCACCAGCGTTTATTTCCGCGATCCGGACGGGTCGCTCATGGAGTTCATCAGCTATCATGGATGAGCGGGTCAACAGAACCGGCTACGATGTCGAGGCGATCCGCCGCGACTTTCCGATCCTGTCGCGCGAAGTCTACGGCAAGCCGCTGGTCTATCTCGACAACGGGGCTTCCGCGCAGAAGCCGCAGGTGGTGCTCGACACCATCCAGCATGCCTATGCGAACGAATATGCGAACGTGCATCGCGGCCTGCATTTCCTGTCCAACGCCGCCACAGACACTTATGAAAAGGCGCGCGAGACCGTGCGCCGCTTCCTCAACGCCGGCAGCGTGGACGAAATCGTCTTCACCTCCAACACGACGGCCGCCATCAACACGGTCGCTTATGGTTGGGGCATGCCGAACATCGGCGAGGGCGACGAGATCGTCGTGTCGATCATGGAGCACCATTCCAACATCGTGCCCTGGCATTTCATCCGCGAACGGCAGGGCGCGAAACTCGTCTGGGCGCCGGTGGACGATCTCGGCGAGTTGCATCTTGAGGATTTCGAAAAATCGCTGACTGACCGCACAAAACTCGTCGCCATCACGCATATGTCGAATGCGCTGGGCACGATCACGCCGATCAAGGAGATCGTGAGGATCGCCCACGCGCGCGGCATTCCGGTTCTGGTCGACGGCAGCCAGGCGGCCGTCCACCTGCCGGTCGACGTGCGCGACCTCGACTGCGATTTTTATGTCTTCACCGGCCACAAGGTCTACGGCCCTTCAGGCATCGGCGTGCTCTACGGCAAGAAACACATGCTGGAATCGATGCGGCCCTTCCAGGGCGGCGGCGAGATGATCTTCGATGTGACAGAAGACAATGTCACCTACAACGATCCGCCGCATCGTTTCGAGGCCGGCACGCCGCCGATCGTCCAGGCGATCGGGCTGGGCGCGGCGCTGGATTATATGGATTCGGTCGGGCGCGAACGCATCGCCGCCCACGAGGCCGACCTGAAGGCCTACGCGCATGAGCGGCTGCGCGCGATCAACTCGCTACGCATTTTTGGCGATGCGCCGGACAAGGGCGCCATCGTCTCGTTCGAATTGCAGGGCATCCACGCGCACGACGTGTCGATGGTGATCGACCGGCAGGGTGTCGCGGTGCGCGCCGGAACCCATTGCGCCCAGCCGCTGTTGAAACGGTTCGGCGTCACCTCCACATGCAGGGCATCATTCGGCATGTACAATACGCGCCAGGAGGTGGACATTCTGGCCGAAGCGCTCGAAAAAGCGCGAAAGTTCTTCGGGTGACGACCATGGAAGACGCTGCAACTTCGATCCCCGCCGATGCCGAGCCGCAGACCGCTGCCGACGTGCCCCCCAGCGGCGCGGCCTCCGCCATCCCGGCGGAGGAACTGGCCCGCATCACCGACGACATCGTCTCGGCGCTGAAGACCGTCTACGATCCGGAAATCCCGGCCGACATCTACGAACTCGGCCTCGTCTACAAGATTGACATCGAGGACGACCGCTCGGTGAAGATCGACATGACGCTGACCGCGCCGGGCTGCCCGGTGGCTGGCGAAATGCCCGGCTGGGTGCAGGACGCCGTCGGCGCCGTCGAGGGCGTGTCAGGAGTCGAGGTCACCATGGTGTTCGATCCGCCCTGGACCCCTGACCGCATGTCGGAAGAGGCGCAGGTCGCGGTCGGGTGGTATTGAGGCCGATCGACGGTCGGTCTCGCAGCGCGGTGCGCAAGGCGCGATGAGTATCGTGTCGCCGGGCGTTGCCGTTGAGATACGGCGGCGGCCTGTCGGCAGTCCGCCCTGATGCGCCTATTGCGCGGAATTGCGCCTCAATTAGGATAGGCCCGATCGAGGGTTTCGGGTTGGCTGAGCAACGTCGTTTTGGTGGTTGGGCATTTGGGCTGCTGGGGCTGATCCTTGCTCTGGTTGCCATTTTTCATGCGCATCCCGCCCTTGCCGCAAATTCCGTCGCCCAGAGCCCGGAAGACCAGCCTATGCGGTTCGCTGTTGTCCGCAGCAATGCGCCCGGCTGCGAGCCGACCTGTCCGGAATGGATATCGGCCGAAGGTGCTATCGTCGCCGGCACGCCGGCGCAGTTCAAGAAAGTGCTGAAGACGCTTGGCGGACGGCGGCTTCCGATTGTGGTCAGTTCACCGGGTGGAGATGTCGATGCGGCTCTTACGCTCGGCCGGACGATCCGCCAGAACAAGCTCGACGTCGCGGTCGGGCTGACGCGATTCGACGGCTGTGATCCCGGTTTCAAGGGCTGCAAGCTGAACGACGGCAAGGCCGCGGCCTATTACGGCAACGCATTTGCCAACGGAGCCTATTGCGCCTCCGCCTGTCCGCTGATGCTGGCGGGCGGCGTCCGGCGCGTCGTCGGCCAGTGGGCCTATCTCGGCGTTCATCAGATCACGACGACCTACTACAGGACCAAGGTGCTCTACCGGACCAAATACAAGGTCGTGAAAGGGAAGAAAAAAATCATCGAAAAGAAGGTGGTCAGCCGCAAGAATGCCGGCAGCTACAAGACCTATGAGATGAACAAGCCGCTGGAGAAGCGGCTGGACGCCTATTTCAAGGAAATGGGGGTAGGGGCCAATCTGCTTGTGACGATCAAGAACACGCCGGCCAGCACGCTTCGGCAGATCGTCGCCTACAACATGCTGCAGATGAATCTCGTCACCAGCCTCGACGGCGCGGAACTGTTGACCGCGGCCGCCGTCTGCAAGACCGTTCCGGCGGCAGCGAATTGCCGCGTGGTGACGGTTTCGGATCTCGAGGGATAGAAACTGCCACGCTTCCCGCGAATTCCTTTGAAGGCGATGTTCGCCGGTCATCCCATATGTCGCGGCATTCTGGCACTGCTGGCCTTGTGCCTGGCTTTTCCCCCGAACGGGCTGGCGGCTGAACCCGCCACGCCGCAGCCGAGGCTCATGCAATTCGTGGTCGTGAGGGCGAACGACACCTCATGCGAACCGACCTGCCCGGAATGGATTTCGGCGGAGGGGGCGATCGGCGCCAAGACGCCGGCGCTTCTGAAGGCAACGCTGAAGACGCTCGGTGGCCGCAAATTGCCGATCGTCCTGTTCTCGTCGGGCGGCGACCGCGAGGCCGCAATGGAACTCGGACGACTGATTCGTCGTGCCGGGCTGGAGGTCGCTGTCGGCAGGACATGGTTCGTAGGCTGCCGACCGGAGGAGAAGGACTGCAAGGCGAATGACGGCAAGGGCTCCGACTTCCTTGGCCGCGCGATTTCGCGGGGTCATTGCGCGGCAGAGTGCGTGCTGATGCTCGCCGGCGGCGTCGAGCGCCTCGTCCCGGATCAGGCCATCCTGCATGTTCGCCTCAAGAATCAGAAGATGAGCAAAGCCGCCGAACGCAGGCTGACCGCTTATCTCAAGGAAATGGGTGTCGGCCCAAGCCTGGTGGACGCCTTGAAGGCAGAACCGGAGACCAATCTCGACGTCGCAGCGCTGCGGGCCGCCGGACTGGTGACAAGCACCCGGAGCGTCGAGAGCATCACCGAGAGCAGCATCTGCAAGACATTCCCGGCGCCGGACAATTGCCGTGTTTTCACGACGCAGGACCTGGAAGATTAGGGTATTCTGGATCTTTCAGAACGGCGAAGGACCTGAACGCAACCTTTGCCGCCCGGCTCCCGATAGCGAGGCTGTCTTCGATCGTTGCCTGCCCGCCCTGATGACAAGTCGTTCCAAACCGCACTTGAGTTCCGCCGCGCTTTGTGAAATAGCAGCGCGCAATAGGGGTATAGCTCAGTTGGTAGAGCGGCGGTCTCCAAAACCGCAGGTCGCAGGTTCGAGCCCTGCTGCCCCTGCCAGTTTCGTGCCACAACGGCGCGGTGTAAGCCATAGCCGACGAGCGGGACGATTGGATGGTTCCGACGCCGGTGTTTGGAAGTAAGACCGGTTCGGCCCTTGCAAGTGTCGGGATTCGGTTTTATGTAGTGACGACAGACACGCGGCGCGTGGAGCTGGACATCCGGCTTTGCGCGTCATTATTGCATGGTTGAAACGCCGCCTGACGATTCGGTCGCGTTTCGGTTTCTTGCAGCGGCAATCCCGGCCAACGGGACGGAATAGGGCTCTCCTTGGGCCCGCGAGACAGAGCGGCAGATGGCATCGAAGACCACCAATCCTTTTACCTTCCTCCAGCAGGTAAGGTCCGAGACGGCGAAGGTGACGTGGCCGTCGCGGCGCGAGACGTTGATCTCGACCGTCATGGTCGTCGTATTTGCCGTCATCGCGATGATTTTTTTCTTTGCCGCCGACCAGTTGATGGCGTTCGGCATCGACCTGATCCTCGGCCTCGGCCGCTGATACCGGCGTTTACGGAGAACTGCTGATGACGGCGCGCTGGTACATCGTCCATGCCTATTCCAACTTCGAGAAGAAGGTCGCGGAGGACATCGAGAACAAGGCCAAGCAGAAGGGCCTGAGCGAGAAGATCGAGCAGATCGTCGTTCCGACCGAAAAGGTCGTGGAAGTGCGGCGCGGCAAGAAGGTCGATGCCGAGCGCAAGTTCTTCCCCGGTTACGTGCTGATGAAGGCCGAGCTCAACGACGCGGTGATCAGCCTGGTCAAGAACACGCCGCGCGTCACCGGCTTCCTCGGTGAGGACAAGCATACGGCCAAGCCGATGCACATCACCGAGAAGGAGGCCGAGCGCATCCTGCACCAGGTTCAGGAGGGGGTCGAGCGGCCAAAGCCGTCGGTCACCTTCGAGATCGGCGAGGCGGTGCGCGTCTCCGATGGTCCGTTCGCCTCGTTCAACGGCTTCGTCCAGGAAGTTGACATGGAGCGGGCGCGGCTCAAGGTGGAAGTTTCGATCTTCGGGCGCGCCGTGCCCGTCGATCTCGAATTCGGTCAGGTCGAGAAGGGCTGATCCGAAAGTTCCGGCCCTTGAAGGGCTGGAGCGGCGACGGCGAGAATTGTTGTCGCCATGCGGTGGGAGAAAGAGCGGCCTGGCCGGCCGTGGCTTTCGCACCACCAGACTGCAACCGCCGGGGATCCGGCATGAAACAAAGGCAGTAGAGAGATGGCTAAGAAAGTAGCGGGCCAGCTCAAGCTCCAGGTCAAGGCGGGATCGGCAACGCCGTCCCCGCCGATCGGTCCGGCGCTTGGTCAGCGTGGCATCAACATCATGGAATTCTGCAAGGCGTTCAACGCCCAGACGCAGGAAATGGAAAAGGGATCGCCGGTTCCGGTCGTGATCACCTACTATGTCGACAAGTCCTTCACCTTCGTCATGAAGACGGCTCCGGTGAGCTACTTCCTGAAGAAGGCGGCAAACCTCTCGTCCGGTTCGAAGGAGCCTGGCAAGACCAAGGTCGGCCAGATCAGCCGCGACAAGGTGCGCGAGATCGCCACCGCCAAGATGAAGGATTTGAACGCCAACGACGTCGAAGCCGCCATGCGCATGGTCGAAGGCTCCGCCCGTTCGATGGGCCTGGAAGTGGTGGGCTAAGACGATGGCAAAGCTTGCAAAGCGTGTAGAGAAGTCCCGCGAGGGCGTCGATCCGAACAAGTCGTACTCGCTGGCCGAGGCGATCAAGATGCTGAAGGACCGCTCCAAGGTTAAGTTCGACGAGACCATCGAAGTCGCCCTGAACCTCGGCGTCGATCCGCGTCACGCCGACCAGATGGTCCGCGGCGTGGTCAACCTGCCGAACGGCACGGGCAAGAACGTCCGCGTCGCCGTCTTCGCCAAGGGCGCCAAGGCCGACGAAGCCAAGGCCGCTGGAGCCGACATCGTCGGCGCGGAGGATCTGGTCGAGATCGTCCAGAAGGGCACGATCGACTTCGATCGCTGCATCGCCACGCCGGACATGATGCCGCTGGTCGGCCGTCTCGGCAAGGTGCTCGGCCCGCGCGGCATGATGCCGAACCCGAAGGTCGGCACCGTGACCATGGACGTCGCGGCCGCCGTCAAGGCCTCCAAGGGCGGCGCCGTCGAGTTCCGCGTCGAGAAGGCGGGCATCATCCATGCCGGCGTCGGCAAGGTCTCGTTCGAGATCAACGCGCTGGAAGAGAATGTTCGTGCACTGGCCGATGCCGTCAACAAGGCGAAGCCGGCTGGCGCCAAGGGCGTCTACATGAGGAAGATGTCGGTCAGCTCCACCATGGGGCCCGGCCTCAAGGTCGACCTGGCGAGCCTCAGCGCCGCTTGACGACCTGAGCGAAGGCCGGCGGCGAAAGCGTTGACCTTCCAACGAATTCCGGGCCTGACCATCGGCCCGGACTGCGGAAGCAGACGATCGCTTCCGGACTATCCTGTCCGAGATTGCAGGCGGCTCCAGCCTTAATTCGCATGGGCCTGCATGAGACGGGTGAAGACCGGACAAAGGGGCATTCCTTGGCCCCGATGGAAGGTTCGAGCCGTGTTTGCCTTTTGTCCGCATGGCGGCCGCTCAGGCGTCCGTCGTGACGAAAAGGGGACAGGATCCTCGAGCGTCGCTCGGGTGATCCTTTTGGATGACCCGGGTGGCAAAAGGCAACCCGATCTCCGCACCGCGAATGGTCGGAGGTCAACTGGAGATAGGCAGTGGACAGAGCGGAAAAACGCGAACTCGTCACGGGCCTGAACGACGCCTTCAAGGGCGCCGGTTCAGTGGTCGTGGCCCACTATGCCGGTATCACCGTCGCGCAGATGAACGATCTTCGTACGAAGATGCGGACTGCCGGCGGCACCGTCAAAGTCGCGAAGAACCGCCTTGCTCGCATCGCTCTTCAGGGTACGGAATCCGAGGGCATCGTCGACCTGTTCAAGGGACAGACGCTGATCGCCTATTCGGAGGATCCGGTTGCGGCGCCCAAGGTCGCCTCCGATTTCGCCAAGGGGAATGACAAGCTGATCATTCTCGGTGGCGCGATGGGGTCGACCACGCTCAATGCCGACGGAGTGAAGGCCTTGGCCACGCTTCCGTCGCTCGATGAGCTGCGCGGCAAGCTGGTGGGGCTCATCGCCGCCCCGGCGACCCGGATCGCCCAGATCGTCAATGCGCCGGCAGCTTCGGTTGCCCGCGTCATCGGCGCGTATGCCCGGAAGGACGAGGCGGCGTGAGGCCGTTCCTCGCTATCCTCATCAACACGTGTTCGAACTTTTTGAAGGAAAAACAAAATGGCTGATCTCGCCAAAATCGTAGACGACCTTTCGCAGCTGACGGTCCTCGAGGCCGCCGAACTGTCGAAGCTGCTCGAAGAGAAGTGGGGCGTTTCCGCCGCCGCTCCGGTGGCCGCCGCCGCCGCTGCCGGTGGTGGCGCCGCTGCCGCCGCTCCCGTCGAGGAGAAGACCGAGTTCGACGTCATCCTGACGGATGCCGGCGCGCAGAAGATCAACGTCATCAAGGAAGTGCGTGCGATCACCGCGCTTGGCCTCAAGGAAGCCAAGGACCTGGTCGAAGCTGCTCCGAAGCCGGTCAAGGAAGGCGTTTCCAAGGCCGATGCCGAGAAGTTCAAGGCCCAGCTCGAAGCAGCCGGCGCCAAGGTCGAGCTGAAGTAAGCACTGCGGCTGCCGGCGGGCGGTAATCCGTCCGCCGGTCCCCGCGTATCTGGGGGATGTGTTTCGAAAACCTCTTTCCTGAGGGCCGTGAGCGGCTTTCCGGAAACGGGTTTTCTCCCGTTTTAGGACTGACCCCGGCCCGCCGGGGTTCCATATGCAAGGCGTGCCGGTTGGACGCGCCCCAAGCGAGCAAGGAGCGACGATGGCCCAGACCGCGACATTCAATGGCCGCAGGCGCGTACGCAAGTTCTTCGGGAACATCCCCGAGGTTGCGGAGATGCCGAACCTGATCGAGGTGCAGAAGGCCTCCTACGACCAGTTTCTCATGGTCGACGAGCCGCAGGGCGGCCGTCCGGACGAGGGGCTGCAGGCCGTTTTCAAGTCGGTGTTCCCGATCTCTGATTTTTCCGGCGCATCGATGCTGGAGTTCGTGAAGTACGAGTTCGAAGGGCCGAAGTTCGACGTGGACGAGTGCCGGCAGCGTGACCTGACCTACGCCGCGCCGCTGAAGGTAACGCTGCGCCTGATCGTGTTCGATATCGACGAGGATACCGGCGCGAAGTCCATCAAGGACATCAAAGAGCAGGACGTCTACATGGGCGACATGCCGCTCATGACGCTGAACGGCACCTTCATTATCAACGGCACCGAGCGCGTCATCGTCTCGCAGATGCACCGTTCGCCGGGCGTCTTCTTCGACCATGACAAGGGCAAGTCGCATTCGTCGGGCAAGCTGCTGTTCGCCGCGCGCGTCATCCCGTATCGCGGCTCGTGGCTCGACATCGAGTTCGATTCCAAGGACGTCGTGCACGCCCGCATCGACCGCCGCCGCAAGCTGCCGGTGACGAGCCTGCTTATGGCGCTCGGCATGGACGGCGAGGAGATCCTGTCGACCTTCTACAACAAGATCACCTATCAGCGCTCCGGCGACCATTGGCGCATTCCGTACAATGTCGACCGCTTCCGCGGGCTGAAGGCGGTCAACGACCTGGTTGACGCCGATACCGGCGAAATCGTCGTCGAGGCTGGAAAGAAGATCACCGCGCGCCAGGCCCGCCAGCTTGCCGAGAAGGGTCTCAAGGCGATCAAGGCCACCGACGAGGACATTCTGGGCAGCTACCTCGCCGAGGACATCGTCAATTACCAGACTGGCGAGATCTATCTCGAGGCCGGCGACGAGATCGACGAGAAGACGCTGAAGGTGCTGCTGTCGACGGGCGAGGAAGAGTTCGCGATCCTCGACATCGACCACATCAACATCGGCGGCTACATCCGCAACACGCTCGCCGTCGACAAGAACGAGAGCCGCCAGGACGCGCTGTTCGACATCTACCGCGTCATGCGTCCCGGCGAGCCGCCGACGATCGACACGGCCGAAGCGATGTTCAACTCGCTGTTCTTCGATGCCGACCGTTACGATCTGTCGGCCGTCGGCCGCGTCAAGATGAACATGCGCCTCGATCTGAAGGCCGAGGACACCGTGCGCGTGCTGCGCAAGGAAGACATCATCGCGGTCGTCAAGACGCTGGTGGAACTGCGCGATGGCAAGGGTGAGATCGACGACATCGACAATCTCGGCAACCGCCGGGTGCGCTCGGTCGGCGAGCTCATGGAGAACCAGTACCGCGTCGGCCTGCTGCGCATGGAGCGCGCGATCAAGGAGCGCATGTCGTCGATCGAGATCGACACGGTCATGCCGCAGGATCTGATCAACGCCAAGCCGGCGGCCGCCGCCGTGCGCGAGTTCTTCGGCTCCTCGCAGCTCTCGCAGTTTATGGACCAGACCAACCCGCTGTCCGAGATCACCCACAAGCGCCGCCTGTCGGCGCTTGGACCGGGCGGCCTGACCCGCGAACGCGCCGGCTTCGAGGTGCGCGACGTTCACGTCACGCATTATGGCCGCATCTGCCCGATCGAGACGCCGGAAGGCCCGAACATCGGCCTGATCAACTCGCTGGCCACTTTCGCCCGCGTCAACAAGTACGGTTTCATCGAGAGCCCGTACCGCAAGATCGTCGACGGCAGGGTGACCTTGGACGTCGTATACCTGTCGGCGATGGAGGAGGCCAAGCACTACGTCGCGCAGGCCAACGCCGAGCTCGACAAGAACGGCTCGTTCACGGAAGAATTCGTTATCTGCCGTCATGCCGGCGAGGTGATGATGACGCCGCGCGAGAATGTCGACCTCATGGACGTCTCGCCGAAGCAGATGGTGTCGGTCGCCGCGGCGCTGATCCCGTTCCTGGAAAACGACGACGCCAACCGCGCTCTGATGGGCTCGAACATGCAGCGTCAGGCCGTGCCGCTGGTGCGTGCCGAGGCGCCTTTCGTCGGCACCGGCATGGAGCCGATCGTGGCGCGCGACTCCGGCGCCGCGATCGCCGCCCGCCGCACCGGCATCGTCGACCAGGTGGATGCGACCCGTATCGTTATCCGCGCAACCGAGGATCTGCAGGCCGGCAAGTCGGGCGTCGACATCTATCGGCTCATGAAGTTCCAGCGCTCGAACCAGAACACCTGCATCAACCAGCGCCCGCTGGTGAAGATGGGCGACCGGATCGAGAAGGGCGACATCATTGCCGACGGCCCGTCGACCGATCTGGGCGATCTGGCGCTCGGCCGCAACGTGCTCGTCGCGTTCATGCCGTGGAACGGCTACAACTACGAGGATTCGATCCTTCTCTCCGAGAAGATCGTGTCGGACGACGTCTTCACCTCGATCCATATCGAGGAGTTCGAGGTTATGGCCCGTGACACCAAGCTCGGGCCGGAAGAAATCACGCGCGACATTCCGAACGTTTCGGAAGAGGCGCTGAAGAACCTCGACGAAGCCGGCATCGTCTATATCGGCGCGGAAGTGCAGCCGGGCGACATCCTGGTCGGCAAGATCACACCGAAGGGCGAAAGCCCGATGACGCCGGAAGAGAAGCTTCTGCGCGCCATCTTCGGCGAGAAGGCTTCCGACGTTCGCGACACCTCAATGCGCATGCCTCCGGGCACCTACGGCACGGTCGTCGAGGTCCGCGTGTTCAACCGTCACGGCGTCGAGAAGGACGAACGCGCCATGGCGATCGAGCGCGAGGAAATCGAACGCCTTGCCAAGGACCGCGACGACGAGCAGGCCATTCTGGACCGCAACGTCTATTCGCGCCTCTCCGACATGCTCGTCGGCAAGGATGCGATTGCCGGCCCGAAGGGCTTCAAGAAGGGCACGACGCTCTCCAGGGAACTGCTGACCGAGTATCCTCGTTCGCAGTGGTGGCAGTTTGCCGTCGAGGACGAGCAGCTCCAGCCCGAGCTCGAGGCTCTGCGTGGCCAGTACGACGACTCCAAGAAGGCGCTCGAGCAGCGCTTCATGGATAAGGTCGAGAAGGTGCAGCGCGGCGACGAGATGCCTCCGGGCGTCATGAAGATGGTCAAGGTCTTCGTCGCCGTGAAGCGCAAGATGCAGCCCGGCGACAAGATGGCCGGCCGCCACGGCAACAAGGGCGTGGTCAGCCGCATCGTGCCGGTCGAGGATATGCCGTTCCTGGAGGACGGCACGCATGCCGACATCGTGCTCAACCCGCTCGGCGTGCCGAGCCGCATGAATGTCGGACAGATCCTCGAGACGCATCTTGGCTGGGCCTGCGCCGGAATGGGCCGTCGGATCGGCGATCTGCTCGAAGCCTACAAGTCTGGCGGCAACATCGAGCCGCTGCGCCAGACGATCGAGCAGATCATCCCGGACAACGACCGCAACGAGCCGGTGCGGCGCTTCGACGACGAGTCGATCGTGCGGCTGGGCGAGCAGATGAAGCGCGGCGTCTCGATCGCGACGCCGGTCTTCGACGGCGCGCACGAGGCCCACATCAACGAGATGCTCGAACAGGCTGGCTTGCACTCCAGCGGTCAGTCGACGCTCTATGACGGGCGCACCGGCGAGCCGTTCGACCGCAAGGTGACGATGGGCTACATCTACATGCTCAAGCTGCACCACCTGGTGGACGACAAGATCCACGCGCGTTCGATCGGCCCATATTCGCTGGTCACCCAGCAGCCGCTGGGCGGCAAGGCGCAGTTCGGCGGCCAGCGCTTCGGCGAGATGGAGGTGTGGGCGCTCGAGGCGTATGGCGCTGCCTATACGCTGCAGGAGATGCTGACGGTGAAGTCGGACGACGTGGCCGGCCGCACCAAGGTCTACGAAGCGATCGTCCGCGGCGACGACAGCTTCGAGGCCGGCATCCCGGAGAGCTTCAACGTGCTCGTCAAGGAAATGCGGTCGCTCGGCCTGAACGTCGAGCTGGAGAACACCGTTGTCGAGGACATGCCCGCGCCACGCATGCGCGACGCGGCCGAGTAACGGAACGGGTTTCGCCGCGGAGCATCCGGTTCCGCGGCGGGCCATCGAGACGGCCGGAGGTCCGGCCGGGAAGAATTGTCCGGTTGAGCGCGCGCGGTGGCGCCGTTCGAACGGACCGCAAGGGGCGATTTCGCCCGCACGGATTTTTAAAGGGATTTCGGTCCCGAGAAGGAGAACGGCATGAACCAAGAGGTCATGAATCTCTTCAACAACAACGTTCCGGCCCAGGTGTTCGATTCCATCAGGATATCGCTCGCCAGCCCGGACAAGATCCTGTCCTGGTCGTTCGGTGAGATCAAGAAGCCCGAGACGATCAACTACCGCACGTTCAAGCCAGAGCGCGACGGTCTGTTCTGCGCGCGCATCTTCGGCCCTATCAAGGACTACGAGTGCCTGTGCGGCAAGTACAAGCGCATGAAGTACAAGGGCGTCATCTGCGAGAAGTGCGGCGTGGAAGTCACGCTGTCGCGCGTGCGGCGCGAGCGCATGGGCCATATCGAGCTCGCCGCTCCCGTCGCCCATATCTGGTTCCTGAAGTCGCTTCCGTCGCGCATCGGCACGCTGCTCGACATGACGCTGAAGGACATCGAACGCGTCCTTTATTTCGAGAACTACATCGTCACCGAGCCTGGCCTTACTGCTCTGAAGGAGCATCAGCTCCTTTCGGAAGAGGAGTACATGATCGCCGTCGACGAGTATGGCGAGGATTCCTTCACCGCCATGATCGGCGCCGAGGCGATCCATGCGCTGCTGGCCGAGATGAAGCTCGATTCCATCGCGGGCGAGCTGCGCACCGAGCTTGCTTCGACGACTTCGGAGCTGAAGCAGAAGAAGCTCTTGAAGCGCCTGAAGGTGGTCGAGAATTTTCTGGAATCCGGCAACCGTCCGGAATGGATGATCATGAAGGTCATCCCGGTGATCCCGCCGGACCTGCGTCCGCTGGTGCCGCTGGATGGCGGCCGCTTCGCGACCTCGGACCTGAATGACCTCTACCGCCGCGTCATCAACCGCAACAACCGTTTGAAGCGGCTGATCGAGCTGCGCGCGCCGGGCATCATTATCCGCAACGAGAAGCGCATGCTGCAGGAGGCCGTCGACGCGCTGTTCGACAACGGCCGCCGCGGCCGCGTCATCACCGGCGCCAACAAGCGTCCGCTGAAGTCGCTGTCGGATATGCTCAAGGGCAAGCAGGGCCGATTCCGCCAGAACCTGCTCGGCAAGCGCGTCGACTATTCCGGCCGCTCGGTCATCGTGACCGGTCCGGAACTGAAGCTGCACCAATGCGGCCTGCCGAAGAAGATGGCGCTGGAGCTGTTCAAGCCGTTCATCTACGCCCGCCTCGACGCCAAGGGTTATTCTTCGACCGTCAAGCAGGCGAAGAAGCTGGTCGAGAAGGAAAAGCCGGAAGTCTGGGATATCCTCGACGAGGTTATCCGCGAGCATCCGGTTCTGCTTAACCGCGCGCCGACGCTGCACCGCCTCGGCATCCAGGCGTTCGAGCCCACCCTGATCGAAGGCAAGGCGATCCAGCTTCACCCGCTGGTCTGCACGGCCTTCAATGCCGACTTCGACGGCGACCAGATGGCGGTCCATGTGCCGCTGTCGCTGGAAGCGCAGCTCGAAGCCCGCGTGCTGATGATGTCGACCAACAACATCCTGCACCCGGCTTCCGGTGCGCCGATCATCGTGCCGTCGCAGGACATGGTTCTCGGTCTCTACTATCTCTCGATCGTCAACCAGAACGAGCCGGGCGAGGGGATGGTGTTCGCCGATATGGGCGAGTTGCAGCACGCGCTGGAAACCAGGGCGGTGACGCTGCACGCCAAGATCAAGGGCCGCTTCAAGACCGTCGACAAGGACGGCAAGCCCGTCTCGAAGATTTACGACACGACGCCCGGACGCATGATCATCGGCGAGCTTCTGCCGAAGAACGTCAACGTGCCCTACGAGACCGCCAACCAAGAGATGACCAAGAAGAACATCTCCAAGATGATCGACACCGTCTACCGCCACTGCGGCCAGAAGGAGACGGTCATCTTCTGCGACCGCATCATGCAGCTCGGCTTCGCCCATGCCTGCCGCGCCGGCATCTCGTTCGGCAAGGACGACATGGTCATTCCGGACACGAAGGCCGACCTCGTCGCCAAGACCGAGGCGCTCGCGAAGGAATACGAGCAGCAGTACAATGACGGCCTGATCACCCAGGGCGAGAAGTACAACAAGGTCGTCGACGCCTGGGCGAAGTGCTCGGAAAAGGTCGCCGAGGAGATGATGGGCCGCATCCGCGCGGTCGAGTTCAACGACAATGGCCGTCAGAAGCCGATGAACTCGATCTACATGATGAGCCACTCCGGCGCGCGCGGTTCGCCCACGCAAATGCGCCAGCTCGCCGGAATGCGCGGCCTGATGGCAAAGCCGTCGGGCGAAATCATCGAGACGCCGATCATCTCGAACTTCAAGGAAGGCCTGACAGTTCTCGAATACTTCAATTCGACCCACGGCGCCCGCAAGGGCCTCGCTGACACCGCGTTGAAGACCGCGAACTCGGGCTACCTGACCCGTCGTCTCGTCGACGTGGCGCAGGACTGCATCGTCAATGCGGTCGACTGCGGCACCGATAAAGGCCTGACCATGCAGCCGATCGTCGACGCCGGCCAGGTGGTCGCGACGCTCGGCCAGCGCATCCTCGGGCGCACCTCGCTCGACGACATCACGCATCCGGTCAGCGGCGATATGATCGTCAAGGCCGGGCGTTTGATGGACGAGCGCGACATCGAGCTGATCGAAAAGGCCGGCATCCAGTCGGTGCGCATCCGCTCGGCGCTGACCTGCGAGGTCAAGGTCGGCGTCTGCGCGGTCTGCTACGGACGCGATCTGGCCCGCGGCACGCCTGTCAACCAGGGCGAGGCCGTCGGCGTCATCGCGGCGCAGTCGATCGGCGAACCGGGCACGCAGCTCACCATGCGCACGTTCCACATGGGCGGCACGGCGCAGGTGGTCGACAGCTCGTTCCTCGAGGCTTCCTACGAAGGCACCGTGCAGATCCGCAACCGCAACGTGGTGCGCAACTCCGATGGCCAGTTGATGGCCATGGGCCGCAACATGGCGGTGCTGATCCTCGACGAGGCCGGCAAGGAACGCGCCACGCACCGCATCACCTACGGTTCCCGCCTCTATGTGGATGAGGGCGACAAGGTGAAGCGCGGCCAGCGTATCGCCGAGTGGGACCCCTACACCCGTCCGATCCTCACCGAGGTCGAGGGCAGGGTGACGTTCGAGGACCTGGTCGACGGCATCTCCGTGCAGGAAACGGCCGACGAATCGACCGGCATCACCAAGCGCGAGGTCATCGACTGGCGCTCGACGCCGCGCGGTTCGGACCTCAAGCCGGCGATCGTCATCCAGGACGCCCGCGGCAAGGTGGCAAAGCTGTCGAAGGGCGGCGATGCCCGCTTCCTGCTGTCGGTCGAGGCGATCCTATCGGTCGAACCGGGTTCGATGGTCAGGCCGGGCGACGTGCTGGCGCGTATTCCGATGGAGTCTGCCAAGACCAAGGACATCACCGGCGGTCTGCCGCGTGTGGCCGAGCTGTTCGAGGCACGCCGTCCGAAGGATCACGCCATCATCGCCGAGATCGACGGCACGATCCGCTTCGGACGCGACTACAAGAACAAGCGCCGAATCATCATCGAGCCGCATGATTCGACGCTGGAGCCGGTCGAGTATCTCATCCCGAAGGGCAAGCCGTTCCATCTCCAGGACGGCGACGCCATCGAGAAGGGCGACTACGTCATGGACGGCAACCCGGCGCCGCACGACATCCTGGCGATCAAGGGCGTGGAGGCGCTTGCTTCCTACCTCGTCAACGAAATCCAGGAAGTCTACCGGTTGCAGGGCGTGTCGATCAACGACAAGCATATCGAGGTGATCGTTCGCCAGATGCTGCAGAAGATCGAGATCACCGCGCAGGGCGACTCGACCTACATCCCAGGCGATCATGTCGACTCGATCGAACTCGATGAGATCAACGAGCGCCTGATCGAGGAAGGCAAGAAGCCTGCCGAAGGTCAGCCGGTGCTGCTCGGCATCACCAAGGCCTCGCTGCAGACGCCGTCCTTCATCTCGGCTGCGTCCTTCCAGGAGACCACGCGCGTGCTCACCGAGGCGGCCGTCGCCGGCAAGGTCGACACGCTGCAGGGCCTGAAGGAAAACGTCATCGTCGGCCGTCTGATCCCGGCCGGCACCGGCGGCACGATGAGCCAGATCCGGCGCATCGCCACGTCGCGCGACGAACTCATCCTCGATGAGCGCCGCAAGGCGTCCGGTGCGGAAGTCGCCACGCCGATGCTGACGGAAATGACCAACGCCGCCGAGTAAGGCGCGGCGTTCACGACAAACGAAAAGGCCGCCGGGGCAACCCGGCGGCCTTTTTGCATGGATATCAAGTGCTTGGCTGCGCGCGCCCGGCCTGCGAGCAACGCGGACTGCTATGTCCTCAGCGCCTGCTCCAGATCGGCGATCAGGTCGTCGCCGTCCTCGATTCCGGCGGACAGCCGCACAAGCGAATCCGAGATGCCGATCGCTGCGCGCTGCTCGGGCGGGATCGAGCCGTGGGTCATGAGGGCAGGGTGCTCGATCAGGCTTTCGACGCCGCCGAGGCTTTCGGCCAGCGTGAACAGTTGGGTGCGCTCCAGGAACCGTTTCGTGCCGGCGAGGTCGCGGTCGAGCTCGACCGAGATCATGCCGCCGAAAGCAAACATCTGCCGCCTGGCTATTTCATATTGGGGGTGGCTGGCGAGACCGGGATAGATGACGCGGCGCACGTCCTTTCGTCCCTCAAGCCATTGCGCGATCTTCAGGCCGTTCGTGGAGTGCCGCTCCAGACGCAGCGCCAGCGTCTTCAGGCCGCGCAGCGCAAGAAAACTGTCGAACGGACCGGAGATGGCGCCGACGGCGTTTTGCAGAAATTTCAGCCGATCGGCGAGGTCGCGGTTGTCGCCGACCACAGCCACGCCGCCGACCATGTCGGAATGGCCGTTCAGATATTTTGTCGTCGAGTGCACGACGATGTCGATGCCGAGTTCCAGGGGTCGCTGGATATAGGGGCTGCAAAACGTGTTGTCGGTAGCTGACAGCAAGCCATGTCGGTTGGCCAGCGCCGCAACACCTTCGAGGTCTACGATCTTGAGCAGCGGGTTGGTGGGCGTTTCGCACCACAGGAGTTTCGTCTCCGGCCGGATGGCGGCTTCAATGGCCGCGAGATCGGTGAAGTCGACGAAGTCGACCTTTAGCCCGGCCGTGCGTTTGCGCACCCGCTCCAGCAAGCGAAACGTGCCGCCATAGATGTCATCGGTTGCGACGATGTGGGCACCGTTGTCGAGCAATTCGAACACCGTGGCGATCGCCGCCAGCCCCGAGGCGAAGGCGAAGGCGGCTGTACCGCTTTCCAGATCGGCGACGGCACGCTCGAAGGCGAAGCGCGTCGGGTTCTGGCTGCGGGCATACTCGAAACCCTTGTGCACGCCGGGGCTCTGCTGGCCGTAGGTGGAGGTGGCGTAGATCGGCACCATGACGGCGCCGGTCGTTGGATCATGGCTCTGGCCGCCATGGATGGTGCGGGTGGAAAAGGCCAGGCGGTTCTTGCCGGTCATCGGTTGCGCCTCAGATGGTTGATCAGGTCGACCCTTGTGATCAGGCCGAAGAATTCGTCGCCGTCGAAGACGATGGCGACCTCGTTGCGCTCGAACACCGGGAGCAGCGCATCCAGCGTCTGGGTGGTCTGCAGCGTGTGCAGGTCGGCGGTCATAGCGGAGCGCACCGGCGCGTTGAACCGGTCCCAGCGGCCGTCATAGGGGCCTTCCAGCACCGCCAGTATGTCGCTTTCGTCGACGATGCCGATCAGCTTGCCGTTCTCCAGCACAGGCAATTGCGAGACGTCGCCACGGCGCATGCGGCCATAGGCGGTGAGCAGCGTGTCGTCCGGCCCGACCAGCACGGTACCGCCCTCGCGATGCGAGCGGGCGACGAGGTCGCGCAGGTCGCCATGCTGCTCGCGCTCGGCAAGCCCTTGTTCGGCAAGCCAGAAATCGTCGAAGACTTTCGACAGATATTTGTTGCCGCTGTCGCAGACGAAGGTGACGACGCGCTTCGCCACGGTCTGCTCGCGGCAATAGCGTAGAGCCGCCGACAGCAGCGTGCCCGACGACGATCCGGCGAGGATGCCCTCGCGAGACAGCAGGTCGCGCACGGCCAGCATGCTCTGTTTGTCGGTGACGGAGTAAGCCTTCTTTACGAGAGAAAGGTCGGCATTGGGCGGAATAAAATCCTCGCCGATGCCTTCCACCGTCCAGCTTCCAGCCTCTCCCAGTTTGCCGGTCTTGACGTAAGGCGCCAGTACGGAACCCACTGGATCGGCCAGCACCATCTCCGTCTTCGGGGACACTTGCGCAAAGTAACGCCCAAGTCCGGTCAGCGTGCCGCCTGAGCCGACGCCGACAACCACCGCGTCAACATCGCCGCCAAGCTGGTCCCATATCTCCGGTCCGGTCGTCGTCTCATGCGCCACCGGGTTGGCCGGGTTGGCGAATTGGTTGACGTAGAAGGCGCCTGGGATGCCGGCGGCGATTTTTTCGGCCATATCCTGGTAATATTCGGGATGGCCTTTGCCCACGTCCGAACGGGTCATGCGCACCTCGGCGCCGAGCGCGCGCAGATGCTGGATCTTTTCGCGGGACATCTTGTCGGGAACGACGAGGATGATGCGGTAGCCTTTCGGGATGCCCACCTGGGCGAGGCCAAGGCCGGTATTGCCCGCGGTGGCTTCGACAATCGTGCCGCCTGACGCCAGCTTGCCGCTGCGCTCGGCATCGGCAATCATCGACAGCGCGATGCGGTCCTTGATCGAACCGCCCGGATTCTGGCTTTCCAGCTTGATGAACAGCCGGCATTTGCCGGTGTCGAAGCGTGTCAGCTCGACCACCGGCGTATCGCCGATCAGGTCGAGCACCGAGCGATAGGGCAGCCGCAGCCGGCTCTTTCCATCGTACCGCGGCGTTTGGTTGCTCATTCCGGGCCTCCCTAATCCGATCGACCTGCCGCGGCATCCCGCGGCTCATGGTGTAGCAGCAAACGCGCCGTCCCGGCATCCCGTTGCTGACGTTCTCTTCTCACGGCCATGTGGAACTGCCGAAGGTAAATTCCTCCATTTATGGCGGGTATTCAGGAATCGGTTTGCGCGAGCCGCAGGCGTAAGCAGCGTTTGCCTGTCCACCTTCGGGAACATCCTCGCCGGACGGAGGGACTTCGCGTTTCGATGAAACGATAAAGGAAATTTTCCCGATGTGCAGGCAAAGTTGGAATAGATTAACTCTACAGATTTTGTAGGAAAAAGCAGGATCAAAGGGCATTCCGTTCAAGCAACAGGAAACACGCCCATGAGCACGATCACCCGCCGGACGCTGCTTGCAGCGGCAACGGCATTTTCCGCGCTGGCCTTGCTGGGTCCAGCAGGCGCCGAGGACCTGAAAGTCACCGTCGGATTCCAGACCGTCGTCGAGCCCTCCAAGGTGCCGCAGGCTGACGGCGACTATGAAAAGGCGCTCGGCGCCGCCATCGACTGGCGCAAGTTCGATTCGGGTGCCGACGTCATCGCGGCGGTTGCCTCGGGCTCCGTCGACATCGGCTATGTCGGCTCCAGCCCGCTGGCCGCAGCGGCGAGCCGCGACCTGCCGATCGAGACCATCTTCATCGTCGGCCTGATCGGCGAATCGGAAGCGCTCGTCGCCCGCAATGGCGCGAGTGTCGAAAAGGTCGCCGACCTTGCCGGCAAGAAGGTCGCGGTGCCGTTCGTGTCGACCACCCATTACAGCCTTCTGGCCGCGCTGAAGCATGAAGGCGTCGATCCCAAGGCGGTAGAGATCCTGAACCTGCGTCCGCCGGAGATCGCGGCGGCGTGGGAACGCGGCGACATCGACGCGGCCTATGTGTGGGACCCGGCGCTCGGCCAGATCAAAACCAGGGGCAAGATCATTGTCGATTCCGCTGAAGTGGCGGAGTGGGGCGCTCCGACCTTCGACGCCTGGATCGTCCGCACCGATTTCGCCACCGCGCATCCGGAGGCGGTCCGCGATTTCGTCAAGGTGACGGGCGCGGCCTATGACGCCTTCCTCGCCAATCCCGAGGCCTGGAATACGTCGTCGGCCGAGGCCGGAAAGATCGCCAAGCTCACCGGCGCCAAACTTGACGATATTCCGCTGCTGCTCAAGGGTTATGTTTTCCCGCCGCTCGCCGACCAGCCGTCGGAAAAACTCCTCGGCGGCGCGACCGTCAAGGCGATCGCCGCCACGTCCGAGTTCCTCAAGGAACAGGGCAAGATCGACGCGGTGCTGCCCGATTACGGCAAGTACGTGTCGGCGAAATACGTCACCGAGGCGCTTGCCTCGAACTAGCACCAACCGCGCGCGCATCCTCCCAAATGGCGCGACCTGCGCCCGTCCTGGCATTTTTTCGGCCGGGGCGGGCAGGGCGGAGGCAAAGTGGAATGACATGACGAAACTGACACTGGCCAAGGTCGGCGTCCGCTATGACCGGCAGGTGCAGCCCGCCGTGGTGGACGCTTCCATCGCTGTGGCTTCGGGCGAGTTCGTGGTATTGACCGGCAGGTCGGGCTGCGGAAAGACGACCCTGCTCAACGTGGCGGCCGGCCTGGTCGCACCGACGTTCGGCAGCGCGTCAGTGGACGGACGGCCGATCGACGGCCCCGGAGCCGACCGCGCCGTGGTGTTCCAGAACGACGCCCTGTTTCCATGGCTCAGCGCTCGCGAAAATGTCGGCTTCGCGCAAAAAATGCGTTGCGTGGAGGAGCGCGAGCGCCACCAAAAGAGCGACGAACTGCTGCGGCAGGTCAAGCTGGAAGGCTATGGCGGCAAAGCGATCTGGGAACTGTCCGGCGGAATGCGCCAGCGCGTGGGCCTTGCCCGGGCGTTGGCCGCCGAACCGGATTTCCTTTTGATGGACGAACCGCTGGGAGCGCTCGACGCACTGACGCGGGAACGAATGCAGACGTTACTGCTCGACATCTGGTCGGTGCGGTCGACCGGCGTGCTGATGGTCACGCACGGCATCGAGGAAGCGCTGTTCCTCGGAACGCGCATCGTGGTCATGGCACCCGGTCCGGGCCGGGTCGTCCGGCAGATCGACGCGGGCTTCGGACGGCGCTACGCGGGTGGCGAACCTGCCCGATCGATCAAGGCGGATCCCGATTTTGTCGCGGCTCGGGCGGAACTCGCCGACGCGATATTCGACGGAGAATTTGCTTGAGCATGAGCGCGGGCACGGATGCGTCGTTGACCGACATCGGGGCAGGCAAACCCGCTGCATTATCTCCTTTGCAAGCCGATCCGGTATCAGCGCCGGGCATCGGACAGCGCCGGCGCGGGTGGACGGCGCGTCAGATCAGTCTGCTCACCGTCGCCACGCTCGTCGCGGCATGGGCGGCGGCGGCTTATCTGCAACTGGTCTCGCCGGTGTTCTTGCCTTCGCCGCTCGAGGTCGCGACGAAGTTCGTCACTGTGGCGCGCCACGGTTTCGTCGATGCGACCCTCGCGGCTCATCTGGCAGCAAGCCTCGGGCGGGTTTTCGCCGCGCTGGCCGCGGCACTCGCTGTCGGCGTCCCGGTGGGTATCGCGATCGGCACAAGCACGGTGGGGCGCGGCATATTCGACCCGCTGCTCGAATTTTTGCGGCCGATCCCGCCTCTGGCCTATCTGCCGCTGATCATCATCTGGTTCGGCATCGGCGAGCCGTCGAAGGTGCTGGTCATCGCTATCGCCATGCTGGCGCCGATCGCGCTTTCGACGGCGGCCGGCGTGCGCGGCGTCAGCCGCGAGCGGGTGAACGCGGCGCGCACGCTGGGTGCAAGCAGGAGCCAAGTGATCCGCCACGTCGTGTTGCCCAGCGCACTGCCGTCGATCCTGACCGGCCTGCGCATCGCGCTCGGCGCCGGCTGGACGACGCTGGTGGCAGCCGAACTGATCGCGGCGACACGGGGGCTGGGCTTCATGATCCAGTCGGCCGCGCAGTTCCTGGTCACCGATGTCGTGATCATGGGCATCTTCGTCATCGCGGGCGTGGCGTTCATCCTTGAATTCGGGATTCGGCGCATCGAGGCCGTGCTCGTTCCCTGGGCCGGACGCGACTAGTGATTTGCCTCTCCTTAAGTCCGATATTCACGCGCCAGCCGGCTGAGCCGGCGCGGAAACGGCATGCTGCGGACGGCTAAACCCTTGTTCCGATTCAATATTCTACAAAACTTGTAGACATTGGTTGACATCGTGAAATGTCGAGTCATACTTCGTGACGGAAGTGCCGTTCTGCCAACCATCCATCCCGCAACCGCTTGATGAGGAGTTGACGATGACACCGACCAGCCAGAGCCCACTCAGGTCCTTGTTGGACAAACTGCGGGCAGCTCTTTTTCCTGAACCCGGACCGCGGCGGGCCGGCGAAGCAGGAGACAAGGACGACGGTGATCATCGCCGTCTGTCACGCGATGAAAGCTTCTATTGGGGCTTTTGCATGAACGGCCACTGGTAAGGCCGTTCTGATTTCCGCAGGCAACAACCTTTTGCGGGCAGGGGCGTTATCCATGACCGGAAGGTCGTGTGATCCCAATCGTGATTGCGAAAAATCGAGCGAGGAGAATACCATGACCCGAGTTCTTCCCCCTTTGCATGAAGGACATGCCCCGATTTTCCTGCATCAGGCGTTCCAAGAGGCGCTCGACGCCTATGAGGAATGGGGCCTCACCCATGACGAACCGGCTGTGGAGTTCGAGGGCAGAGCCGTTCCCATAAGCTCGGTTTTCGGCCGTATGCGCACCTGCACCGATATGATCCCCTCGCGAACGCTCGACGCTGTGAGGGAGGTTTTGGGCAAGCGCGCTTCCGACCTGGCCGACGATGCGGTTTATGCCGAGGCGGCGTTCCTGATGCGTGCGATCTGCGTCGAGCGCCTGCGGGGAGAAGCAAGGGCTTAAAATGATGTTCCGTTTTTTCGCCACTGTGAGTACAGAATGCTCAAAAGTGGCGAAAATTCGGAATCGACAAATTCTACCAATTTCATAGACTAACAATGAAAGAGGAGGCTGCCATGGCGAACATCCAACATATCGGCGGAACCCAGACGGCACCCCGCACCGCAGCGTCGCGCCACGGCGCGGTGGCATCCCTGGCAGCACATGCCGTCTTCATCGCGGCGGTAGCCTTCGCCGCTGCCCTGGTGCTCGGCCTCGTTCCCTGAGCCGGGTCTGGTCCGAAATCCCGCATCCCGAGCCTTTTGAGGGGTTGGTTCGCAGTTCTTCAGCGTGTCGTGCGTCGCCAAGGCGTTGAAATGACGAGGAACTTTCCATGCATATTGAGTTCACGCACGTTCCCGGTCCTTGTCTTGCCGAAACCGGCGAGGCCGCGACGCCGTTCTTTTTCGATCTTGGTGAGGCCGGGCAGCGGTTGGCGACGATCGAGCGCGCCGGCTTCGACCGGGTGGTGATCGATGACGCGGCCGGCTTGCTGACAAATATGGACCTAGCCGCCCAGGCCATGCGGGCCACCGGCGCGCTGGATATTTCGCTCACGCATTGGGCCGGCGGGATCGAACCGACCGTCGCGGCGCGGCAATTGGCGATGCTCGACACGTTCAGCCGCGGCCGGCTGTCGATCCGAATGATAATCACGCCGCATGGCGGGGCGGCCAGCGAGCCCGCCAGTCACGTCGAAATTCTGCAAAGGACCGACGAGTATCTGGTGCTGTTGAAGCGGCTTTGGTCGAACGACAGGCCGTTCGACCATGAAGGGCCGGCCTACAGCCTGCGCAATGGATATGTCGCGCGAAAAGGACCGCGCGGCGCCGGAATTCCGTTTCGGATGAATGGGTTGTCCGGTACTGCTTTCCGCGTTGCCGGACGCCATGCCGATGTGTTTGAACTGCCCTTCGCGACACCGGACCATATCAGACATGTCGTCCAGCGGGTCTGCCAGGCGGCAACGGAGTACGGGCGGGCCGGTCGGCCGAAGTTCGCCCTGCCGCTGCGCTTTGACGATATTTCGCGGCAAAGAAGCGATGCGGGCAGGACGAGCGATCTCGGTGAGGCGATCCGCACCGGTTCGCCGGAACATTTAGCGCTGGCGCTGCTGCCATATGTTTCCATCGGTGTCAGCGAATTCATGATCGGCGGCATGAACGAGCATGAGGCGATAGCCGACTTCGGTGAACGGGTCATTCCAATCGTCAGGAACTCGGCCGCTAGACGGGACCGGGCGGAAGCGGTCTGGCCGCAGACGGCTGAAACCGCCCCGGCTTGGCCGGTAAGCGAGCTTGGAACCGCAAGGCACTGATATTTCAGGTTTTTGTTTCGCCAATGAGGTTCCGCTACGCAGTAGAATTTGCCTGGTGTGCCTCGCCGTCAAGTCCGGAATATTCATTGAATTCATGGACTTGTCTTGAAGAAGGACGGACGCGACGCACTTTGCGCTGACGCGGGCCTCTGGCGGACTTGCCCTGACGCCGTTTTCAGCCGCTTGCAACGCGCCGGCTCAGCCCTTTTCCAGCCAGCGACCTGACGTACGGAGTGCACTACGACAGTCCCGCGATTTCGAACGCGACCGTCCCGGAGGGAAGTTCGAGGGGCGCACCAAAATGACGATGAAAGCGCCTATTGGAATAGCGCCGGCTTGACCTAGCGTTCGACCAACACCGTCATTCGCCCACTAGCACTTTCGCCAGCCGGGCGCATTGAGAGCGGATGTCGGGGATGGCCTCGATCTCGAAGAAGGTGCCTCGGGTCAGCGGACCGACCGCGTAGAGTTTCGCGGAAGCAGCGTTGTTCTCGCCGATGACGGCGCAGTTTTCGGTGACGTCCAGCCCGAGCCGCAGCGGATCGGGACGGGCCAGGCCGCGGTCGATCAGGTCGCGGATAACGGCGATCGAACCGACCGAAAGATCTTTTGTGATGCCGGTGCAATCGTAGACGCGGTCGACGACCAGCGTCTCCGGTGTTTTGGAATGGCGATGCAGGAGCCGGACCGCGATGCCGTCGCCCTGTTCGCTCATGTCCTCGACGCGCGCGGCGAACAGCCGGATGCGGCCTGCTTCCACGGCCTTGGTCAGCCGTTCGTGGATGGATGGGGCCATGCGGTGGCGATGGATATCCCACCAGGCTTTTGTATGCTCGACGAAGCGGCGTTTGGCGGAGGCAGGCCAGCTTTGCCAGATGCGCTGGTTGAAGGGGCGCAGACCATCCAGCACGTCGCGCCAGTCGCCGCCGGCCTTTTGCGTGGCGCGGATAAGGTCGCGTAGCCAGCCGACGAAATAGGACAGTTCGGTGCCCAGCGGAACGTCGGCGATGTCGAGCCGGATCGGCTTGCCCCTGCGGTGGGTGGATGGCATCAGGCCGCGCCGCGACACGACAACGATCTCGCCACGATGGCCGCGATGCTCCAGCGTCAGCCAGGCGTCGACCATGCTTAGCCCCGTACCGAGGATCATGACCCGCGCTTGCGCTTCGAGGGGTGTATCGGCCGCTGAATCTATGCGAACGGTGAGCGGATGTTCGGGCGAAGGCTCTTCGTCATGGCCGACCGCCAGCACGACGGCATGGCAGGCGATGCTGGTGCCGTTCGCCAGCTTGACGTCGACGCCGGACGATGTCGGTGTCACGCCGAGGCAGGTCTCGCGCACAAGGCGCAGCCGTCCGGTGGCGCATTCGCGGTCCAGATTGTCCTGGAGCAGTTCTTCGAGGTAGCGCCCGTAGACGGCGCGTGGCAGGTACACGGCCGGATTGCCGTCGGTGACGACGCCCGTCACCTGCGCCCAGCGCCAGAAATGCTCGGGATCGTCGGCATAACCGCTCATGCCCATCGCGCTGACATTGAGCACATGGTCGGGCAGGGCGGTCGAATAGGCGCGGCCGCGGCCGAAGGCCGACGCCTTTTCGATCAGGGTGACGCGCAGGTCGGGGTTTTCCGATTTGAGCAGATGCGCGGCAAGCAGGACGCCGCTGGCGCCGGCCCCGATGATGGCAATGGAGGAGCGGGCGGTCATGCGGAGGTCTTGGGTGCGGAGTGGGATGCGGCTGCCGTTTCGATGGACGCGGGAAGGGCAACAATTGTCGACCGTCTGTCCTGCCGCTCACTTGCCTTCCGGCGTCCTCTCCCTGTGAAGAACGGGAAGAGGAGAGCACACGTCACCACGTTCGCCAGAGTCTGGATGTGGCGTTTGGCGAAAGCGGCTGCGATGATGTCCTTCTCCCCGTTCTTCACGGGGAGAAGGTGCCGGAAGGCGAATGAGCGGCAGCGCGAACAGCCAAGGCCAAAAAATGCCTGTCCCGTCGACCGCGGAGAAAAACCGCTTAGGCGTGATATTTCAACAGGGCGGCGACGTCGTCGTTGGCTGCGTCGCGCATCTCGGCGAGGCTGCGATTGTCCAGCACATTGGCGATGGCGTGGCGAACCTCCAGCATCATGTGCCGGACCTGACAGGTCGCCTCGTCGCAATCCTCGCAGCGCTGGTATTGCGTGTGGCTGGCACACGGGATCGGCGCCAGCGGGCCGTCCAGCACGCGCACGACGTGGCCGATCTTGATCTCCGACGGCGACCGCGACAGGCGGTAACCGCCGTCCTTGCCCTTGCGGCTCTGGACGAAGCCGGCGTTGCGCAACTCGCCGAGGATTGCATCCAAGAATTTCTTTGGGATGTTGTTCGTCGTGGCGATGTCGTTGACGAATGCCAGTTGGCCCTCGGGCATCTGCGACAAGTGGACCAGAGCCTTCAGCCCGTACTTGCCTTTTTTGGTGAGCATCGTCGAAAACTGTCTTTGTGTTGCCTGAGGAAGAAACCGACCGCCCCGGATACCCGATCGATGATCCACATCCGACACGGATAAATTCCAGTGAATCTATAAACAAGTGCAAATGCGTTGATTTTTCGTCATTTTCGCGACCTGCGGCAGAAAATGGACGCTGCGGAAGGTAACTTTCTAGCAAAGGCTGTCTCATAGGCGTGAACAAACCGGCTGAAGCTATGAGCAAAGTCTATAGAAAAGATAGGATTTAGGGAAGCAGCAGCGTGCCGCCTGTCGCACCATCCCGACGATGCGGCGGCGTCGGCTTTCCCCGCACGGATTGCGCCTGCCTTCCTCGGCCACCGCGTGGACTTTGTGAGTTTGTTTCTGCGTCCTTGAAGCAGTTCGCCGCCGTTACGGCATGGATCCCAGGGTCTCCGCAGTCCGCTCCGCTCCTGCTCCGCCCTAGGATGACGAATTGACGGGGGTTTCCGCCAATCACCAGCGTCGGCGGCGAGCGGCGGAACCTCTGCGTTCGTCATCCTAGAGCTGAGCAGGAGCGGAGCGGGTGCGGAGCCCCTAGGAACCATGCCGTACACGTGACCACGTGCTCCGGCGGGGCAGGATGCCCATAACCGACACAGATCCAAGTGCACGGGTCGCCAGGTTCAACGACACCAAGCGCGAGAGGCTACGCCTTCGGTGTGCGCCAGCGCATCAAGCCGCAAAAACCTTCATCCGCACGATGCGCAGAAAACCCTGGTCGCCGGCGCGCACGATTGTTTCCGGCGGCACGTCGAGTTCGATCGTCTCGCCGGATGATGTACGCACTGCGAGGCGGCGGCCGTCCGGGCGGTCGATGACACGAAGAACTGAGGCCGGAATGCCGCTTTCGCGCGACCATTCGAGGTCGCCGGGGCGGGCGTAGACGTCGGCCGCGCCGTCCGGGCAGCCGGCTGCGTCGAGCTTGATGCCGCCGATCGAGGCGACGCCGTTTTTCACGCTGCCGGGCAAGCGGTTGGTGTCGCCGAGGAATTTCATGACGAAGGCGGAGGAAGGATTGCGGCAGACCTCTTCAGGCGTTCCCTGCTGCACGATCCTGCCTTCGTTGAGGATGACGACACGGTCGGCAAGGTCGAGCGCCTCTTCCTGATCGTGGGTGACGAAGAGCGTGGTGATGCCGAGTTCGGCATGGATCTCGCGCAGCCAGCGGCGCAGGTCGCGCCGGACATTGGCATCCAGCGCGCCGAAAGGCTCGTCGAGCAGCAGCACTTTCGGGTCGACCGCCAATGCCCGTGCGAGCGCCACGCGCTGGCGCTGGCCGCCGGATATCTGCGTGGGAAAGCGCTCACCTAGCCCTTCAAGGCGCACGAGGCGGAGCAGGTCGGCGACCCGCGCGGAAACCTCGGCGGGCGAGCGGCGCACCTTCGACACCTTCATGCCGAAGGCGATGTTTTCGGCAACCGTCATATGCGGGAACAGCGCGTAGTGCTGGAAGACGAAACCGACGCCGCGGTCGCGCACGGGAATGTCGGTCGCGTCCTGGTCGCCGAAATGGATCTGGCCGCCATCGGCGTATTCGAGGCCGGCGACCATGCGCAGGATCGTGGTCTTGCCCGAGCCGGAGGGGCCGAGCAGGGCAAGCAGTTCGCCGCTCTCGATGTCGAGCGACACGCCATGCACCGCGCGGAACGTGTCGAATGTCTTCACGACCTTGTCGAGACGGATCTTCATGCGGATTTTCCAGTGGGCGCGGCGAGCGCCGGGCGACGGGCACGACCGGCGCCCTGGCGTTCAAGCAGGACCTTGGCGACGATGGTGACGAGGGCGAGCACGGTGAGGATGGAGGCGGCGGCGAACGCGCCGGCCGTCTGGTAGTCGTGGTAGAGCAGCTCGATATGCAGCGGCAGCGTGTTGGTCTGGCCGCGAATGTTGCCGGACACGACGGAGACCGCCCCGAATTCGCCCATGACGCGGGCGTTGCACAGCACCACGCCGTAAAGCAGCGCCCAGCGGATGTTGGGCAGCGTGACGGAGAAGAAGGTGCGCCAGCCAGACGCGCCGAGCGAGGTGGCGGCCTCCTCGAGGTCGCGGCCCTGCGCCTGCATCAGCGGCACCAGCTCGCGCACCACGAAGGGCGCGGTGACGAACATGGAGGCCAGCACGATGCCCGGCAGGGCAAAGAGGATCTTGATGTCCCAGGCGTCGAGCAGCGGGCCGAACAGGCCTTGCAGGCCGTAGACGAACAGATAGGCGACGCCGGCGACGATGGGCGAGATCGAGAACGGGATTTCGATGACGACCAGCAGGAAGCGGCGGCCCCAAAAGTCGAATTTGGTGATCGCCCAGGCGGCGGCGATGCCGAAGACGGTGTTGACCGGCACGGCAATCAGCGCCGTGACGACCGTCAGCATGATGGCATGGCGCGTGTCGGGTTCGCCGATGGTTTTCAGAAAACCGTCGAGACCGAGCGAAGCGGCCTGCGCGAAGATGACGAGCAGCGGCGCCAGGATGAGCAACGCGCCCACGATCAGCACGAAGCCGATCAGCGTGCGGCGCACCGCGGGACTGTCGCCGACGCGGGGAGGGCGTCTCTTTGCCGGCTGCATGTCAGTTCCTCACCGTGTATCGCAGGGCGCGGGCCTGCAGCAGGTTGGTGAAGGCCAGCATGAGGAAGGCGGTGATGAGCAACACCGAGGCAATAGCGGCGGCTGCCTGGTAGTCATATTCCTCCAGCCGGATGAAGGCGAGCAGCGCGGTGATCTCGGTCGACATCGGCTGGTTGCCGGCGATGAAGATGATGGCGCCGAATTCTCCAAGGCTGCGGGCGAAGGACAACGACAGGCCGGCAAGCAACGCTGGCATCAGCAGCGGCAGGATGACGCGCAGAAAAATCGAGCCGTCGGAGCCGCCGAGCGTCTGGGCCGCCTCCTCCAGCGTCGGATCGAGGTCCTCCAGCACCGGCTGCACCGTGCGCACGATGAAGGGCAGGCTGGTGAAGGACATGGCGACCATGATGCCGAGCGGCGCGTAAGCGACCTTTATGCCGGCCTCGCCGAGGATCGCGCCGAACCAGCCATTGGGCGCGAACAGTGTAGTCAGCGCGATGCCGGCGACTGCCGTCGGCAGCGCGAAAGGCAGGTCGACGATGGCGTCCACCAGCCGTTTGCCGGGGAAGGAATAGCGCACCAGCACCCATGCCAGCGCCAGGCCGAACACGAGGTTGAAGCCGGTGGCGGCGAGCGCCGAGAGCACGGTGACGCGGTAGCTGGCGACGGCGCGCGCCGAGGAAACGATGCGCCAGTAATCTTCCGGGCCGAGGCTGGCGGCCTTGAAGACAAGCGCGCCGAGCGGCAGCACGACGATCAGGCCGACATAGAACAGCGTGATGCCGAGGGAGAGTGGCAGGCCGGGGAGCACGCGGCGGCGCTTCTTACCCTCCCCCTTGTGGGGAGGGTCGCTCCGCGCAGCGGAGCGGGGTGGGGGTGAAGGTTCCATACTTACGACCCCCACCCCGTCTCGCAAGCCTCGCGTTGCTCGGCGTGCTCGCCGACCCTCCCCACAAGGGGGAGGGTGACGCCGGGGAGATGTCCGGCAGGACGGAGGGGGGTGTGAAGAAGCGCGGGCATCAACAACATCGGGCAAAGAAAAACGAAAAACCGGCGGGTCCAAAAGACCCGCCGGCCATCAAGCCGAATCGCGGCGTCAGGTCAACGCTCGCCGTAGATCTGGTCGAGCAGGCCGCCGGATGCAAAATGCTCCTTCTGGACCGCCGGCCAGCCGCCAAATACGTCCTCGACGGTGACCAGGCGCACGTTCGGGAACTTGTCCTTGAACTCGGCCGCGACCGCCTCGTCATGGATGCGGTTGCCGTTCTCGGCGGAAATTTTCTGGCCCTCGGGCGTGTAGAGGAAGTCGAGATAGGCTTTCGCCAGGTCGCGCGAGCCATGCTTGTCGACGACCTTGTCGACGATGGCGACCGGGAATTCCGCCAGCAGGCTGACCGAGGGTGTGACCTGCTCGAACTTGTCCTCGCCGAACTCCTTGCGGATACCGGACGTCTCGGATTCGAAGGTGATCAGCACGTCGCCGATCTCGCGCTCGACAAAGGTAGTGGTCGCCGCGCGGCCGCCGGTGTCGAACACCGGGACGTTGTCGAAGAGTTTTGTGACGAATGTCTTCACCTTCTCCTCGTCGCCCTTGAAGGCTTCGCGGGCATAGGCGGTGGCGGCGAGATAGGTGTAGCGGGCGTTTCCAGATGTTTTCGGGTTGGGGAAGATCACCTTCACGTCGTCGCGGACGAGGTCGTTCCAGTCCTTGATACCCTTCGGATTGCCGGCACGCACCAGGAAGGAGGGCAGCGAATAGAAGGGAGAGGACTTGTTGGCGAATTCGCCCTGCCAGTCGTCGGAGACGAAACCGTTCTTCACCAGGAAGTCGATGTCGGTGACCTGGTTGAAGGTGACGACGTCGGCCTCCAGACCCTCGACGATGGCGCGCGCCTGCTTCGAGGTGCCGGCATGCGACTGGTCGATGGTGACGTCCTTGCCGGTGTCGGTCTTGTATTTCGGGATGAAGGCGGCGTTGACGTCCTCGAAAAGCTCGCGCGCCACGTCGTAGGAGGCGTTGAGCAGCTTGTCCTCAGCGTTTGCCGGGCCGATGCCGAGCGCGGCCAAGGCGGCGCCGATGAGCAGCAGGCGTTTCATGAAAGGTCTCCCCAAGGGTGTTGTCATATCGTTTGGCAAAATAGCGGGCAGCCGCCCGTCATGAGAGAGACGGCGCGCCTTGCCCGGATAAGAATTTAGAAAATCCATCCCATGATCACGGATATATGGGAAAATAGCACCCGCTGAACGCCTTGGATGCGGACGAGCGTAAAACGTTTCACGACAGACACCGACACGGCAACGCGTCTGTGCCTCTGCTGCGCGGTCAGCCCAGTTGACACAGGAAAGCTCCCCGGCGCGCAAAAGGCTTCTCTGTCCAAGTCAAATTTCGGAATAATTTAGCTCTATAGATTTGGTAGAATTACCTAGCATGACCTTATTCGATTAGGCCGCGGCGGGACGAACTGCTGCGCGAAACGGAGGGGTCAATGTTCTCAATCACACGGCGTGTCTTTTCGGCTGGCCTTGTGGCGGCCACTGTTCTGGCTGGTGGCGCGGCACTGGCAGCCGACCTCAAGGAACTCAAGATCGGGTACCAGAAGACTGGCCTGCCGGTCATCGCCCGCCAGCGGCAACTGATCGAGAAGGCGCTGGAGCCGCGGGGCATCGCCGTGTCGTGGGTGGAATTCACCGCCGGTCCGCCGCTGGTCGAGGCGCTGAATGTCGGCGCGATAAATGTCGGATGGACCGGCGACGCGCCGCCGATCTTCGGCCAGTCGGCGGGATCGGCGATCGTCTATGTTGCGGCCCTCCCTGGCAATGTCGCCGGCGAGGCGCTCGTCGCCAAGGCTGAATCCGGCATCAAGTCGGTCGCGGATCTGAAAGGCAAGAAGGTGGGGGTCGGCAAGGGCACGAGCGCCCATAACCTGCTGATCGCCGCGCTCGAGAAGAACGGACTTGCCTTTGACCAGATCGAGCCGGTCTATCTGGCGCCGGCCGACGCGGCGGCGGCGTTTGCCAGCGACAAGGTCGATGCCTGGTCGATCTGGGATCCCTTCCTCGCCATCGCCGAGACCCGCTACACGCCCACCGTGCTGGTGCGCTCGCCCGAGGTGCTGAAGGTCAACACCTATTTCCTCGCCAACCGCGACTTCGCCCAGGAGAACCCGGCTGTCGTCACAACCGTGGTCGGCGCGCTGAAGGTCGCCGCGGAATGGGCCGACGCCAACCGCGACAAGGTGGCCGCCGCCCTGCACGAGGTGACCGGCGTGCCTCTGGAGGCCCAGACGCTGGCAGCGAACCGCGCGGAGTTCGGCATTTTTCCGATTACCGACGAGATCATCGCCAACCAGCAGGCGACCGCCGACCGGTTTTACAAGCTCGGCCTGATCCCCAGCGCGATCGAGATCGCCGACGCGGTGTGGACTCCGCCCGGCAACTGATCGGCCTTCGACGCAGGCCCGTTGTCCCGGAAAATTCTTCTCCAAAGGCAAGACCATGCTCAACAGACGTTTTTTGCTTTCCGGTTTCCTGGGCGCGGCGCTGCTGGCGCCCGGCCTGTCGCTTTTGCCTACCAAGGCCGCCGGTGCGCCAAAGGAGTTTCGCATCGGCTACCAGAAGAGCAGCAGCCTGCTCGTCGCTGCCCGCCAGCAGAAGGTCTTCGAGACCAGGCTGAAGGCGCTCGGAGTCGAGGAGGTCAAGTGGGTCGAGTTCCAGTTCGGCCCGCCGCTGCTGGAGGCGCTGGGCGCCGGCGCCGTGGATTTCGGCGTGACCGGCGATACGCCGCCGATCCTTGCGCAATCGGCCGGCGCGCAGCTGGTCTATGCGGCAAGCTCGCCAGCCGTGCAGAACGCCATCCTGGTGCCGAACGGCTCGCCGATCCAGTCGGTCACCGATCTCAAGGGCAAGAAGGTGGCGTTCGGAAAGGGCTGCAGCTCGCATAATTTCACCGTGCAGGCGCTGAAGCAGGCAGGCCTCGCCTATTCCGACATCGTGCCGGCGTTTCTCGCGCCCGCCGATGCGGTGGCGGCGTTCACCACCGGTAGTGTCGACGCCTGGGCGGTATGGGACCCGTATTTCGCCATCGCCGAGGCCAAGCACAATGCGCGGCCGCTGGTGACCACGGCGGATGGCCTGGACAGCAATTCGTTCTATCTTGCCAGCAAGGCGTTTTCGCAAGCGCATCCCGACGTGCTGAAGGCGGCCGTCGAGGAATTGTCGGGTGTCGCCCGCTGGGCGGCGGAGCACAAGGATGAACTGGCCAGCATCTCGTCCGAAGCGACCGGCATCGACCTTGCCGCGCAGAAGGCAGCGATCGACCGCTACCGGATCGAGGTGGGTCCGCTCTCCGACGCGGTGGTGGCGCAGCAGCAGGCGATTGCCGACACATTCCTCGAATTGAAGCTGATCCCCAACAAGATCAACGTGCGCGAGATCGTTTGGGCAGCGCCAATCAACTGACCGCTTCGGCCCGACAGCGCCCGCCACCTACAGGAAGCCCGCCCATGACCGTCAATGTCGTATCGCCGGAACGGCCGCTCGATTTTTTCTGGTTCATCCCGACGCATGGCGATGGCAGCTATCTTGGTTCCGAGAAGCAGCAGCGGCCGCCGGAATTCGGTTACTTCAAGGAGATCGCGCAAGCCGTCGACCGGCTTGGCTTTCCCGGCGTGCTATTGCCCACCGGGCAGAACTGCGAGGATTCGTGGATCACCGCGACCGGCCTTGCTACCTATACAGAGCGGCTGAAATTCCTCGTGGCGCTGCGGCCCGGCGTCGTTTCGCCGGCCTTCGCCGCGCGCCAGACGGCCGCACTCGACCGGCTGAGCGACGGGCGACTGCTGCTCAACGTGGTGGTCGGCGGCAATCCGGTGGAGCTTGCCGGCGATGGCGTGTTCACGCCGCATGACGAGCGCTACGCGCAAGCCGATGAATTCCTCAGAGTTTGGCGCGGCCTGCTGTCGGGCGAACAGGTCGACTTCAACGGCAAATATTATCGCGTAGAGGGCGGGCGGCTGGACATATTGCCGGTGCAGAAGCCGGTGCCGCCGGTCTATTTCGGCGGCTCATCCGACGCCGGACAGGATTTGGCGGCCGAACAGGTCGATAAATATCTGACCTGGGGCGAGCCGGTTCATGCGGTCGCCGAGAAGCTGGCGCGCGCCAGGGCCAAGGCCGCGTCCAAGGGGCGCAAGCTGAGTTTCGGCATCCGGCTCCACTTCATCGTGCGGGAGACCGAGGACGAGGCCTGGGCGGCAGCGGAAAAATTGATCAGGCATGTCACCGACGCGCAGATCGAGAATGCACAGGCGCGCTTCCTGAAGGAGATGGATTCGGTCGGCCAGCGGCGCATGGCCGCACTGCATGGCGGCCGGCGCGACCGGCTGGTGGTCGCCCCCAACCTTTGGGCCGGCGTCGGGCTGGTGCGCGGCGGGGCGGGCACGGCGCTGGTCGGCACGCCGGCTCAGGTGGCCGAGCGCATCCGCGAATACCAGGCGGTCGGCATCGACACGGTCATCGGCTCCGGATACCCGCATCTGGAGGAAGCATATCGGGTCGCCGAACTTTTGTTCCCGGAACTCGGGCTCGGCACCTCGCGCCGCCAGGTGGGCAAACGCATCGCCAACGAGTTCGCAGTGGGCCACCATGGCGCCCGCCGCTTGCAGGCTTCTTCATGAACCGGGCTTTCGGCAGGATTGGACGGGGTGGCCTCGGGTGGCTGCTGCCGATCGTCATCGTCGTGGTATGGGAACTGGCATCGCGCATCGGCTTCATTGCCGGCAATGTGCTCCCCGCGCCGTCGGCTGTGGCGGAGGCGTTCTGGCGTTTGCTGGTGACCGGCGAGTTGATCGAGAATATCGGGGTCAGCACCGCCCGCGCGCTTGCCGGCTTCGCCATCGGCGGCTCGATCGGTTTTGTGCTCGGCCTGGCGAACGGCGTTTCGGCGCTGTCGCGCGGGCTGACCGACACCACGCTGCAGATGATCCGCAACATACCACATCTGGCGCTGATCCCGCTGGTCATCCTGTGGTTCGGCATTGACGAGGAGGCAAAGCTCTTCCTCGTGGCGCTGGGCGTGTTCTTCCCGATCTATGTGAACACGCTGCTCGGCATCCAGAGCGTCGACCCGCAACTGGTCGAGATGGGCCGCATCTACGGCATGACCCGTTTCGAGCTGTTTTCGCGCGTCATCCTGCCCGGCGCGCTGCCGGCAATCTTCGTCGGCCTGCGTTATGCGCTGGGCATCATGTGGCTGACGCTGATCGTGGCGGAGACCATCTCGGCCTCGTCCGGCCTCGGCTACATGGCGATGCAGGCGCGCGAATTCCTGCTGATCGATGTCGTCGTGCTGTCGATCCTGATCTATGCGCTGCTCGGCAAGTTGGCCGACAGTCTTGCCCGTCTGCTGGAGCGGCTGTCGCTGCAGTGGCATCCGGCGTTCCAGACCGCGTAAGTGACAGTCTCAGAGGAGTTTCGCATGACCGCTGCGACCACCGCCGCCCGAAGAGCCTTTGAGGCAGCCTCGGTGGCGCGGCTCGTGCCTTCCCCGGTTCTACCCACGGCGTTCGCGTTCCGAAACGTCGGAAAGAGGTTCGGCGACAAGATCGTGCTCGACGGCATCGATCTTGAAGTGAAGACCGGCCAGTTCCTGGCGATCATCGGCAAGAGCGGCTGCGGAAAGTCCACCTTACTGCGGCTTCTGGCCGGGCTCGACCGGCCGAGTTCCGGCACGCTCCACCATGGCGGCGGCCAGGCGGACTTTGGCCTTACGCGCATCATGTTCCAGGAGCCGCGGCTGCTGCCCTGGGCGCGCGTCGCCGACAATGTCGCTGTCGGCCTGACCGGCATCGCCAAGGGCGCCGAAGCGCGCGGCCGGGCGCTTGACATCCTTGCTGAAGTTGGGCTTGCGGACCGCGCCGGCGAATGGCCTTCCGTGCTGTCCGGCGGCCAGCGGCAGCGCGTGGCGCTGGCCCGGGCACTGGTGGGGCAGCCGAAAATCCTGGCGCTGGACGAGCCGCTTGGCGCGCTCGACGCGCTGACCCGCATCGAGATGCAGCAACTGCTGGAGCGCATCTGGCTGAAGCAGAAATTCACAGCCGTGCTGGTGACTCACGACGTGGCCGAGGCGGTGGCGCTGGCCGACCGTGTGGTGGTGATCGACAGCGGCCGCATCGCGCTCGACTTGGACGTCGCCGTGCCGCGCCCACGCCGCCACGGCTCGCCTGAACTGGCCCGTTTGGAAGGCCGCATCCTCGACCATCTGTTCGGCAACGACCACCGGGGGGATACTGACGTTAAGGCGGCCGAGGCCCATCTAGGCTGAAGGGATTAGCTCTCCGTCCTCCCTTTGCCAGTCAAATCGATACAGTCGTCCCTTTCGCTGCAAGTTGCAAAACGCTAGCCTCGATTGTGCAGACGACCCGGCGCAGTGGGGCGAGCGGTTCGGGAGACGATGGGGCAGAACAGGACATCCCCGGTGCCGCCGGGCCAAGCGCGATCCGGCGGCGACTACAAGTTGCTGAACGGCTGGAAGGACATCGCCGCGTTCTTCGGCAAGGACGAACGCACGGTCAAACGCTGGGAGAAATCGCGCGGCATGCCGGTGCAGCGCATGCCCGGCACGAAGGGGACCGTCTTCGCCGACCGCCACGCGCTGGCGGCGTGGCTCAACATGCGGGGCACGCAGCCGGCGCTGGACGCGCGCGTGCTGCCGCGCGTGAATTCCGGCCTCAACGGTGCGCGACTGCCGGGCGTACCTCACGAACCCTCGACGGGTGCGCGGGACCTCTATCTGGAGGGCACCTATCTCTGGCAGAAGCGGACGCGGGCAAGCCTGACCGAAGCGGTCGCCATCCTCGAGAAGGCTGTCGGCCTCGATCCCGACTATGCGCAGGCGCATACGGCTCTGGCGATTGCCCACAAGCTGGCCGGGGAGTACGGGGCGACCACGCAGAAGCTGGGTTACATCGGCGCGCTGGAGGCGGTGGAGCGGGCGATCGCGCTCGATCCGGCACTGGACCAGGCCCAGACCGTGCTTGCCAACATCGAGTTTTTCTGGCTGCTGCAATACGACCGCGCCTTGCGGCGCTTCGAACATGCGCGCCGGCTGAACCCGAACCTGGCGCTGACACGCCACTGGTTTGCCGAGGCCTTGCTTTATGCCGGCTATCCGCGCGAGGCGCTCGCCGAAATCGACCAGGCCCAGCACCTCGATCCGCAGTCGCGATCGATCATATCGGCCAAGGCCTACATCCTGTTCACGCTCGGCAAGATGGATATCTCCGAGCAGATGCTGCTGAAACTTGCCTCGAACGAGCCGGACTACCAGATGGCCTACAAGGGCCTCGCCTATCTCTATCTCGCGCGGGGGGACGGCGGGCGCTATCTCGAATTTTTGGACAGGCTGGTGAATTTGCATCCGAGCAAGTCGGCGCGCGCCATCGTCGAGGCGGGTCGCAAGGGGCTGTCGTCATCCGGCAGGGAAGGCATGGCCGAAGCGATGCTTGACGCCGCAAGAGATCACGCCGAGGCGGGGGAGGTGCCTGCCTACGGCATGGCTCACCTCCATGCCCTCAACAATGACGCATCCGGCGCGGCCACCCATCTGCAGCTCGCGCTGGAGCGTTACGAAGGCGACGTCTTCGATTTCATCATCGACCCGGCGTTCAAAAAGGTGCGCACCGCGCCGCCGTTCCTCAAGCGCGTTACGCAGATGGGGTTGCCGCTTATCGCGTGACCGGCTGGGGTTCGCGGTAGAGCCAGCAACCGCGATCGGCCACAGGGCGCGACCGTTTTTAAGCCAGGTCCGGTTCCCATCGCGGCAACGGCAGCGCGGGTTTGCCAAACTGTTACCCGCTCGTTCCGGCCGATCTTCCATCTTGATGGAAATCAAGGCGGTAACGTCCGGTTTGGCCGAAGCAATTGCGGATCGAAGCGTGATTTTCCCTTCAACTGCTCTATTGTCCAGAAGCCATGGCGGGCCGCCCGCTGCCTTACAACGGAGTACGCAAATGACGTCCTCGGAGAAGAAAGCCGCTGCCCCTCAGCCATTGTCGCCGCAGGAGTCGGGGCTGATCCATGCCTGGTGGCGGGCGGCCAATTATCTCTCCGTCGGACAGATTTATCTGCTCGACAACCCGCTGCTGCGTCAGCCGCTGACAAAAGAGCACATCAAGCCGCGCCTGCTTGGCCATTGGGGTACGACGCCCGGACTGAACTTCATCTATGCCCATCTCAACCGAGTGATAAAGCGGGACGGTGCCAGCGTGCTTTATATCGCCGGGCCGGGCCATGGGGCGCCGGGTGTCGTTGCCGCCACATGGCTCGAAGGCACCTACAGCGAACTCTATCCGGACGTGTCGCAGGACGAGGCCGGAATGTGCCGGCTTTTTCGGCAGTTCTCGTTCCCTGGCGGAATTCCCAGCCACGCGGCGCCGGAAACGCCCGGCTCCATCCATGAGGGCGGCGAGCTCGGCTATTCGCTCTCGCATGCTTTCGGGGCGGTGTTCGACAATCCGGACCTGATCGTCGCCTGTGTCGTCGGTGACGGCGAGGCCGAAACCGGTCCGCTCGCCACTTCCTGGCACGGCAACAAGTTCCTCAATCCGGCGAGCGATGGCGTTGTGCTGCCGATTCTGCACCTCAATGGCTACAAGATCGCTAACCCCACCGTGCTCGCCCGCATTTCCCACGGCGAACTGGAGGCGCTGTTCCGCGGTTACGGCTACGCGCCGGTCTTCGTCGAAGGCGACGATCCGGAAGCGATGCACCAGAAGATGGCGGCTGCCTTGGATGGAGCCTTCGCCGACATCCGCGCCATCCAGCAGAAAGCGCGAAGCGGCGGCAAGCCGGAACGGCCGATCTGGCCGATGATCGTGCTGCGGTCGCCAAAGGGATGGACCGGTCCGAAGACGGTGGACGGCAAGAAGGCCGAGGATTTCTGGCGGTCGCATCAGGTGCCCTTCACCATGGAAAAGCCTGAACATCTGGGCCTGCTCGAGGAATGGCTGCGCAGCTATGAACCCGGAGAGCTGTTCGACGAGGCAGGCCGGCTCAAACCGGAGATTGCCGCGCTGGCGCCGACCGGCGAGCAGCGGATGAGCGCCAATCCGCATGCCAATGGCGGGGCGCTGAAGCGGCCGCTTCGCCTGCCCGATTTCAAGGAATACGCAATCGAGGTGAAACGGCCCGGAGGGGCGGATGCCGAATCGACGAAAGTCAGCGGCTTGTTCCTGCGCGACGCGATGAAGCAGAACGCGGCCACCCAAAATTTCCGCGTCTTCGGCCCGGACGAGACAGCGTCCAACCGGCTGCAGGATCTATTCGAAGTCACCAATCGGACCTGGAATGCCGAGACGTATCCTTATGACGACCACCTGTCGCCCGATGGCAGGGTGATGGAGATTTTGAGCGAGCACACCTGCCAGGGCTGGCTGGAGGGTTACCTGCTCACCGGCAGGCATGGCTTCTTCTCCTGCTACGAGGCCTTCATCCACATCGTCGATTCGATGTTCAACCAGCACGCCAAGTGGCTGAAGACATCGAAGGAGGTTGCCTGGCGGCGGCCGATTGCCTCGCTCAACTATCTGCTGACTTCCCATGTCTGGCGGCAGGACCACAACGGCTTCAGCCATCAGGATCCGGGGTTCGTCGATCATGTCGTGAACAAGAAGGCCGATATCGTCCGGGTCTACTTCCCGCCGGATGCCAATACGCTGCTTTACGTCACCGACCACTGCCTGCGCAGTTGGAACCGCATCAACGTCATCGTAGCCGGCAAGCAGCCGCAGCCGCAGTGGCTGACCATGGACGAGGCGATCAAGCACTGCTCGGCCGGGATCGGTATCTGGGAATGGGCGAGTAACGATCGCGGCAGTGAACCCGACGTGGTTATGGCCTGCTGCGGCGACATTCCCACACTGGAGACGCTGGCGGCCGTGGACCTCCTGCGAGAGTATATTCCCGACCTGAAGGTACGCGTCGTCAACGTCGTCGACCTTATGACGCTGCAGCCGAAGACCGAGCATCCGCACGGCCTGCCCGACGCCGATTTCGACGAGTTGTTCACCAAGGACAGACCGGTGATCTTCGCCTATCACGGCTATCCCTGGCTCATCCACCGGCTCGCCTACAAGCGCACCAACCACGACAACATGCATGTCCGTGGTTTCAAGGAGGAGGGGTCCACCACCACGCCGTTCGATATGGTCGTGCGCAACGACCTCGACCGCTTCCATCTGGTCGCCGACGTCATTGACCGGGTGCCGAGCCTGGGTTCGGCCGCCGTCTATGCAAAGCAGGCGATCCGCGACCGGCTGACCGAGCACTACCACTATATCCGCAAGCATGGAGCCGACATGCCCATGGTGGCGGACTGGCGATGGCCCGGATAATCATAGCGTGTCCGGAGGCAAAATCGCGGTCGCGGTTGACCGAAATCAAGGAAGGCTGACACCGTTCTGCGATTGTCCCGACAGGTTTCGCGGGACAGCAGCATGCCACACAGGCTCCTTGATCGATTCAGTGCGCCGGTGCCGCGCTATACCAGCTATCCGACGGCACCGCATTTCCACACCGGAATATCGGCCGACACCTATCGCGGCTGGCTGGAAGCGCTGCCAGCCGGATCGGCTTTGTCTCTCTACATCCATATTCCCTTTTGACCGGCTCTGCTGGTTCTGTGCCTGCCATACGAAGCATACGAGGTCCTACGAACCGGTCAGGCGGTATCTGGCGGCGCTCCGGAAGGAGATCCAGACGATCGCCGATATCGTCGGCCAGAAGGTTGAAGTAAGCGCGCTGCATCTCGGCGGCGGATCGCCCACATTGATTTCGCCGGACGACATGGTCCGGCTTGATGGTGCGCTGCGATCTTCGTTCCGCTTCCTTCCCGGCGCCGAGATCAGCGCCGAGATCGACCCCAGCGATATGGACGACGCGCGTTTCGATGCGTTGGCGGCGATCGGCATGACGAGGGCGAGCCTCGGCGTGCAGGATTTCGATCCGCAGGTGCAGAAAGCCATCAACCGCGAGCAGAGCTTCGAGATGACCCAATGGGTGGTCGACAATGTGCGGTCGCGCGGCGCCGCATCGGTCAATCTCGACGTGCTCTACGGATTGCCGCACCAGACAGTGCAATCCCTCGATGCCACCATGGACCAGGTCTTGTCGCTTTCGCCCGACCGGATCGCATTGTTCGGCTATGCGCACGTGCCCTGGTTCAAGAAGCACCAGAAGATGATCGACGAAGCGTCCCTGCCGGATGCGAAAGCCCGCTTCGACCAGTCGGTGCGGGCGGCGGCAAAAATCGCGGCCGCCGGCTTCGCCCCGATCGGGCTCGACCATTTTGCCAAGCCGTCGGACAGCATGGGGATTGCCGCCGCCAACGGAAATCTCCGGCGGAACTTTCAGGGCTATACGGCCGACGGCGCCGAGATCCTCATCGGGCTGGGCGCGTCGTCGATCGGCCGCCTGCCGCAGGGCTATGTCCAGAACATGCCGGCCACCTGCCAATACGAGCAGTTCGTCGGCAAGGGCGGACTGGCCGCCATGCGCGGCATTGAACTCAGCCCGGAAGACCGCGCCCGCGGCTGGGTCATCGAACGCCTGATGTGCGACTTCGGCTTCTCGCGCACCGAACTGCTTTCGCGGTTCGGACAGGCCGCCCGGGCAGTGCATGAAGAGGCGGAGTTACTGGCGGCGGGCGACGGCGGCCGGGCCTTTGTGAGAAGGGGCGACTTCTTCGAGATCACCGAGGCGGCAAGACCGTTCGTCCGCTCGGTCGCCGCGCGGTTCGACGCCTATCTCGCCGATGGAAAGGCGAGGCATTCAGCCGCCGTCTGAAGGCGGCGCCGGCAAGCCCTGCTCAGGCGGTCATGTCGTGGAGTGCCTGCCACTTCACGATCTCGACGCTACGAAGGCCGGGCAATTTGATGACGCCCTTCTGCTTGAGTTTCGAGAAGACGCGCGACACGGTTTCGATCGTCAGCCCGAGGTAGTCGGCAATATCGGTGCGCGACATCGGCAACTCGACCTGCCTCAGCCCGCCTTGGCGCGCGGCCATGTCGGTGAGGAAGGCGGCGATGCGTTCGGCCGCATTCTGCCTGCCCAGGACGAGAAGATGCTCCTGCGCGCGTACCAGGCCCTTCAGCGCCATGGGCAGCAATTCGCTCGAAAGGTCGTTGCCCGCGGAGGCGCGCAGGATTCGGACCCTCGTTGCGCACAGGGTTTCGGCAAAGAAATGATGGATGTCGTCGGCCTCGAAGCCGAACATCTCGCCTGGCAGGTGAAAAGCGGAGATCTGGCGCCGCCCATCGGCAAGCAGGCGATACACCCTCACGGCGCCGAACTCGACCCGGTAGAGCGCCCCACATTTCTCGCCCTGCGCATAAATCTCGGCACCGGCCGGAAAGAAACTCAGCGCCTGTCCGTTCGGGGCCGGGCGATCAGGTAGCCCGGAGAGGCTGGAAACGCCGGCATTCTGTGACTGAAGTTCCAATCCCGACGTTTCCAGGAAAGTCATGACCGTCTCCGCTTCCATCCGACGGGACAGCAATCCCGCAATTCGAGGCGGCCCGAAATCCGGTCATGTCCTTAAGGGAAACTACGTAGACCTCACGCGCCGTGGGCTGCGAGTTCGCGAACGGTTTCGATTAGGGGTGTTCCCAGAAATGGCTTGGTCAGGATTGTCGTGAAAGGAAGGTCGGGCACAGGCCGGATCCTGCCAACGAGCAGGATAACCGGCCTTCCAAATCGGCGGAATTGTTCTTCGGCGGCCCGCCAGTCTTCGATCGCTGCATCATCGATGACCGTACAGTCCGCTTCTTGCGCCCGCGTCGAGACGAAGGCGTCCGAAGTGCGGGCATGGGTTTCGACGGCAAACCCTTCGGCCTCCAGCGCAAATTCAAGCGAGCGCCGGAAGTCCCTTTCGGGCGCGACGACGAGAACAAGGGTGGCGGTGGTCAACGAAGTCTCTCCCGACAGCCCGTTCCAAAATGCGGGAAGGGGTAGCCGGTATTTCTATCCTGGCTTGGGGCGTTGCGCTTTGCGCCAGATCAACTCCGGCCCTTCAGGAGGTTCCCAGCCCCGCCGCGAGCGTCATCCGCACGAGTTCGGGCAGGCTCTTCGCTTGCATCTTGGCCATGACGTTGGCGCGGTGCACCTCGACGGTGCGGGGGCTGATGTTGAGGTCGTAGGCTATGGTCTTGTTGGGCAGGCCCGCGACGACCGCGGAAAGCACTTGCCGCTCGCGCTCCGTCAGTTGATCGAGGCGAGACAAGACCGCGGGTCCGTCTTCTGCCGCCGCCGGCGTTTCGCCGATACGCTCCGCCGCGCGTCCGATCGCCTCGATCAGGACGGTGTCCTCGAACGGCTTTTCGATGAAATCGAAAGCCCCCGATTTCATCGCTGCGACCGCCATCGGCACGTCGCCGTGGCCGGTGATGACGATGGCGGGCATCGTCACCCTGGCGGCGCGGAGCCGCGTCAGCAGATCGACCCCGCTCATGTCCGGCATCCGTAGATCGGTCACCAGGCATCCCTTGCCGATGCCGGGCGCCAACGCAAGGAAGCTTGTCGCGGATTCGTGCACGCGCACGGTGAACCCGGCCATCGTAAGCAGGAAGGCGAGGGACTTGCGGACGGGTTCCTCGTCATCGACGATATGGACGACATAGTCACCGATCTGCATGCGTCGCGTCTTTCGTGCCTTCGGGCTGCGTTGCCGGTTCGATGGCGGGCAGCGAGAATCGGAATGTTGCGCCACCCTCGGCGTTGCGGCTAGCGGACAATTCGCCGCCATGGGCCTCGACGATCCGCTTAGAAATGGACAAGCCGATCCCCATGCCGCCTCGTTTGCTGGTCACGAAGGGTTGGAACAGTTGCGCTGCAATTTCGTCTGAAATGCCCGGACCGGTATCCGACACCTCGACAATGATCATTCCCGAGCCGTCGGCAGCCGTGCGCACAACCAATTCGCGCCGCTCGCAGTCGCGCATCGCCTCCATTGCATTGCGCATGAGATTGATCAGCACCTGCTGGATCTGCACGCGGTCGACCATGACGATTGCGGCTCCCGGCGAAAAATCGAAAACCGAGCGCACGCCGTGCTCACGAGAGCCGACCAGCGCCAGCGCGCCGGCCTCCTCGATCAGATTGCGGATGTCCTCCGGCGCCTTTTCGGTCTCGCCCCGCGTCACGAATTCGCGCAGGTGGCGGATGATGCCGCCGGCGCGCAGCGATTGCTTGGCGGTCTCCTCAAGGGCTTCCCTCATGCGCGCGGCGATCGCATCGTCCATGTCGCGGAGCAGCCGGACGCAACCCTGCGCATAGTTGGCGATGGCCGCGAGCGGCTGGTTGAGTTCGTGGGCGAGGGTCGAAGCCATTTCGCCCAGTTCGTTGAGGCGGGCGAGCCGCGCCAATTCGCTCTGGATCTCCTGCAGCCTGGCTTCGGATTGTTCACGCTCCGTGAGGTCGCGAATGAACCCTGTAAAGAAGGTTTGGCCGCCCGATTGCATTTCACCGACGGCAAGCTTCATCGGAAAGGTCGAGCCGTCCTTCCGGCGACCGACCACCACGCGATCCAGCCCGATAATGCGTTTTTCGCCGGTCTCGAGGTAGCGCCGCATGTAGCCGTCGTGCTCGCGGTGATAAGGCTCCGGCATCAGAATATGGACATTCCTGCCGACGACCTCCGATTCGGCATAACCGAACTGGCGCACCGCGGCGGCATTGAAGGAGACGATGGAACCGTCGGACTGGATGACCACCGTCGCGTCGAGGACGGTATCGAGGATGGAACGAAGATGCGCTTCGCGCGCATTGAGCGCCGCCTCGGTGCTCTCGACCGCAAGGTGCGCGCGTCGCAGTACCTCTCCGAACCAGGCGATTGCCAACCCGATGGCGGCAAGGATCACTATCTGAGCCCATGCGGCTTGGTCGAGTCCGCCGACGAGAAGCGCTCCCAGGATGGAGAGACCCAGGGCCACAAGACCGGGGCCGATTCCTCCGGCAATCGACGCCACGAGGATTGCCGGAACGAACAGCAAGAACGCCGCGTGGTCATCGATGACGTTTTGCAGGGCGAGCCGAATAGCAAAAACCAGTGCGACCGCGGCAAAGGCCAGGAAATAGCCGGCAGGGCCTTCAAAACGGGGAGAAAGGACCAGCCGCAGGAAACGGTCTTGTTTTCCGGTTGTGTCGCTTGCCGGCATCGGGGCCACCAGGTTGAATGTATCGCCGGTGTAGCACGGTGGCCGGCCCGAAATCCTGACATTCGAAGGGGCGAGGGAGAGCGCCTCTCCCACCTATGGGGTCAAGGTTCTTCTCGGCTGGCGTCAGGCGGGGATGGCGATGTGACGGAAGGCTGCACGCTCGCGGCGGTCAACTCGACATGAAACGACTGAACCTTGCTTCGTCCAGCAACGAACGGGTCACCCCGCCGAATGCCCATTCCCTCAGACGGCTATGGCCGTATGCGCCCGATACGATCAGATCGGCGCGGCTGGACGTGACGAACTCTGCCAGAGTTCCACTCTCGTCCTTCGCCGCTATCACTTCGGCGCGCGCCTTGACGCCGTGGCGCTCCAGGAATGCAGCGACGTCCGCGACACCGGCGTGGATACCGTCATCGGGGTCGCGGTCGACCGTCACGACGGTGACTTCGCCGGCGATAGGAGCAACGGCACCGCATCGGCCACGGCTCGCCGTGCCTCGCGCGTGTCCTTCCAGGCGACCACGACCCTGTTCGCCGAAAGCTGCTCGGCTCCGTCAGCGGCAACCAGAACCGGACGGCCCGCCTGCAGGATCACGCTGCCCAGATCGGCGGCGCGATAGCCGTCGCTGACCGAGGCGCCTTGCGGAGCACCGGTGACGATGAGGTCGGCAAGCCGCGCGGCAACAGTCAGCGTGTGGGTCGGATCGCCAACCATCTGTTGCCATTCCACGGGGAGCGAGCCCGATGCCAGTTTATCGACCTCGGCCCGCAACTCCTTGAGACGCCGTTCGATATCGTCTCTTTCCTGCTGCCACACTTCTCCGGCAATGACACTGCCTTCCGGCCCGACGAAGGGCAGGGGGGCGTCGGCTGCCGAAAATCCGATCAAGACGGCCTCGAAGCGCCGGGCCAGCTTCATGGCGAAACTGAAAAGCGGAGCGACCGGCCCGTCGACATCGAGATTCACGAGAATCGACTTGAAACGCATGACAGGATCTCCGCTTGGTCTTGCCGCCTTCCATGGCGCCCACCGTACGAACCGCGAACGCGCAGTTCAGGCACGGCGTATGTGTGAGGACCGCATCCGCATCGACTGTTGGTCACGTCCGGTTGCTGGGGAATTGAATCCTTGTCCTGCAAATATCGGCTGGATCGGTTTTTGCCGCTTTGATGCGCGTCAAAGTGATTGCTGCGATTTTCACGCAGTTGTCGGTGCAAGCAGCGAGATCGTCGCCCACCATCGGCTGCACCGCTGTTTCGAGCCGCAGGGGTTGATCCGACTGTTTTATTTTGCGCGAGATCAAGGCCGCAGGTAGGAATTAGCGGCAGGCTTTGAAAAGCATTTTTGGTTCGAGATGCTAATGACATTCGCCCACGAAGGAGAACGCCATGAAGCTCGAAGCTTTCTTTCCTCTTGCCACCTATCCCGAGGCGAATACGGAAGTGGCCGCCGCAAACGCAGTCGCGTTCGCCGCCGGGATTGGCGCCGGCCTTCACGCGCTGGCGATCGACGCCGACATTCCGGACGTCTCCAACACCTTGTCGCGGCTGTTGCTCGACACGCCCGAAATGATCCGACGAGCCGAAGTGGCGAGCCTCAAGAGCGGCGAGCATCTGCTCGCGGCAGTGAGGGAAAGGGCGTCGGCGGCGGGGGTCGACGTAACCACGGATGCGATTGCCGTGCCGCTTGCCTCGCTCGGAGATGCCGCCGCAAGGCATGCGCGTTATTTCGATCTCAGCCTAATCGGGTGGGAGGCCGGCAACCCGACCGTTCGCATGCTGGCGGAAGCCGTCATCTTTGGCTCGGGCCGCCCCACCATCCTCCTGCGGGACGTGCCGACAATCTCCTCAATCGACCATGTCGCCATCGCTTGGGACGGCAGCCGTGTCGCCGCGCGCGCCGTCGCCGACGCCCAGCCCTTGCTGGAGCGGGCATCGCGGATATCGATCATCACCGTCCTTGACGAGAAGCCGCTGAAGGAGAAAGACGCCGGCGAGCGGCTCGCGGCGCGACTGCGCCATCGCCGCCTTCCGGCCGAGGCCGTGCCGGTCAACGCCGAGGACTGCCCGATCGCCGAGACGCTCCAGCAGACGGCGTTGCACAGGGGCTGCAAGCTCCTGGTCATGGGCGGCTACGGGCATTCGCGCTTTCGCGACTTCGTGCTGGGCGGCGCAACGGAAGGCATTGTCAGCGATTTGCGGCTGCCGGTTTTGCTTTCGCACTGACGCTCCGGTTGCAAACGGCTTGCCGCGGGGCGTATCCGGTGCTCCCCGGTGCAGCGGCGGCCGGTTTATCACTGGCGCGACGTTCCGCTAGCCGGGACCGACGACGGCGACCTCTATACCCGCAGGCTTCCAAGCCGTGAGGCGGTCGGGCATAGGCGAGCAATCCAGAATCTGGGCCCCGCGTACCGAACGTATCGGTATACCCTGCCTATTTCTTGACAATTCGTGGGTCTGTGAGGTCATGTCGCTTACAGGCTTTCGTGATCGAGGAACAACATGCGTAAACATGCATTGGCGGCTTTGGGCCTCGCTATCAGCTTGATCGCGCCGCTGGCGGCACCCGCGCCGGCCGAGGCGGTAACCATCAACATTACGGTCGGGTCCAGCCTCAACAACGGCCGGGCGATCACATGCAATCAAGGCAAAAGATTGCTTCGCAACCGTGGTTTTCGGGATGTCCGCCGCGTGGATTGCAGGGGGCGGTTCTTCGTCTATCACGCCCGCCGCGGCGGCAACCGTTTCGAGGTGGCGCTCAACTCACGCACCGGCCGGGTGGCGGACGTGCGCCGTATTCGAAGGTAGGCTTGGTCGGTAGGCTTGGTTTCCGAACCATGATTGTTGCCTGTGCCCTCGGCCCCTGTCGGATGGAGGGCGCAGGTCTAATTCCGGCCATTGCCCGGCAACGGATGGTCGATGTTGCTTTCGGCCTTTTTATCTTGGAAGCAGCCTTTGACCCTTATTGGGTCACGTTCTGCACCTGCGCCTCGGAACTCCCGGCCGGCGAGCCCATCAGCCGGGCGATCCAAACTGTCGACGGCGATTGCGCGCAATAGGTCAGCACCGCGATGGTTATGGGGACGCCGATGAAAGCCCCGAAGACGCCCCACAGGAACGACCAGAAGAACACCGAGAACAAGACCACGAAGGGTGAGATCGCCAATGCGTAACCCGCCACGCGCGGTTCTATGTAGCTGCCGATGACGAACTGGATGACGTTGAGACCCGCAAAGATCACGATGGCCGATTGTGGCGATCCGAATTGGGCGAAGGCGTAAAGCGTGGGCAAAAGCGTTGCTATGAATGGCCCCATGAACGGAATGTAGTTCAGCGCGAAAGCGATGATGCCCCATTCGGCGGCAAATCTCAGGCCGAAAGCCGCGGAGAGCGCCCACACCATCGAACCTGTCACAAGGCTCATCAGCGTCCGGACCACCATGTAACGGCGCAGCTTGGACGCCGTCAGCGCACTGCCATCGATCAATATGCTCGCCGAACGCGGGCTCAGTGCGACTTTGGCGTTGCGGGCGGCCGCCTCGGTATCGAGAAGGCCCAGCAGCACATAGACGACAACGACGATCCAGAACGATATCATGGTGTTCAGACGCACGGCCGAACCCTGTAGTATGCGCACGAGCCAGCCTACATTAAAATGCTCGGCCCACACGCCGGCCACGACGATGCCGTGTCCTTCCAGCCATTCCGCAAGTTGATCGTAGAGCACTTGGAATCGCGCGCTGTCCGCGATGATCGATCGGCCGATCCTCCCGAACCCCCAGGTGGTGATCGAAGCGACGACGAAAAACGCCAGGACAATCATGCCGACCACGGCTGCCAGTGCGACGAGCTTCGGGACAAAAAGCTGCAAATTGCGCTGTAGGGGCCAGACAATCGCGATGATGAAGAGCGCGCAAGCGACCGGCGCGAACACTGCTGCCCCTATCTGAAGCGCCGACACCACGGCTATGATTGCCAGGATGGTGATAGGCGCCACGAGCGCTCGTTCTGTCATGATGGGTTACGATCTCACGCTGGCGGAAACGGCATTGCGGACACGCTAGCATCAGGCGGCATGGTCAGCCATCCGGATCGGCCGGGTTCGAGCGCAGAAATTCATGCGGAGGAACGGATCAAATGAGGGCGTGGGGATTGGTCGGTCGTGACCTGCACCGCTCCGCCTTCGAATTGCCAAATGCGGCTTAGACATACCACAATTCATCCCGCAATATAGCGATCTTATGTTCTCGTTCGACTCGGTGAACGGGACTTTGTGATCCTGAGTTTTGTACTAAAGTGAAGGTGAAAATACAGCATAGAATTGACTAAAATTATGGCTCAGAGAAGTCCGCAGCCGAATGGCTCTTCTGCAATATACGTAGACGATCGACTCATATGCGCGGTCGACGTCAATACCGGTCAATTTCCAGCCTCCGAACAATTCGAGGTTTTTCGGGATGCACACCTGAATGTAGTGGAGGTCGATCTCGTGAGGAGCCGGGATGGCTCGTTTCCAGCTCGCCAGATGGCCTGGGACCTTGGCCGGCTGATTTTCACATCGACAGAACTGCCCGGCGCGGGCTACGCCCACCGCCGACGGCATCTGAGGAGAGGCGCGCTCGATCATTGGTATGTCAGCGTGCCGTTGCGCGGCTCACGACGCTTGGCGCGCGAGCTCAAACCTGCAACTCCAAGCATCCACTGTCTGGCCAGGCCTTTCGAAGCCGTGACCGATGACGACGCTTTCCTGACCCTTTTCATGCCGCACGACCTTTTGTCCTCGCTACCGGGGCTTGAGGAAATGGTGGACATGCGGGTGGACGGAGGCTGTGGGTCGCTCATGGCAAATTATCTTCTTCTTCTGCAGCGCTCGCTGCCTGAATTGACGCTTGCAGAGGCTTCGCATGTCTTCGAGGCAACACACCATCTGGTCGCCGCCTGTCTGACGCCGTCGCGGGATCGGTTCGCCGAAGCGCAGAGACCGATCGATACGGTGCTCCTGGATCAAGTCCGGAAGACCATCGCCCTGAGACTGGCCGACCGGAGTTTGACTCCCGAAATGCTGTGTTCGGAACTCGGTCTCTCGCGCTCCCGCCTCTACAGGCTCTTCGAGCCGCTTGGCGGCGTTTCCACCTATATCCGTCACCAGCGGCTGCGGAGGACGCGCGATGCGCTGGCCGACAGTTCGGATAGGCGATCCATCTCCCGCATCGCCGAAGAGTGGGGGTTCATGGACCCCTCCGCGTACAGCCGAACCTTCAGGCATGAATTCGGCATCTCGCCGAGCGAAGCCCGCGAGGAGGGTTGGGTCGGCGGGGGAAGTCTCCCGGGACAGCATTTCCGGCATTCGGCAGACCGAAAACTCCGACTTGCGCATCTGCTGCAAGCACTCTCCGTTTGAGTTTTCGCATTCCGAACGCTTGCACAGCCGCCGAACATCGCCGTTCCGGATGTCGCCTGCGTCCCGGAAATCGTCGAGACGCGCTGTTGCGGTGGGCCGGTAGGCCCAACCGCCGTCTGGACCCAGGCTCAGATACCGATCACGTGGTCGGGGGCGCCGCCGCCTCAGTCTGCACGGCTGCCAGCGCCTCGCGCAGCGCAGCTTCCTTCGTCTCGTCGAAGGAGGTCTGGATTAAAACGCCGCCAATGCCCTTGAGGTCGGCCAGCACCTTGTCGGTCGTCATCTTCCGGATCAGAAGGAAGAGGCCGGCCGTATTGGGCTGCAGGGCGCTGGCAGCGTCCTTCATGAACTGGTCGTTGATGCCGACGTCGGTGAACTTCCCTCCGATCGCGCCCGAAGCCGCGCCAAATGCCGCTCCCACGAGCGGCATCAGGAAGATGAAGCCGATCAGCGTGCCCCACAATGCACCCGAAGCGGCGCCGGCGGCCGTGAGGTTGACCATCTGGTTGAGCTTTACGTGGCCCTCCTGGTTCTTGACCACGACGACGGCATCGCCCAGTTCGATGAGGTATTCGCGTTGCAGGGAAAGCACCTTCTGACGCACTTCCTCGGCCTTCTCCTCAGTAGGGAACCCAATGAAAACAAGATCGCTCATCGTAATTTCCTTTTATTGGGACTGATTAATTTCGTCAGGCGTCCCGTATGCCCATCTCAATAGAACGCTTGAACGATGACATCGTCACGTCATTTTCCAAGACCTCGATGCCTTTCTCGGGCGGCTTGTCGAAAGTCAGGTAACCGGCGCGCCATATACGACACGCAAGATCCCGGGAGCCGCACGCGATGGACGCTAGCAACTGTCCGGACAACACGGATGAGCTTAGAATCCCAACTCTGCGCCACTGATCCCATTCTGGGTGAATCTGGGTCCTTCGCATGATGATCACGGGGTGGATCAGCGGTCCCGTCTCCCCGGTAGCGGCCATCCAATCAAACAAGGCGCACGACGCCACGTGCGAGGGGATTTTCCTGCCGTCACCGGTGCCGCACGGGAAAACACGTTCAACCTACAATTTCGGGACAGAAAGCCCAGGTTTTGGATTCTGCGCTCATGACTTATCGCCATGGGGGAATAATCTCCGAGCGCAGTCGCCGGGACCGGCTGGCGGTGTCGAGCGCCGCCCTCACGCATCTTGGCAGAGGGGAATGGGGTATGGCCGCGGCAGGCACAGTTCCGAAAACGACCATGCAAAGGTTTCTCGACGCTGTCGAGAAAGTGGGGAACATGGTTCCCCATCCTGTCATCATCTTTCTGATCCTCATCGGCATTGTCATCGTGCTGTCGGCATTGCTGAGCGCGTTCGGGGCCGCCGTTACCTTCGACCGCATCAATGCCGACACGCATGAGATCGAGAAAGCGACCACCGAGATACGGAGCCTGCTGAACACCGAAGGCATTCGTTTCATCTACTCGTCGCTCGTCCCCAATTTCATGAGCTTCACCGCGGTCGGATTGATGATCGCCGCCATGATCGGCGCCGGCGTCGCCGAAGAATCGGGCCTGGTCACCGCATTGATCCGAAAGCTCGTCATCGTCTCTCCGGGATGGGCGCTGACCTACATCCTGGCCTTTGTCGGCATCCTCGCCAGCGTTGCGGCGGATGCCGGCTACCTCGTCCTGATCCCGCTCGCAGGCATCGCCTATCTGGCTGTCGGGCGCCACCCGCTTGCCGGCCTTGCGCTCGGCTTCGCAGGGGTGGCCGGAGCCTTCACGGTCAACATGCTGATCAAACCTCTCGACGCGGTTCTTGTCGAATTCACCAATGACGCGGCGCATCTGGTGGATCCCAACCGGTCGATAGGCCTCGCATCGAATATGTGGTTTTCGATCGCATCCGTGCTGTTTCTAACGGTCATCATCGCCTTCATTACCGATCGGATGATCGTGCCGCGCCTGGGCGCTTATGATCCGAAGCTGGCCGCCGAGGGCACCACGACCAGCCAGGACGCCTCGCTTTCCCAACAGGAATCGCGCGGCCTGCGCTTCGCGGGGTTCGGCCTGCTCGCCTTGATCGCGGTCTTCCTATTGCTGACGCTGCCCTCCGGAGCGCCGCTACGCAACCCGACCACCGGTGAACTCATAGGCAATTCGCCCTTCATGAATGGGCTGATCGCGTTCATCATGCTGGTATTTCTGGTGTCGGGCTGGACCTACGGCATCGGCGCGGGCACATTGCGGACCTTGCCGGAGGTTATCGCGGCGATCGAGAAGTCGATCAAGAATCTGGGCGGCACGATATTCCTGTTCTTCGTGCTCAGCCAATTCGTCGCCTACTTCACCTACACAAACATCGGCACGGTCATGGCTCTCAGCCTGTCGGGGACCCTGCAGTCCGCCAATATCGGCGCGCTTCCGCTGCTGCTCGGGTTCGTGGTCGTCGTCGCCATCATCGATCTGCTGCTGACGGGGGCGATCGCAAAGTGGGCGATCTTCGCTCCTATCTTCGTCCCTCTGCTCATGAAGCTCGGCGTCGAGCCGGAAGCGGTTCTGGCGGCCTACCGGGTGGGCGATTCCCCCATGAATGCCATCACGCCGCTTAACGCCTATTTCGCGCTGGTCGTCGGCTTCGCGCAGAAATACGACAAGACCGCCGGCGTCGGCACCATCGTATCGCTGATGCTGCCCTATGTCGTGTGGATGTTCGTTCTGTGGACCGCGCTGCTGGCGGTCTGGCAGTTTCTGGGCCTGCCTTGGGGGCTGTAGAAGGGGCCGCGCGTTCTCGTATGGGTCATGGAAACGATCGGGTGGATACAATGAACGGCACCACCATTCCCCTCGACGCCGAAGCTGCAATCGACCACCTGATGCACGTTCTGTCGGTCGAGGGCGTCACCGGCCACGAGGCAAACATCGCGGCGGCTGTCAGCGAGGCGCTGAGGAATGTCGGCGTGCCCGCCTCGGCAATCCGCTTCGACGACGCCAACAAACGCATACCGCTGCCGACCGAGACCGGGAACCTGATCGTCGACCTGCCCGGCACCAGGCCGGGACCGCGCCTGCTGTTCTCGACCCATCTCGACACGGTGCCCCTCTGCGCCGGCGCCAAGCCGCGACGCGAGGGCGACCGGATCGTGTCGGACGGCACGACCGCTTTGGGCGGCGACGCTCGCACCGGCGTGGCTCTGCTCATCGTGGTCGCGGAAACCCTGCTCAAGAACAAGCTGCCGCATCCGCCGATCACCCTGCTCTTCACCGTCCGCGAGGAAAGCGGCCTGCACGGCGCCCGCGAACTCGATCCGGCCGATCTCAAAGGCCCGGTCATGTGCATCAACGTCGACGGCCAGCTCGCCGCCGAGCTGATCATCGGCGCGGTCGGGCAGGAGAATTGGGAGGTCGAGATCAAGGGCAAGGCGTCCCACGCCGGCGTCGCTCCCGACAAGGGCATATCCTCGACCATGGTCGGCGCCATAGCGCTGGCCGAGGTCCGTGAGGCCGGGTGGTTCGGCAAGATCGTCACGCAGGATGGACGCGGAACCAGCAATGTCGGCATTTTCGGCGGCAAGGACGGCAAGCCGTCCGGCGACGCCACCAATGTCGTAACCGACTTCACCTTCATCAGGGGCGAGGCGCGCAGCCCCGAATTGGCTTTCGCGACGAAGATTGTCGACGGCTATGAGAAGGCTTTCGCCAAGGCAAAGGCAGCGGTGAGGGATCACGAGGGCGAAACCGCCGAAGTGACGTTCCTCCGGCAGCCGGCCTATCCGCCCTTCGAACTCGGCCAGGACGCACCGGTGGTCAAGCGCGCCGCAAAAGCACTCAATGTCCTCGGCATCGAGCCGATATACCTGTTCTCCAACGGCGGCCTCGATGCCAACTGGCTCGACAAACATGGCGTGCCCACGGTCACCATCGGCGCCGGCCAGGCCGAGATCCATACGATCAAGGAGTATGTCAACCTGTCCGAATACGAGAAGGGCTGTCGTCTGGGCGTGCTGTTGGCGACAATGGAGGACTAGCGGCACATTCACCGCGCACGTTGGCATATACCTATAATCACACCTCTCCCGGCTGATCGACCTCGCAACGATCGCTTGCGATGCCGGCAATGAGATGCGGCCGGCTGGATCGGAAAAGACAATCGACAGGACGACCCGATAAGGAACCGAACGATTGAGCCCGATAGCCTCCATCACACTCATCATCGTCATCGCCGTTGTTCTGTTCGTTTGGAACAAGCTGCCTGTCGTCGTCGTCGCCATGATGGTGGGATTGGCACTTTGGGCGAGCGGGATACTCACGCTCGGTCAATCGCTGGCAGGCTTCGGCGACCCCGCAGTCATCTTCATAGCGTCGCTCTTCGTCGTCAGTTCCGGGCTCGAGGTCACCGGGGTCACCGCCTGGGCCGGACAGCTTCTGATCCGTGGTGCCGGTGAAGAGAGCCGGACGCGCCTGCTCCTTCTGATGATGAGCCTTGTCGCTTTGTTGACCGCGCTGATCAGCGTCAATGGCGCCGTGGCCGCGTTGCTGCCGGTTGTTGTGGTCATCGCGGTCAGGCTCAAGCGGAACTCCTCGCAATTGCTCATGCCGCTGGTCTTCTCCGCCCATGCCGGTTCGATGCTTGCCTTGACCGGCACGCCCGTGAACGTGCTGGTGTCCGAAGCGGGGTTCGACGCAGGTGTCGGCGGTTTCGCCTTTTTCGAGTTCGCCCTCGTGGGCGTCCCGCTTCTCGTTGGATCGATGGCGATCATCGTGCTTTTCGGCCAAAAATTGCTGCCCGAACGCAACGGCGCGACCATGCCTGCCGACTTCAGCCGTCACGCAAGGACGCTGGTCGAGCAATACGGCCTCGCCAGCGGGGTCTATCGCATGCGCGTGCGCCCCAATTCATCCTACGCGGGTGCCGCGCCGTCAGCGATCGACCTTGCCGCCTATCCGGGCCTGCAACTGGTTGGCGTGCAGGAGGGCGAATCGGCTGGGCCGCTTCGCCGGGCGCTGATCGCCGTCGGCGATCATATGCTGGTGCGCGGCGATCCCGACACCGTCGCTAACTTTGCCGCCGACATGCATCTTTCCTTCCGGGAGGAGGGGGCAACGCCCGGCAAGGGCGAGGAGACGCTGTTCAACCGCCAGTCCGGTCTCGCGGAGGTGGTCATTCCGCCGCGTTCCGGCCTGATCGGCCAGGCCGTCTTTCCAGGCATGGTCACAGAGAGCGGCGACCTGATCATTCTCGCCGTGCAGCGCGCAGGCGTCGAAATCGAAGCTCCGAAAGCCGCGGGCGATGTCCGCGGAATTGTCCTGCAGGCCGGCGACACGATGCTGCTTCAGGGAACGTGGAAAGCCCTCGACGTGCATCTCGACGACCCCGACGTGCTGGTCGTGAGTTCGCCCGAATTGGTTCGCCGCCAGGCCGTGCCGATGGGGCCTGGCGCGAAGCAGGCGGTGGCAATCCTGTTGGGAATGGTCCTGCTGCTCGCTACCGGGATTGTTCCGCCCGCCGTTGCCGGTCTGCTGGCAGCCGGCGCCACGATCCTCTCCGGTATCATGACGGTAGAGCAGTCCTACCGGGCAATCGGCTGGACGACGGTGATCCTCGTCGGCGCGATGATGCCGCTTTCCACCGCGATGGTGGAGACCGGTGCCGCCAAGTTCATGGCCGAGTGGCTCGTCGGACTGGTTGGCGACGCCGGGCCGTTGGCGCTGCTCGCCGGTCTTTTTGTGCTCACGGCCATCATGGGGCAGCTCATCAGCAACACGGCGACTGCGCTGATCGTCATCCCGATCGGCGTTGCCGCCGCCGCCAGCATGGGCGTGTCACCGCGCCCGGTCCTGATGAGCACGGGAGTGGCGGCGGCCGCCGCGTTCCTGACGCCGATCGCCACGCCGACCAATCTGATGGTGATGGGACCCGGCGGCTATTTGTTCAGCGACTACTGGAAACTAGGACTGCCGTTGCTGATCTGGTTCTTCGTGGTGTCGGTGTTCATCGTCCCATTGATCTGGAGTTTTTGAACAGGGGCGTCCCGTTGCGGCGCCGGGGACAATGGTATTGGCACCATATCCGAGCCAGCTGCGGCGCGCGCTTCTCCCGCCATCAGTTTCTCGCGGATATGGCCCAGACATCGCACTGTCCCGGACGACCGCCGTCGGCAGTCTGTCAAATGTCGCCGCCTCGTGGTATGCCGCGCCATCCGCATAATGCGGAGAGGTACCACGCTCGCACTTGCGCTCGGTAAACGCCCAAAAGCCTGCTTTCCTCATTCTTTGGTAAATGGGAAGCCTTTGATGTCTCTACCGGGTCCAGCGTTGAAACTGGCGGATTTGGTCTAAGCCGAACGCGAGGAAGACGGAAGATTTGGAGAACTGAGTGGCTCAAGAGCCTGAAGACAAGGAAGATCGCAGGTATTTCGGGGCTCCTGTAGTCGCTGTGGCACCCATGATCGATGGCGTCGTTTAACTAAGAAAATCAAGAGTTTACGGATAGGCGTGTGCAAAAATTGCACAGGCAGATTCTCATTCCTTTCTGTTTTCGTTCTTCCGCTGCCACCCGATATTGCAAGCAGAAGTGCGAACGGACCGCCCAGTCATTCGTTCGTGCTACGGCCGCTTGGATGCCGAGTATCGCGAAGTTCCGCTGTGACATCCTCTAGCGCCGGCTGCTGACAGCAGGTCCAACAATCGCGGCTTGCAATGGATCCTGTCGCGCTTAGGGCAGGCCCACAACAATGCCGCGTCACGAGGGCGGAGAAGGATCCGCAATTTTCGTGAGAAAATCGCTCGGCAAGACCGCGGACATGTAGTCAGATTGGCCCTACGCGCGCTAAACTCGGCATCTTGACCGGGCTTGGGGATGGTTTCATGACGAGAGTTTTGTACAGCGCTGCCTTTGCCAGCGGATCGACGCAACTCAGCGCCCAAGCGAAATCAGGTATTGAAAAGGCGCTGGTTGGATTGGCCAATCAACCGACTATCATACTGGATGCATATGCCGACCCCGCCGGCGAAGAGGGTCTCAATATGGCACTCACTACTGCCCGTGCAGAAGTTGTCCGTGAACATATGATTTCTCTGGGTTATCCCTTGCACAAACTGCTGTCGCGCGCCCGCGGGGAACGCCAATTCGAACGCCCAAATCTCGAAAAGCAAGCCCCACCGTCGCGCAGGGTCGAACTGGTGGCGCTAGAATAGCGTAATCGCCGGCCGGTGCGGACATTTCTCCCGGGACAGCGCGGTCCTTCGACCGATGCACTAGTTTGCTTCGCACAGGCCATCAGCTATCATCTTCTCCAATCCGTATTCGTCCTTTTCAACGATCGCGTAACGAGAGAGAAGCCAAGCCTGATCCAGCATGGATAAGCATTCCCGCTGCCCAAATTTGTTGTCAGAGTAACGTATGGCGGGCCCCAGCTTGGGGCCACCTAGCAACTCCTCCGGCCGCTGGAAGCATTTGTTCCCGCTAGATTGTGTCCCGTAGAGGCAAACATACTTGGAAATTTGCTCGTCGATGGCTTTGCACTTCAGGTTGTACCGATTGCCCCCCTTCGGGCTTGACTCACAGTCCAACTCCATTTTGTTGCATTCCTGAAGTCCGTAGTGCATTACCGACGCAGGGTCGTAGTAAGGAAGCCAGTAAATTCCATTAGGCGCACAGTTATCCTTATCACTTTGGTCAACCTTTATGAACTTGTTGGCATACGGGCTCTGATGCTGGTGAGCTAAACCGAGGCGGTGTAGAAATTCGTGAGCAATTACCATAACGTTGTTTGACTCTTTGAAGCCCATGGGAGCTCCAGACGCTGCAAACGCCTTTTCTGCTTCCTCATCTGGCTTGCTCAGCTTATCAAGGCCAGTCTTGAGTTTCATTCCTATGCCCTTGGAACACGCTGCTCCAGGCTCTTTACAAAAATCAGAAAACTTTCCTAAATACATGAAAGCTCGGACACTTTTCTTTTTTATCGCATCTTGATTGCAGCTTACTAGGCGAACTTCTGTCTTGTCATAAATCTCCTTCGCGGCTTGCTTGAATCGTTTTTTTAGGTCATCTGAAAGTCCCGGGTCGGAAATATATGGGATGGTCAGAGTATCCCACAATTGAATCGTGCCGGTAAGGCCGTCTGTCGCGCTTTCGGAAATAAGATCATAGATCTTCTCCTTCTCTAGTGGCGAAAGCGTGTTCAAGGCTCTCGAACAAAACGCTGACGTCTGCGCTACAGCGCCAGGCACAAGCGATGGCCACCAGCAAAGAGCTGAGAATGCTGCTGTGACCCCGTTTTGTCATCCGGCTGAGGCTGGAGTCCATGGTTGAGATTGGCGCATGTGCGCCGGTTGAGCAACGGACGATCGGCGGAGCTGGTCGGGGTTGCGCAGCCGATCGTGCGTTGCGGTCAGGGTCGCGGCATAGGCCGCGGGAGTAAGGTAACCGAGCGCCGAGTGCGGTCGTCGCTCGTTG